>CAYGDI010000069.1:0-1006 GCA_964348695.1 uncultured Candidatus Saccharibacteria bacterium | reverse complement strand
GAACCAGCGTCTCAGTCCCGATCGTGGTGGTCATTCCGCCTCCTTTAGGGCGCCGCACTCAGAGCACACTGCCACGGACCAGACCACGTGCGTGGGGTCATCGGACGGCGGGCTCGTCATGGTCGACATGCGGGAAACCCCGTTGGGCGTGTCGCGTGAACGGACCCCCGCCTGATAGCCCGCGTCGTAGCATTCGGAAGCGACGCGGCGGAAGCAGAACCACACCACGAATCCAGCAGCAGCGGAGGGGAGGAAGACCGCGAACCGCCAGTCCAAGCAGATGTCACCCACGGTAAAAGTCCCTGCGGTTCCACCTACCCCACTGCGGCAGGCGCACCCACTCATAAGACGATGAGCCTGTCCGGATGAGCACGCTACCGCCTGAAATCGCTATCACCATCGTTCCGGTTCCCTGCGGCAGTTTCACGCGGTCAGCTATGGGGCGCGGTCTGCCAGTGACGGTATGTGCTCCGGCAACCCCGGCACCGCTCAACATCACTAGCGTCACCAACACGATTGACAGTATTAGTTTCCTCATGGCTGTCTCCTTGTCCGTTCCTCGTTCTGGTCTTTCTGCCGGGCGGCTCTCAGGGCGTCGATCTCGATGGCATCCCAGCGTGCCTGGTCACGTCGAGCGGCGACGATGGCTGCAAGGTCCATGTCGTAAGTGGACAGGTTGCTCATGGTGTCCCTCCGGTGGTGGTCAATGGTGGTCGCACTCATTGTACTCACAGCCGTGAGGTTATGTCAAGCAGTCAACGGCCCCAGCAGTGGCGGGATGCGTTCCAGGGTCGGGTGCCCGCCGCTGCGTATGCCTCCCGAGCCCACTGTTCCTGCACCTCGGGCGGGGCGTCCTTGGCCTCGGGGTAGCCTCCGTAGCCGTCCCACGTCCCCCGCAAAACCTGAAAACGCCCGCTCGCTGAACTGGTCGAGTTCTCAGCGTCGTAGCGCCCACCCGACTCGCAGCGGGCGATGGCCGCGAGGCACGCCTCCATGTCCCCGCAGG
>CAYGDI010000068.1:0-1069 GCA_964348695.1 uncultured Candidatus Saccharibacteria bacterium | reverse complement strand
GGTAATCCAGAAGTCTTTTATACCGGCGGTTTCAACATCGGCACATTCTCCCTCTTCTATAACAATGCCTACGCTTTCCGGTATTGGGGCAAGACCTTTACCATTGCCAACTTTGACCTTGCCGAATCCTACGAAGTTGCGGATAATTCTATTACCGCCGCAGACGTGGTGGCTATAGACCAAGAGGCTAAACTGGTAAAAGTAGGGAGCGCTACTGCCACCCGCGTTATCGGCGTTGTCTCAACTAATCCCGGACTTCTGCTCTCTGATTGGGCAGGCAATACAGATACCAGACCAGTGGCGCTCTCCGGACGGGTGCCGGTCAAGTTTAGCGATGAAAACGGCGCGGTTGTGGCAGGTGATAACCTGACCTATGCCAGCGCTACCCCGGGATTTTCCCGCAAGGCCAAGGATGGCGAAGAGACGATTGGCTATGTTCTCAATACTGAAAGTTTGGCAGACGGCACGGTGATGATGTTTGTAGAGCGCGGTTCTGCCAACCTTCTTGCTCAAGAGATTAGGGCCCTTAGTTCAACGACATCCGCCACTTCAACTGCTACCGGGGGCGGCGCTGAGAAGACTTTAGTTGGCCTCTTCTTTGACCGCCTGATTGAATGGTTTGCCGATGCTTCAAACGGCATTACCGAACTTATCGCCACGACCCTTCGGGCCAAAGACAAGGTTTGCATTGGCGAGACATGCCTCACCGAAGTAGAGTTGCAGAAGCTCCTAAACGGCAATAGCGCCAATACTTCAACACCAGAAACTCCGCCGGCAGATGAGGCGCCTCAGGAAACAATAGCCGAAGAAACTGTTGAATCATCCCCTGCGCCAGAACCCGAACCGGTTGTAGAATCGTCTACCCCTACCTCGGACAACTGAAACAACCGAATAATTATTAGACCTCTTGCCTAACATCAAATTTCATAATTATAAATCCCCGCTATCAAGTTGAACCGCAATCCGCCCCTTCTCCTGTTTCGGCATCTCTCGGAAATGACGGAGTATGGAACCTTTTTAGGTGCTAAATTTTAATTTTTGTTAAGTAATTCAGATATGACTTTGAATC
>CAYGDI010000067.1:0-1088 GCA_964348695.1 uncultured Candidatus Saccharibacteria bacterium | reverse complement strand
CGGCGACCTTCGCCTCGCTCCACTGTGGTGTTCATGGGGTTATTTTATAATGAAACTGTTGATTATGCAATGTTTTAGGAATACCAACAATACCCTTAGAAAATACATTATATTATTGCTCCCATATCTTGTTGCATTTGAGTGTCTTCGAACCTATAATTTAAAGTAATTTTAAAGGGGAACTAAGCTCATGGATTCAAACAATCCACAAGATCAACAGCAAAACGAGCCGACAACAGTGGCGCCTAAGCCAGATTTACCGCAGGACACCCCGTTTGTGCCAGATTCACCCGAGCAAAAACCTTCTCGAAGTAAAAAAGTTTTAATACCTCTTATTGTGGCTGCAATAATACTTCTCTTTCTTATATTGATAGGTGTAATAGCTATGAACCCAAACAGCTTTGTACATAGAGCTATATTCAATGAAAAATCTACATTTAAGGCTAGTAAATCTGATGATAGCCAAGCAACCGTAGATAAAATGGTGACAATTAGTGTTAGCCAAGGTGAAAACAAGGCTAGTGTTTTAGTACCAGACAATTGGCAAGATTCCTCTAGCAGTGAGAGCAGTATAAGCAGAGAAAACTTTAAACAGTACATACCGGCTGGATCTGACAGAGGAGAAAACCTAATAGGACTGCAAATTTTTAAAGGAGATAAAAATATTCCAGACAATCTTTCAGACGAAGCTTTGCAACAAGCCAAAACCGAGGCAATAGCAAAAGAAGAATCAGCATATAGAAAATTACTGAAAGACTGCACAATTGAAAGAAGTGACTACCCAGACCTAAGTAAAGAGTACTATGGGTCTACATACAAAGAAAAATGTAGTCTTGGAGTTACTGATTATGATGTTGTACAGGTGATAATTCGTAATTTGGACGGTACCTACATTGAGTTTACGCTGCAAAACTCTGAGCCGAATAAGCTCAACCAAGCCACGGTTGATAAAATTGTGAAAAGTTTCAATTTTAATTAAATTGGAATAGCATTAATTTTACTTCATTTTTCAGCTCAACTGTGTGCAAGATCGGGCTTCTTGTCGTTGGTCATAAATAGACAAAGCCAAACAATTACCGCGGCAAACG
>CAYGDI010000066.1:0-1116 GCA_964348695.1 uncultured Candidatus Saccharibacteria bacterium | reverse complement strand
CTCGGGGTGACTCAATCCCCGAACGTCGAGCACGCCAAGCAGATCGGCAGGGATTTCGTCTACACCCCCGACCAGTTCGAGCCCGCAGCACGAGCCGAACTGGACCGGCTACAAGGGGCGCTCGTGGAGTCGGGCACCTTGGCCCCTCGTTCCACGCCGCTGATGCCCAAGGGCGCAACGATCATCGACCCAACACGCTCGCTGTGGACCCTGACCGACGACAGCGGAGCCATCCTCAGCTCGGACCATCTCTGGTACGGGAAGTTCTGCAACACGTACTGCAACTACTTCGACCAGTGTTGCAAGGACGGAGCGTGAGCACGGGCATCCACCCGACGGCGGTAGTCCACCCGCTAGCTTCCGTCAGCGACGAGGCGCTCGTGTGCGAAGATGCCTTCGTTGGTAGAGGGGCGATCGTCATGGCGGGCGACACCATCGGGGCCGGGGCGCGCATAGGCAACAACGTTGTCGTCTGCGCGTGGAACACCAGTAAGACCACACGGACTCCTGATGGGATGCGGGTCCGATGGGGGCCAGTCGTTGCCCCCGGTGCGGTCGTCCCCTGCCCTGGGTTCATGGCCAACCTCACGAAGCACGTCATCTGGTGACCGGCCGGTGGGTTCTCAGCCACAATGAGCGCCCGATCCCGGCTAACCGGCACCGCAACCTCCACTACCAGGCGGCAGCGACCTACAACCGCGGGTGGCGACAAGCGTTCAACGTGCTTGCCAGACAACGGAAAGTGCCAGCGTTGCAGGTCATCGAGATCACCGTTCAACAGATCCAGGCGAAGGGGACGTTGCCCGACACGATGGCATCAGCTCCGACCGTCAAGGCCGCAATCGACGGGCTCGTGGACGCAGGGGTCATCCCTGACGACACCGGCAAGCACCTAGCCGCGGTCACGTTCCTCCCCCCGGTCAAGGGCAATGGGGACTGGCTGACCCTGACAATCGAGGCGGTAGAATGACCGAGATCGCTGGGCAGCGGCGGTTGGTCCCGCCCCCACTGCCGCGCCCGGCGCACTTGGGTGCTTGACTCCCTCCTGAGATCAGCTAAAATGGACCTCGCTCAACCGAACCGCAGCCGCCGTGCTGGGCGCGATGACCGTAGCGA
>CAYGDI010000065.1:0-1122 GCA_964348695.1 uncultured Candidatus Saccharibacteria bacterium | reverse complement strand
ATCTACTTATTGCGTACGAAAACGAAAAGACACAGCCTGTCTGGAGTTTGATGTCACTTATCGTTGCTGATCTAAAGCGCTTCACAGATCAAGATGAGGGTGATGAAAAACAACTTAAAAAGCTTGTAAATCGTCTGTGTATGCCCCTCTACAAAGAGCTCGGCTGGGAAACAGCAGAAGGCGAAGACGAACAAATTACCAAACTACGTTCAATAATAATTGGCTTAATGATTTATTCAGAAGATGAAGATGCGATAAAAATTGCGATCGAAAAATATACTAAAGTTAAAAATAACTTATCCAAACTAGACAGCGAATTACGAACCTCTATATTGGTTGCAGCTGTCCGACACTCTAAAAACCCTTCTGAAATTGTTGATGGTTTGCTAGAATATCACAACACAACTAGCTCTAGTGATTTGAAGTCAGACATTTGCTCAGCGGTTTCGAGTACAAGAGACTCTAATATTGGAAAAAGGCTTTTAGTGCTGTTTACAGACAACTCAATCATCAAACCACAGGATCTTTTGGCTTGGTTTGCTTATATGATACGCAATCGACACTGTCGAGAAATTACCTGGCAATGGATGATTGATAACTGGGATTGGATAAAATCTACGTTCGAAGATGACCACCACTATGATGCATTCGCACGTTACACTGCTAGCACATTTGCCACTCAAGAGTATGAAGCAAAATACCGAGAATTTTTTACTCCAAAAATAAATGAGGTAGAATTGAAGCGTACAATTGAAATTGGTCTTGATGAAATAGCTGGTAAGAAAAAGTGGATAGAAAACAACAAAGAGAGTGTTTCTAAGCGTTTACAGTCTATTTGATAATAGCTTTTAAACAGATTCTAAAAAGCTATCAACATGAGGTGGTGTACCGCTAGTAGATATAACGCTAATACGCATATCCCCATCGAAGTTTTTCCAGTGCTGCCACACTCTACTTGCAAACTTCATTTGACGCAGTTTTTTAGGAGTTATCGCAGATAATCCGTCACCTTGCTTGGCATTTTTACGATATTTCACTTCAATTAAATATACTACGCCGTCTTTTTTAGCAACTATATCGATTTCACACAGTTTTGTACGCCAATTTTGCTCGATTATTTCA
>CAYGDI010000064.1:0-1140 GCA_964348695.1 uncultured Candidatus Saccharibacteria bacterium | reverse complement strand
GTGGTTGTTGCGGTTGAAGTCGCCGTTGTTGTAGAAAAACCAGAGATACCACTCTCTTCTTCGTCGAGGCCCATCTCCTGTTTAATGATTACAATAGTGTACTGAAGAGTGTTGTGAGCATCCGTTATCTTGTCGCTGATGTCACTAATTTCGTCGCGAATCTCCTTAAGTTCAATCCGAGGGCTCTCCCCTTTCTTGAGAATTGCACTAATCGTGGCATCGAGACTCTTCACCGCCTTTTGAGCAGCCTTGATTTTTACTCGTGCTACCGCAAGCTGATCTTTCGCATCAGTAAGATCAACGTCTTCGGTACTCTGATCCAAACGCGTAATTGTTTTTGAAATTCTGTCAGCCTGACCGTCAAGCTTGTTTACAATTATAGAGTAGATATTGGCCATTCGTTCAGCAAAAGATTGAATTCGTGTATCAAGAGGATTTTTTGCAGCTATTGCTTGTTTGGCACCAATTTCTGCCGCAAGCACAGGAGAGCCGCCCGCCAAAAGCGTGACGACGAAGAAGGCAGCAATGATGTATGTAAAGGATTTCATTATTTTTGTATACCAATAAGATCGAGTTCGTAAACGCCCGCCTCTCCAGAGAAGACCTCGGCCTGATCGATATCACTTGAGATCTCATCACTGGCGAGCTCAAGCGCTGCAATTTCGCTCGCTACTGCCATATGACTTGGTGTCATTAATCGTACACTGCCAACAACGGCAAGTAAAACAAGGAACCCTGCAAAGATGTAGCGTGCACCAAATGTTCCAAACAGCCCCCCGCGCTTTGTTTGTGCTCGCTCGGCCTTGAGTTCATCGAGTGCGAGACCCTGCAGTATGCGCGTAAGTAAAACACGGTCCGGCTGTATCGATTTGGCCGATTTTAAAAGTGAAACTATTTTTTTGTCTTTATGGTCGTAAAATTCCATTTGATTATTTTTCTACCAACTACTCCCTACAAACTACCCACTGTCTTGTATTACAAATACTTCTCATCAATCTTCCCTCGCAGAGCCTTGAGTGCTCGATGTTTGAGCGCCCGAACAGCCTCTTCGGTCTTGCCTGTTATCTCGGCAATCTCGGCGTGAGACAACTCTTCAACGAAAGCGAGAGTCACTATTTCGCGCTGGTCGACAGAAAGCTC
>CAYGDI010000063.1:0-1150 GCA_964348695.1 uncultured Candidatus Saccharibacteria bacterium | reverse complement strand
GTTTTGAGAAGTGCATTAAAAGCCTCTTTGGTGAGCATGTGCACTTCGTCGATGATGTAAACCTTGTACTTCGACTCAAAAGGCACCGTGTTTACACCTTCGCGGATTTCGCGAATATCATCAATACCACGATTTGACGCTGCATCCATTTCATATAAATCATGCTCGCTCGTGCCGATTTCTTGGGCAAAAATACGAGCGACAGAAGTTTTGCCTGTGCCGCGTGAGCCAGCAAAAAGATAAGCGTGAGAAATTGCACCGGCTTTAATAGAATTTTCCAAAACTTTCACCACATGATCCTGTCCGATAACGTCTTTAAAAGTTTGGGGGCGGTATTTTCGGTAAAGTGCAGTCTGAACTTTGGCCGAGGAAGATTGGTCTTTATTGCCTTTCATGTGTTTAGTATATCAACAAGACTCTGTTTAAGAAAAAAGAGACCATCTCGTTCAGATGGCCTCTTCGTGGGTTCATGACCCACATTTGCGGATTGCCCGGTCTAGGTCGCTCTACTGACCAACACGACTCAGGACTTGGACTGATCCGCTTCTGATACTTTCTCCTCTTTTTTCTTCTCGCTATCGGAAACGGAACGATCTTCGGCCGGTGATTTGGCTTGGCTCACGTTAAGCGAACCTGGGACAGTGTGACCGCGGGTTCGACCAGGTCCTCGAAGGGCCCGACCGCGAACATTCCGGTCACTGTTTCGCAACATGCGTCCTCCTCTCTACAAAAGGTACCGATCCGAAATCAATTTTATACCCACAAAAAAATGAGTCAAGATTTTTCTACAGAAAAGTGGATATAAAAACGGCCCCAGACCAATTGGACTGGGGACCGTGGGTGGTAGGCTGGCGAACCAAAACGAACTGTCGCATAGCCTTAGCCCCTCACAGAAAGGGGCGTAGATCAGGATTTTCTTGCACCCTGTAATGCCCTGCTTGTCGACGAACCTTTCGGTTTGCCGCTCTGGTTGGGTGGTTTTTTCTCCCGACCAGCCGGTGTGTGGATGGGGCGCGTGACCCTCTGACCGGGATCATCAGGAATGTCCTTGAGAATTTTCGAGCAAGTACCGTCTTGACGCGCCATGTCGACCTCCACTGGTTGAAAATGAACTGATCTTCCTTTGTTGCAACGAGCCGCAAAAGAGTCT
>CAYGDI010000062.1:0-1191 GCA_964348695.1 uncultured Candidatus Saccharibacteria bacterium | reverse complement strand
CTAAAGATTTTGTGGCACATTTACCATTTCAGCTAACAGACGCTCAACGAGCTGCTATATGGCAAATTGCCCAGGATTTTGAGAATGAACACCCTATGAACCGACTTTTGCAGGGCGATGTAGGCTCGGGTAAAACGGTAGTAGCTGGCATGAGCGCCAGCCTAGCTGCCTCAAAGGGCTATCAGACAGCTATTATGGCGCCAACGGAAATACTGGCTTCACAGCACGCGGAAACGCTCACAAAGCTATTAAAACCCTTTGACATAAGTGTTGGATTGCTTGTTGGCGCTGTAAAGCCAGCAGCTAAAAAGCAACTCTACGATCGTATTGCCGACGGTGATGTGCAAGTAGTGGTTGGCACACACGCTTTAATACAAGACAAAGTGAAATTTCATAAGCTAGGCTTTGTTGTTATTGACGAACAGCATCGTTTCGGTGTAGCTCAACGCCAAAAATTACTAGAAAAATCAGCACATCTTCCTCACTTACTATCAATGACCGCCACTCCTATCCCTCGTTCATTAGCGCTTACCGTCTATGGCGAGCTCGATGTATCAGTATTAGGAGAGATGCCACGTGGACGACAACCGATACAAACGCAAATTGTTTCACCAAACTCAAGAGAAACAATGTATCAAAAGGTCGACACAGAAATCAAAACCGGTCGTCAGGTGTACGTAGTATGCCCACTAATCGACGATAACCCAGAGTCTGAAAAACGCTCTGTTGAAGCAGAGTACAAAAAATTACAAAAAACGGTTTTCTCACACTATAAAATTGGTCTACTTCATGGGCAGCTAAGCAGCGACGAAAAACAAGCCATAATGGAAAAATTTGCAGCAGGGGAAATAGATATCCTCGTAAGTACTACTGTTATTGAAGTTGGAGTAGATGTACCGAACGCTACAATTATGATTATCGAAAATGCCGATCAGTTTGGTCTAGCACAGGCGCACCAGCTGCGCGGTAGAGTCGGTCGTGGCGTTCATCAAAGCTACTGCTTCTTAGTGTCGAGCGACAGCCTAAGACCTACCAGGCGTCTTCGTGAACTCGAAAAATCGAACGACGGCTTTTATCTTAGCGAAGTTGATTTGCAACTTAGGGGTCCGGGTGAAATATACGGACATGCTCAACATGGCCAGTTAAATCTGCAAGTAGCTTCTTTGGCAGATACGAAAGCTATAGCAAACG
>CAYGDI010000061.1:0-1230 GCA_964348695.1 uncultured Candidatus Saccharibacteria bacterium | reverse complement strand
CCGAGGCAGTTGGCCAGGACGTTCTTGAAGTACCCGTCCGTGTGGTCCGCCGTGAGCTGCGCGGCGAACCCGGCGCGGATCCGGTAGACCCTGCTGTCGCCCACGTGGGCGACCAGGGCGCGGTCGCCGCGCAGCACGAGGGCGGACAAGGTGGTGCCCATGCCGTCGCGGCGGTAGACCGAGTCGCCCACCATCTCGCCCCACTTGCGCAGGATCCCCGCGTGCGCGTCGGAGAACACCCCGCGCAAGCTCTCGGGCGTCTCGACGTCCCCGAGACGCAACGCGCGGATCGCCATCTTGGATGCCACGTCCCCCGCGGCGTGCCCGCCCATGCCGTCGGCCACGGCGTAGAGGCGCCGGTGGTCGTCGCGCAGGAGCGAGTCCTGGTTGTCGGTGCGGCGCAGGCCGACGTGCGTGGCCTCGGCGGAGCAGGGCTCGCCCATCACTTCTTCCTCGCGTCCATTCTTCTTCTGCGCCAGGCCAGGAGTCTGTCGTTCTCGGCAGCTCTGTCCTTCTCGTGCACGAAGTCGAGGAAGTTCTCCTCTCCTCCGTTACCGACGTCGAAGGAGTAGTCGCTCACGTCGGGAGTCTGGACACCGACCAGCATGGGAGCATCGCCTTCGGATACGCGCTCGTTCATGCGCAGCCGCACGAACGCCCACCCCACGATCCGCATGAAGTGCAGCGGACCCTCCTCGTCGGTATCGTCGTTGTAGTACACGGCGAACCACGACGCGTCCGGGTGAAAGGACACGACTTCGATGTGGTCATCGGTGCCGCTGTTGATCAAGATCGGTCTATTGCCCATCTTCGTATCCCTTCACCTTCTTCAAGCGCTCGTACTCTATCACGTCCTCGGTCGAGACGATCGCCCGCTCGATCGCCTTACGCATCTCATCGCGCACCAGAGAGCGCAGGCGTGCATCGAGGCCCCTGTAGGACTCCACAGTCGGCAACGGCAGACGCAGCGAGACAGTTGCCCAGCCGGCCGAGGTCTTGCGACGGCCGGAGCCCTCGCGTTTTCCGCCGCGGCTCATTTGTCATCTCCCACAGTGTTCGAGATCTCCGACCACTGCCTGCGCATGTCTGCTCGTTCGGCGAGCAACTCTTCCCATCGAGCCATCGCGCTCGCCTCGGCGATCTCCAGCTCGACCACGTTCGGTCCGAGCCAATAACGCACGCGTTCGAGCACCTTCTCATCCCACGGTCCTCGCTCGAACCTCGACGTCA
>CAYGDI010000060.1:0-1253 GCA_964348695.1 uncultured Candidatus Saccharibacteria bacterium | reverse complement strand
CTTCTGACATCTGCTCAATATATTGATGAGCCATAGTGAGATTAAGCTTATACTTTCTGGCTTCGGAGAGAATATCGGCAAACGATTCATTGGCAAAAGATTGAAACTCGTCCACATAAGTGTAAAAATTTGGAAGTTTTTGCAAAGAAATCTGTGAAGCGTCCGCTCTCGAAAGGGCCGCCAAGTATATTTTGGTGATAAGCATACTGCCCAAAAGAGAGGCGTTGCCTTCTCCAACAAGACCTTTCGAAAGATTGACTATCAGAATTTTTCCTTCGTCCATTATCTGCCTCAAATCAAAAGTTGATTTTTCTTGACCGATGACATTCCTGATAAGAGGGTTTGATGTAAATTGGCCAACCTTATTTTGAATAGCGGGCACAGCCTCGGCCGCAAACCTATCGGTATATTTTGCAAATTCATCAACCCAAAAAGACCTGGTGGCCGGGTCTTTTATATTATCCACAACCTTCTTTCTATACTCCTTATCAGAGAGCATCTTATTTACCCCAAGCAAAGTTGAACCGGGATATTCAAGAAGAGCCTGGAGAGTATTCTGAAGAATATACTCCATTCGAGCGCTCCAAACATCCGGCCCCCATATTTTCTTAAATGTGGACATCAGCCCAGAGACAACAAGGTGGCGTTTGTCCGGACCTATGTCTTCCATGATATTGAAAGAAATTGGATTCTCCATATCAAAAGGTGCGAAGTAAAGAACATCTTTTACTCTGTCTTCAGGCACAAAATCAAGAAGATGTTCGGAAGATTTTCCATGGGGGTCTATAAAAGCTATCCCTTCGCCATTTTGAATATCCTGAATAGCCATATTCTCAAGAAGAGTGGACTTGCCCATTCCAGTCTTGCCTATGGCGTAAAGATGCTGAGTGCGGTCCTTGGCCTTTATACCAAAAGGTTGCCGCTTGCCTCGGCTGTCGGTTTCACCGAAATAGGTTATGCGATTGGGGTCATATTCGGCCATTGAGTAAAGTATACCTCGTGAGATAAAGATTATACAAACTAGCGGGCCTTTTTATAACTTCTCCAAAAATGAATATACGCCCAATTTTCTCAACATATCTCATGGGGTATAGTATGAAAAAAGGTAAAAAAGAATCGCCTGCAAAAATCAAGTTTTTGACAAAGAAGCGGTCTTTAGAAACATCAAATTCTACTCGGATTGAAGCGCGCCTTTTGTATATTTATTGCTTGGACTCCACAACATCCATGATGTTAAGCCCGAATCATATGTT
>CAYGDI010000059.1:0-1273 GCA_964348695.1 uncultured Candidatus Saccharibacteria bacterium | reverse complement strand
TTGCAGAAGGCAGATATTTGGAAAACCAACCCGGTAACATATGAGTCCACTTGTCGTCGTCTTTCAGAATCAAAACACCAGTGAGAGCAAAGGTGATTCCAAGACCGATTCTTAAAATAAGGATTGAAAGTGGCATATTATTTTTTCCGTTGTGCCAACGTATAGACCTTTAGAATTTCCTCGATAGCCATCTTTTCCTTACCGTGCTTGATATGATCAAGAACATGGGTCGATAGATGGTTCTCAAGAATTAAGTGTTCAACTCCAGAAAGAGCTTCTTTAACCGCACTCGACTGAGTGATGATATCGACACAATATTTCTCGTCCTCAACCATTTTCTGAATCCCACGAATTTGACCCTCAACAAGTTTAAGGCGACGGAGAGTTTTTGATTTTATCTCTTTACGCATATACTGGTAGTATACCCCTAGGGGGTATAGGAGTCAAATCGTCCGTAATATGTTCATTCGACCGTAATCACTCCTTCTAATGATGGGTTGATGTGATCGTGATATGGCCACAACCCCTTCTTGTCGAAGGTGTACATATAGCTCTGACCTTTCCCGACTCCTTTGAATTGATCAAAGGTCGCAAGGATTTCGTGGGATGGGTGCACATTGGACGCAACCCACATTTCTTCATCTCTTTGGTTTATGAACTCGACCATTGTGCCGACTAGTACTGTAAGTTTTGCGGGCACGAAGCCAGTATTGGTATAGCGAACCGTTACCATCCCCATGCCGTCGCTTGGGGCTACTTCGTGCTCAAAGACAGACGCGAGTACTAGCTTTCCGGTCTCTGCGAATACGGCCGAAGCATTAATCGGCTGATCAAGCTCGTTGAACGACTTGTCTCCGTCATCGTGATAGATCATTACAATAAGCTGATCATCCTCCTTGTAAGTGTAGAAGTCACCGAGTTCGATAGTTATGTTTTCATATTCTCCAGCCTCAAGATACCAACTGATTTCTATGACTTGACCAATACGTCTGCCATCGCCACCACGAACGACCACATAGCCACTTTTTGATAGAGAGGCGTGGTCAATTTTTACCAAAGTCTGTGCGTCCTGTTCGGCTATCCGAAGTTCGTCACTGCGCGAAGTTGATCGACTGGCATCAGTATTTTCGGCACGGGAGTTACTGAGATAAACAATTCCACTGATGGCCACAAGAATTAGTATCGTTGCTGAGATTATTTTTAATTTCATGGCTTGTAATGTTTATTCGTATCTCAGTTCGATCTTATCCTTGTCCTGCATCTGATAATTTTC
>CAYGDI010000058.1:0-1274 GCA_964348695.1 uncultured Candidatus Saccharibacteria bacterium | reverse complement strand
GGTGATTGCTTGACATGGGATCACGGGCGTGATTAAGTAAGAGGGTAGGACCACCTAGAGAAAGCAGGGACACGATGAATGAGGCAACACAAAAGCTGACCGATGCCGCCTTGGCCTATGAGGCCACTGTGCAGGTATCCAGCGACGCACGCTATGTCAGCAAAGAAGCCCATGGCACCGATGACTACGAGGACGCCGAGTTGGCTTACAACACGGCAAAAGAGGCGGAGTATGCCGCACTAGACGTATTGATCGAAGCTTCACGCGACCTTGCCGCCTACGTCCACGGAGGCAAGGGGTAAGGGGAGGACATCGCCCTAACTCACGGCCGCTACGCCACACCTCTCGCCAACTGACCTAACAGGACCACCACAAGCAAGCGAAAGGACCACCAGCTATGGGTAACAACATTCACCCGACGGTATTTATCGGGCCAGGGGCATGGATCAGCGATGAGGCGTCCGTCCAGATGGAGGCGATTGTCGCTGCCGGGGTGACCATCGAGGCCGGGACGACAGTCCGCCAAGGGGCAGCGGTCCTTGAGTGGGCACACGTCGCGGAGGATGTCGACATCGGCAAAGGAGCCATCATCGGTCCGCACGTCCGGGTGGACGAGGACGCTGTTATCGGTAAGCGGGCGCTCATCGAGGAAGGGGCGCATATCGGCAGGGGGGTTGTCATCCCCAAGAAAGCCCGTGTTGCCGCTGGAGCAGTCGTCCCCTGCCCTGAGTGTCTGGCCTGCCTCACCCGTCTTGCATTGCTCAACTGGAGGCAGGCATGACCAGGCGCTGGCACTACGAGTGCGACCGAGGGCACAAGCTCATTTGGATTCGGCCCATCGACACCTGCCAAGCCGCAGGGTGCCACGCCCGCTTAACCGCGGTTGGGGAAGGGGCGCGGGCGGAAAACGCCAGGCTGAGGGAACTTGACAAGCAATCACGAGTGTGATTAAATAACGGATAGACCACCACCAGAAAGGACCACCGACCATGACCACTGCCGACCCCATCATCACCAACCTTCTGACCGCAGCCATGACCTACGGCTCAATTGCTCGTGCGTACGACACCGCCAGGGACATAAGGAGTAAGACGACGGGCGTCGATGACTATGACAGGCAGGAGGCGGCGTGCGACAAGATACTGGACGCCCTGTACGACGCCGAGGACCGCCTCAAAGCAGCGGCCCGGCTCTGCACCGTTGATGCCGCACGCGCCGCCGGGCTGGTGAGCAAATGACCACCGAGGCACCGTCAGCCCGCCAACTCGTCGGGA
>CAYGDI010000057.1:0-1299 GCA_964348695.1 uncultured Candidatus Saccharibacteria bacterium | reverse complement strand
CACCTCCTTTCTAGGGAGTAAGGTGTACGAATTCTGATCTATGATTAGAATCACAACCATCGGTCGTTCATCGCACTTTATCTGTTGGCGCTTCGGCAAGAACAGACGTAGCGATGAAAACAAAGCAGCCATAGAGACTGACGAAAAGGACTAACCACAAAAGGTTTTGATTATTGTTTATAGTCTGGCTTTATACGCACACTATCCCAAGATAAAGGAATTTCTTCGGATAGTGCTGTAAGACACGGAAACTCGTCGCAAGACGGGTTTTCTTGTTTTTTAAGTTTTTAGAAGGTCAGCTCTTCATGGCTGATTTTTTGTGTTAGAATAGTTTTCTTGATTTATTCAGCATCACAGTATAAAATGGATTAAGAATATCAGTAAAATTATATCTATCTGGTAAGTATGGAAGAGAGAAGAAATGGGCAATTCATAATAAACAGTTCTGTCCAGAAGTATAAGAACCCTTGTATAGAAGTTACGGAAGACCAGGTGATCAGACCCGATGGGAAACCGGGAATTTTCGGAATAGTCAGAATGAAAGATGGGGTTTCGGTTTTACCATTAGATGAGGATGGATACGTTTATATGACCGAAGAGTTCCATTATGCTATCGGAATGGAATGTATAGAAACCGTTAGCGGGGCTATTGATGGTAACGAAGAACCAATGGAGGCCGCTAAAAGAGAGTTAAAAGAAGAATTAGGTATAGAAGCCGAGGAGTGGATTGATTTAGGGGTAGTTAATCCGTTTACGACAGCCATCAAGTCGTCTGCGAAAATCTTTTTGGCAAGGAAGCTGAAATTTGGAAAAGATGACCAAGAAGCTACCGAGAACATCAAGCTGGTGAAGATAAAGCTGGAAGAGGTGGTAAAAATGGTTATGGATAGTGTTATTACTCACGGGCCAAGCTGCGTTTTGATTCTGAAAGCTAATAAATATCTAAAATCTTAATACATCTGGATCAGCTCGCAAGAGTTGATTTTTTGTATTTGATAGGAAACAACTGCTATTTCCAGCCAAAACCAGCAATGGGTAACTCGCCTTGACTTCTTTTGCCACGAAGGCAAGATATGTTTGCGTTTTGTGGACAGGGAAATTTTTTTGTGATATTTTTATTATTCCTCTGAAGCGAGTGAAACGAAAACTTATTTTCATTTCCGAGCGAAGAGGAGTATCAAAGGGTAAATACCCCGCGGTCAATACCATTTATTAACCTAGTTCACTTAACAAAACAAAGGAGCTCACATGTCAGTCGCAAAACAACGTGCATGCGGGTCCTGTACTGCATGCTGCAAG
>CAYGDI010000056.1:0-1311 GCA_964348695.1 uncultured Candidatus Saccharibacteria bacterium | reverse complement strand
ATATTAAAGATCGCACCATAACTTTCGGAGTTCTTTCACAAATGAGCGAGACCCAAATAATGCAAAGTGAAGAAGTGAGAAAAACTCCCGAGCTTGTTCACCGCGCACTATCAGTACTCGACTATCATTTAGATGAAGATGATGAAGACTATGGAGGTGGTGAATATATGTATGTAGATGATGAGGAAGAAATTGAACAAGAGGCAGAATTTGAAACAGTATCTGGGGACGATGAGAAAATAACGGGTACAATTTATCACGATACAAAAGAAAAAGTACTAACAGTAGATATATATCGTGAAGTAAAAGATGAATTTGGTGGTGTAACTAGACAGGATGATAACAAATATTTGTTGCATACCGAATGCATGTTAGATTCTAATGACGGAGAAGTAATAAGCTTTAGTAACGAAATGGTCGTCAGAGATTATAGTGATGCTGGTGTTGGGTTTCCAGAAAATAGAGTGACCAATAGTCCTAAAGATTACAAAACAAACAAAGACAGACTAGTTAGCCCTGGAGGGCTTAAGCACTTTGAAAATAGGGTCGGGCTTGATCAACTAAGTGTTATGATGCGTCACAACGAAGAGGAACTGCTAGATATGCTTGATCGTGCAATGGCAAGCAATATTGATTAGCTCTGTTCGCGTAAAGCTTCTATAGGGTTTTTGCGTGCCGCACGAATTGCTGGGCCTATCCCGAATATAACACCTACACATACCGAGAGACTTAAAGAGATCAGCATAACCTGCAGACTTATTACAGGCGTAAGTCCGAGCATTAATCCTATGAATAGTGCAATTGCTATAGCAATAATAATACCAATACACCCACCTAAAATACTGATGATTAACGCTTCAATGAGAAACTGCAATAGAATATGACGGTTGCTTGCACCTAAACTTTTTCGAATACCGATTTCTCGTGTTCGTTCAGCGACGCCAACGAGCATGATATTCATGATACCGACACCACCAACAATCAATGATATACCAGCGACGATAGCTGTTAATGTAGTTGCGAATTGGTAGAAACTTTTCGAGACAACCACAGCTTCTTCACCAGTTAGAACTTGGAAGTCTTTTTCACCATTGTGCTGTTTTGTTAATGTGCTGTTAATTTGATTTATTGCGAGCTGACGCTGAGATGTTTTTTCTGGCACAACTAATATTTGTTGCAGCTGAGCTATGCCTTGGTTAAACTTTTTGCCGTCATTTATGCTGACTATTGCTGCATAGTCGAGGTCGATACCGCTAATTCCTACTGGACCGTCAGTTCTTTGCAATACGCCGATAATGGTGTGCTCAATAC
>CAYGDI010000055.1:0-1327 GCA_964348695.1 uncultured Candidatus Saccharibacteria bacterium | reverse complement strand
ATCTATCTTTGGACCATAAAATGCTGCTTCCCCTTTTTGCTCGTAAAATTCTAGGCCGTTAGCTACAACAGCATTCTTAAGTTGAGACTGGGCGCTTTCCCATACCTCAGGCTTACCTAAATAAGCATCACTACTGTCACGGTAGCTTAAGCGTACCCTTAATTCCATACCAACAGCACCATATAGCTCCTTTGCAGCAGCTAGCAGTCCTTCAATCTCATTCTCTATCTGATCTTGGCGACAAAAAGAATGACTATCATCTTGGGTAATTGAACGTACACGATTCAACCCCCCTAGTTCACCAGACTTCTCGTCACGATAAACCATCGTTGTATCCAAATAACGAATCGGCAAATCACGGTATGACCGCGGCTTGCTGGCATAAATTTGTGTATGATGAGGACAATTCATAGGTTTGAGTACCAGTTCATCTTTAGTCTCTTGGCTTTTTACAAGAAACAACTCATCACCAAACTTATCCCAATGGCCAGACTTTTCGTAGAGTTCTTTCTTTGTAATATGCGGTATAGAAACTTTCTGAAAACCACGGTTTTGGCGTAGCTCGTTGGAAAAATTTTCTATCTCTTCGCGCAGTACAGTACCGCGTGGCGTGAACATCGGCAACCCAGAGCCAACTAGTTCAGAAAAAACAAATAGATCTAAATCAACACCAAGCTTACGATGATCCCGTTTTTTTGCTTCTTCCTGCATTTCAAGATACTTTCGTAAATCCTTAGGAGTTTCAAATGCCACCCCGTATAGGCGCTGTATCTGTGGATTTGCCTCTTTCCCTCGCCAATATGCACCTGCGACTCGCAGTATTTTGAACGCACCAACATCACTAGTATTCTCGACATGTGGGCCACGACAGAGGTCAGTAAAGTCGCCATTGGTATAAAAACTGACATTTTCGATAGCTCCATCTCCGCCAGCTGGCGGATTCGCAATAGTACCTAGCTCATCGGCATTCAAATCTTTGGCAACAGTAGTGCCAGAACGTTTCAAATCGTTCAAAAGCTCCTCTTTGTATGGCTGTTTTACTTCTTTTGCCCAGTTGATGGCTTCGTCTACATGCTTCTCGCTACGTTCAAAAGCTTGTTTTTCCTCTATTATCTTGCGCATCTCCGCTTCAATCTTGTCAAAATCATCTGTTGAGATAGTGACATTCGGAATATCAATATCGTAGTAGAAACCGTCTTTTACCACTGGGCCTACGCCAAATTTAGCCTCTGGCCATAGGTGTTGTACTGCCGCTGCAGTAATATGCGCCAAGCTGTGGCGCATTGGATATAGATTATCGTTATCACTCATATGCATATTATTGTAC
>CAYGDI010000054.1:787-1335 GCA_964348695.1 uncultured Candidatus Saccharibacteria bacterium | reverse complement strand
GGTACTGCTCGTGCAATTCCCAACAACATACCAGATATTATAGCTAGAATAATAAACAAAGTTTTTCTTTTCCAAAAACATAAAAGAAGCAGTAATATCGCAGAGACAAACCAACTGAACCCATAAAATATCTCTGCAATTTGCAGGGTAGAAAATCCAACGCCCGTCAGAAAACCAGCTGATACAAATGCAATGAAAACTGATGCGTGCCACTGTCGTTTTAAAAACAGACTGATTTTTTGCATAATAAAATCATACCAGAACAAGTATATTTTTAGATTATTTTGAGGCTAGTTCAACCAATTCTTGTACAAGTTCTGATATTGACATTCCAGCTGCTTCTGCAGCTTTTGGGAATAGACTCTGAGCGGTGAGTCCAGGAATTGTATTTGCCTCAAGTGTATATATAGCTCCATCTGGAGAAATGATCATATCCGTCCTAGAAATATGCTTCAATTCAGCCAGTTTATGTATTTTTTCAGCTAAATTTTTGGCTTCCTGTGTCGCGCCTTTTGAAAGAATATCCGGCTCTATAAGCTCTTGGCTTT
>CAYGDI010000054.1:0-777 GCA_964348695.1 uncultured Candidatus Saccharibacteria bacterium | reverse complement strand
CCATTATATTTATTTTCATAATCAAATTCCTCACCTTCTGGCGGAATGATTAGAATGACAGGCAGCGCGGTATTGCCTAAGACACTGACCGTTATTTCTTGGCCTATGATCAATTCTTCGAGTAATAGTTCACCATACTTTTTAAAAGCGGCGTCAAAGTTAGTTATTTGATGCCCGGGATTGTGAATAATAAATGTATCAATGCTTGAGCCACCTTTGATGGGTTTTAGCACATACGGTTTATGTTTCAGACCAGAGGTTGCAAAAGTGTCTTGGTTAACTATCTGCCAGTTTGGTGTCAATATACCATGTTCTGCCATACGTTCTTTGAAAGCTATTTTATCGAAAGCAATAGCTGATGCCTTTGAGCCTGTACCTAGAAATTTAGCTCCATGTTTTTCAAGCTCAGTTTGAATTTCACCATCCTCACCACCAGCGCCATGAATAATGGGCAAAACTACATCTATTTTTTGTAGCTCATCTTTTAGGTTGAACTCGTCGGCTATATCAATAGTAGTAGTTGCGTAGCCTACTTTAGCCAAAGCAGCCTCTGTATTCTTGGCAGACTTTAGTGATATTTCACGTTCGTTAGATGGACCGCCGGTTAGTATTAGTACTCGCATATATATTTAAGTATAGCAAAATAAAGCTTATTGCCACTCACCTACTGCAGCGCGATAACTACCTAATACCGTGACTTTACAACCCTGATCATTTAATTCAGCGAGAGCATCTTTACATTTTTTATCATTAATACCCGTATCAATATCTATATAG
>CAYGDI010000053.1:0-1338 GCA_964348695.1 uncultured Candidatus Saccharibacteria bacterium | reverse complement strand
ACCACCACGAACCTCTTTGCGACAACGGCAAGTTCAACCAATCTGTTCGGTACCACCATCAACGCCGGCAACATCACCTCGACGGGACTCGTCAGTGCAACAAACCTCCTCGCAAACGCATCTTCGACCTTGCAAAACTTCACCGCACTCAACTCGACCACCACCAACGCCACCTCAACGACACGTTTCTCAACCACCGCATCAAGTACCAACCTCTTCTCGACCGCACTCAACACCGGCAACGCCACCACCGGTGCACTCTCGGCCGGTGGTACCTTCACCGCACTGGGCACCGCGAGCTCTACATTCACCGCTGGCATCAACACTGCGTATTTAAATGTCACCGGTACCGCCGCAACCTCAACCTTCGCACGGGGGATTGACCTTGCCGGCGGATGTTTCGCCATCAACGGCACGTGTATCAACGCAACCGTTGACGGATCAGGTGCTGCCACACGTGTCACGTACTGGAGCGACAA
The DNA here is from genome assembly GCA_964348695.1 of uncultured Candidatus Saccharibacteria bacterium. Lineage (GTDB taxonomy): Bacteria > Patescibacteriota > Saccharimonadia > Saccharimonadales > Saccharimonadaceae > JACPYF01. The sequence continues at coordinate 859 of CAYGDI010000053.1, read as the reverse complement.
CGACACCCTCACCTCAAACGCCGGCTTCACCTTCGACGGCACCATTTTACTTGCACCAACCGCATCAAGTACCAACCTCTTTGCGACAACCGCACAGACCGGCAACTTCACCTCAACGGGTCTCGCCACCGTCACCAACCTCCTCGCGAACGCTTCCTCAACACTCCAGAACTTCACCTTCGTGAATGCAACCGGATCAAGCGCAACCACCACGAACCTCTTTGCGACAACGGCAAGTTCAACCAATCTGTTCGGTACCAGTCTCTATACAGGCAATGCAACGAGTACGGGCTATTTCTCAGCACCGTACTTGAAAGCCACAGCGGTAAACGCTACGAGTACATTTTTGGGTAGAGCACTATTTGGTACGACAACAGCCATAACACCGTATATAACTTTTGAAGATGCTCAGGTCTATATACCGTCTCCGGTATCTGGATATGGTTTGAGCATTAACACCGTAACAAACCAAAGTAATGCTATGTACATCGGTGGTATTATTTCGCGCGTCGGCAACCCTTCATCTAGCGAGAGCGGAATTCAGATTAACCAACAAGAAACGATCACTTCTGGAACAGAATCTGACATGGGTTCGGCTCTTTACATATATAGAGATACCGAGGTGTCAAATGCGGGCACTATTGCAGAAAAGAACAGTGGTTATTTAGCCTATTTGCGAGATGGTTTTGGTACATGCAATGGCGGGTGTACTGGAACAACTGTTTTGTATATAGATCAAGTCGGCACATCAACACTAGGAGCTCCGGTTGTTGACATTCTGGCGGACTCTTATGATGCATACGCTGCTCGTATTCAGTTGGACAACCAATTTGCGGATGGACTGTACATAACGCAGTCA
>CAYGDI010000052.1:0-1349 GCA_964348695.1 uncultured Candidatus Saccharibacteria bacterium | reverse complement strand
TCCAGGTGTATCGTCTCTAGGGCTAATGGGTTCGCACATTTTGAACCCTAACAGCGAGGACACCTATTCGTTATATATAAGTAGAGGTCGATGTGTTCTTTTGAGTCTTGGGATTCCAAATCCCTAATTAACAATTAACGTGCATTACCATGAAAACATACAACAAGTTAGCTCTGTTTCTGGTCATGCCGGTATTGTTGCTTGCACTCTCTCACACGTCTGCAAACGCATTATCGACAATTGGCCAGACACTTTCGCTCGGTTCTAGCGGTCCAGATGTCGTAACACTTCAAACATATCTTGCCGCAGATGCGACACTCTATCCTGAAGGCTTAATCACTGGTTACTTTGGTCCTCTTACTCAAGCAGCCGTCATCCGATTCCAGACTCGCTACGGGATTGAGCAAGTTGGTCGCGTAGGTCCTATCACTCTCGCCAAATTAAACTCCCTTATATCCGGTGGCGTGATAGTAAACTCTGATCAATACGCACCTATCATGACTGCAATTGCGGCAAACGTTGGACCAAATTCAGCAACTATTAGCTGGAAAACCAACGAATCGGCACGTAGTCGCGTGATGTACTCTAGCGCCTATCCGTTCCTCTACGCCTCGGCCGCTTCAAGCGCTGATGCGAACATGGATCTCGATCAGTCGGTGATGCTATCCGGCCTTGTACCTAATACGAAATACTATTATGTGCTCGAGTCGATAGACGCATCCGGTAACATCATGTGGACGACCGCATTCAATCTCACCACCACACAGTAAGCAGGTCTTAGTTCACAAAAGTAAAAAGCCCGAAAGGGCTTTTTACTTTTGCACATCATCTGTATCCGCCAACTCGAGTACGTTTGATATGAAAAGCGATCGCATGCGTACCAAGTCTTTCTCCCAACAAGCGCGCCAGTTCGCGCATATAGATGCCACTCGAAGCAACAACTTTTATTTTCGCCATGGAAAACTTTTTGGTATCAATATTAGAGAGTGCTTCTTCCCAAGACTGGCGTACGGCAACTTGTCGAAAGTCGCCACTCACTCGTTGAATTTTCTCTTTTACTTCGTCCAATAGATCTGAAGTAGTAATCGTACTCATTTCAAGAAAAGTAGTTTCGTAAACGCGGCCTTCTTTAAACAAATCCGGTGTCTCTTCCCCACTTCTCGTTCGAACAAAGAGTGGTTTGCCTTCAAACGTTTTAGAAGAAAATTTTGGATACTTCCAACTAGTAATCTCTTTTAAATTTTTTAGTGTCGAAGAGATATCTCTTTCATCAACCAACATCACCTTACTACTTGTCACCAATCCGAGCGGATCTAGCGTGTCGGTCTCTATCCCAAAGAGCACATCGA
>CAYGDI010000051.1:0-1352 GCA_964348695.1 uncultured Candidatus Saccharibacteria bacterium | reverse complement strand
CGGGCATTTCTTTTCTCCGGTTGAGTTTGCGGGTTAATGTGTTCTTTCATCAAAATATCATGGTTATATATTTTTGTCAAACCACCGTAATGGTTCAATAGCTTAGCAACACCTATGTTTTATTTCAGACCAACCTTTGTTTTTATTAGTCGAATATCGTCTTCGAGATTATCAATTCTTCGTTCATGCCCACCAATAGAAATGTTCTCGATTCGGTCAAGGCGATTATTAACCCCGTCCATTCTTTCTTCAAATTCGTCTTTGGTGACCATTTGGTCGAAACCATTTTTCACGGAAATTGCTAAACCATCAACCGTAGATGTTAGGTCATCTAGTTTTACACTCAACACACCAACTGTAGATGTTAAGTTCTCTAATTTTACATCAAGCGCATTAACTGTAGACGCCAGATCGTTTAGTTTTGCGCCAGACGTACCGACTATGGACGCCAGATTATCCAGCTTTAAACCAAAAGTATCAATTTTTTGCTCTAGTGTGTTCGTATTTCCCATAACTTTATTTGATTAATTATAACTCTGTCGATTTCTGAAACGCAAACACTTTAGCAAGCAGACAATCAAATTCTGATAAAGAAAAGATAAAGAACCAGTTTTTCTCGTTTTTCCCATGGAAATCACCAAAAATAGGTGTTATAATGCCCGCACTATGGTCATCTCATACCTAGGCGCGGAAGCTTTTAAGATTCAATTTGGCGACATTACGATCGCTTATAATCCCGTTTCAAAAGATTCAAAACTTAAGTCGACCAGTTTTGGTTCTGACATTGTTTTGGTGAGCACAAACCACGAAGACATGAACGGCACCGAAAATGCCGCTCGTGGCGACAAGTTGCCGTTTATCATAAACGGTCCGGGTGAATATGAAATCAAAGGAGTTTTCGTTCACGGCTTTCCAAGTGTTTCAAAATACGGTGGCAAAGAAAAAATCAATACAATATATACAGTGTCGCTCGAAAATATGAACCTTTGTTTCCTCGGCGCCCTTGGTTCGACCGATATTTCGAATGAAGTTTTAGAAGAACTCCAGGAAATCGACATTCTTTTTGTGCCAATCGGTGGTGGCGACGTGCTTTCACCAGCCGAAGCCTATAAACTAGCGGTTTCACTTGAGCCGAAGATTATTGTGCCGATGCATTATGGTCCAGAAATGAGTGTTACTGCCGGTGCGGCCATTAAAACCTTCCTAAAAGAAGGTGGGGAAGAATCTGCCGATAAACATGATAAACTGACAGTAAAGAAAAAGGATTTGGAGGGCAAAGAGGGAGACATTGTCGTCATTAATCCTTCAGTTTAATTAAGATTAATCAGTTTATTAATATGGCTAATTTAATT
>CAYGDI010000050.1:0-1354 GCA_964348695.1 uncultured Candidatus Saccharibacteria bacterium | reverse complement strand
ACACTGGTCGAAGTAGTTGCAGTACGTGCCGCAATACTTCCCGTACCACAGATGACCCGAACTGAGGGTGGCCCTATCGTGGTCGGTCAGGGTCCACAGTGAGCGTGTTGGGTCCACGATCGTTGCGCCCTCGGGCATCAGGGGCGTGGAACGAGGGGCCAAGGTGCCCAACCCCACTCGCGCCCCTTGTAACCGGTCCAGTTCGGCTCGGGCTGCGGGCTCGAACTGGTCGGGGGTGTAGACGAAATCCCTGCCGATCTGCTTGGCGTGCTCGACGTTGGGCGATTGCGTCACTCCGAGGGTGAGGTAGCTCACGACGAGAAGGTCGGCATCATCGGCGGCGGCGTTCATTGCCCCTTGGAGAAAGTCGCTCAGCCGTGGCCCCTCCCCGGCCTTCTTCGGCGTGCCGACGATCTGGTCAAAGGCGTATTTCTGTGTGGACTTGATCTCCCACACCACCTTGACCTGCGTGCTCGACCTCTTGGCCCAGTCCCAGTGCCCGTCCCATTGAGGCCACGCCTCCCGCGCCTCGGCCATCGACATCACCAACACCACGTCGATGTGACAGGAGAAGTCGTCCTCCTCGGCCACGACCGACACTTCGATCTCGGCATTGGGGAACCGGCGCAGGATCGCTCGGTCCGCTACCTCGTGGGCCAGGGTGCCCATGAGCATCGTCCACAAGGACGAGGGATTGGGCGGGTTGGATGCGGGGATCCCTTGGATGTCGTAGCTCACGGCGCGGAGGCACTTGCCCGCGTGGGTGCCGCGAAACGTGGTGTCGCCCGCGGTTGGTCTGTGAGTCCGTTCCTCCACGAGCAGATCGGCAATGAGGGAGCCAAGGAACGCCCCGTCGTCGTTGGACTGTGCCGCCTTGGGCGGTAGGTCTACTTTGGTCGTGGCCATCAGTCCGCCGCCCTTGTCAGTTCCTTCTCGTAGCTGACCTGCGACTTCACCTTCCACGGCCCTGGTCCGAACGCGACTGATCCGTGCTCACCGGTGTGGGTCAGCACGGCCAGTCCATCATCAGGGACGACGAGGGTGCCGTAGTCAGCCAGACTCCCCGCTGGCGCGGGGTAGAACATGCCGTTGCCATTGAGGATGTGGGAGTTCCTGTCTGCGTCGCCCTGAACCACCTTGTGCCCGGAGCCAGAGAGGGAGCTGCCTTTGCCGGTGGGCGGCTTGTATTCCTCGGGCTTAATGGCGATGACGTACACGTCGCCCTGACGCCACCCCTGCTTTGCTACAGGGACTTCCGCCTGGGCGACAAGGTGGGGTGGGATCGTGGTCCCGGTCCGGGCTGCGACTTCTCCGTGCGTAATGGTCATGGGCATGGTGTGATCCTTTCGGTTGT
>CAYGDI010000049.1:0-1375 GCA_964348695.1 uncultured Candidatus Saccharibacteria bacterium | reverse complement strand
ACTAGCGATTCCGACTTCAAGCAGGCGAGTTTCAGCCTGCTATCCGAACTGGGACTGGCTTTGATGCGATTTGCTCCACATTGCTGCTTCGCTGCGCATTGTACCAGCCATTGTAGGACGTTTCTAGCCCAGGACATAAGGGCAATACTGACCTGACATCATCCCCTCCTTCCTCCCCGTTACCGGGGCAGTCTGAATAGAAAAATCCAACTATTCATAAGGGTTGCGCTCGTTAATGGACTTAACCAAACATCTCACGACACGAGCTGACGACGGCCATGCAGCACCTGTCACCTAGTTCAATAAAGCACTCACTCCTTTCGGAGTAATTCTAGGGATGTCAAGCCCTGGTAAGGTTCTTCGCTTATCATCGAATTAAAGAACATCCTCCACCGCTTGTGCGGGTCCCCGTCAATTCCTTTATGTTTTAGTCTTGCGACCGTACTCCACAGGCGGGATACTTAACGCGTTAGCTTCGCTACTGAGGGGGTCGATACCCCCAACAGCTAGTATCCATCGTTTACGGCGTGGACTACCCGGGTATCTAATCCGGTTCGCTCCCCACGCTTTCGTGCCTTAGTGTCAGAAATGGTCCAGTAGCCTGCCTACGCCATTGGTGTTCCTTCTAATATCTACGGATTTCACTCCTACACTAGAAATTCCAGCTACCTCTACCATTCTCGAGTGATGCAGTTTGAATAATAGTCTGAATGGTTGAGCCACCAGGTTTCACTATTCACTTACACCACCACCTACGCAACTCTTTACGCCCAGTCACTCCGGATAACGCTTGGATCCTCCGTATGACCGCGGCTGCTGGCACGGAGTTAGCCGATCCTTATTCGTTAGTTACCGTCAAATTCTTCGCTAACAAAAGCAGTTTACGACCCGAAGGCCTTCGTCCTGCACGCGGCGTTGCTCCATCAGACTTTCGTCCATTGTGGAAGATTCCTTACTGCTGCCTCCCGTAGGAGTCTGGACCGTGTCTCAGTTCCAGTCTGGCTGATCATCCTCTCAGACCAGCTAACGATCGTAGACTTGGTGAGCTATTACCTCACCAACTATCTAATCGTACGCGGGCTTCTCCCAAAGCGTATAAAACTTTAATCCGAAGACCATATGCGGTATTAGACACCGTTTCCGATGCTTATCCCTCACTTTGGGGTGAATTCCCACGCGTTACTCAGCCGTTCGCCGCTCGTGTACCCCGAAGGGCCTTACCGCTCGACTTGCATGTATTAGGCACGCCGCCAGCGTTCATCCTGAGCCAGGATCAAACTCTCCATAAAAATGTGACTTGTTTCCAAGTGAATGTACATTTAAAACATTTATAAATTAACTGACGATGATTTGCACTACCAAATTGTAAAAATAC
>CAYGDI010000048.1:0-1398 GCA_964348695.1 uncultured Candidatus Saccharibacteria bacterium | reverse complement strand
CATTTACACTATATGTTGCTTTTTAGCAATTGACGAATAGTTTGTTAAGTGGTATTGTAGTTGAACATAACATAAGGTTGTGAATTATATGAGTAATGAATTGGCAAAACAAGCAGTAAGTTTTGATATCTGGAAGACTTTGATAAAAAGTAATCCGGAGTATAAGCCTGCCCGTGACAAGCATGTTGCAAAACAACTTTGTGTCGAGACAGGTCTTGTTAAAACAGCCCTTCGTCAAGCGGATGTAGTGTGTGACGAAAAAACTGACAAAACCGGCATTCAGCTGGGAGGTACTGAGCGACTAGAAGCGATGTGCAAAATACTAGGTGCGCCAATTGCACGAGCGGCACTCTCAGAGATTGCTGATGAAATTCAAGAACTGTTCTTGGAATATCCGCTACAACTTATGGAACCAGAACTTCTATCAACTCTTGATGACATTCACCCAAATAGAGCTATTGCCTTAACTAGCAATACTGGATTTTTCGACGGCACATACATGCGCAGAGCACTAGATGCTGTAGGCATAGGAGAGAGAACAGATCACTACATTTTTTCAAACGAAGTTGGAGTTGCCAAACCCGACCCAAAAATATTCACCGAAGCCGCTGCATTACTTGGCGTTGCTCCGTCAGCCATTACTCATGTAGGTGACAATTTTGTAGCCGACTACCAAGGAGCGACTCGAGCCGGCATGCAAGCCGTCCACCTAGCACCCGAACCGGTTGAAACTGGCATAGCAACAACTGAAACAATCAAAGAAGCTTACGAAAAGGGACTATTGTAATGGTAGAAGTCGCAAGCCAAACTATTGCTGTACACAATTTAGAATATGCTCCGAGCGGTGAGATTGTTGACGCAAATGGTAAAGAATTTGACGCAGATGCATATAGCCGCATGAAATATGGCTCTCGTGACGACACAAAAAAATTTGCTTCAGATATTGCTGACAGCCTGAAACAAGAAGCTCCCCACCTGTATGAGACAGATGTAGCACCAGCATTTTTGGTTGCATACAAATCCGTAGTGCCGGCTTGTGGGTATTTGACTCGCTATTGCCTCGACAGACTCAATCGTGAACGTATTGAAAATAGCCTAGAACCTGCTGAAATGATGCATGTGCGCAAAGCAAGCGTGACAAACACCGACTACTCAGTAGCAAGCGCAGAAGCACGTCAGGCTGAGCTTGCATCCATAGGATTTAGCCTGGAAGGTCAGAATATTGACGAGCGTAGCGTAGTGATTTTGGACGATATTCGTATTTCAGGCGGAGCCGAGAAGCGCATACTTGAAGTTATCGAGGATGAGCCGCAGACACCGAGCGCAATTATATTGGGTTATATTGCAGTATTTGATGCTCAACAAGCTGCTATTTCACCAAACGTAGAGTCTCAGATC
>CAYGDI010000047.1:0-1413 GCA_964348695.1 uncultured Candidatus Saccharibacteria bacterium | reverse complement strand
GTATTTATTGAAATAAAAAGCAGCAGCATTACCAAACACAATAAATATTGTATTTGGACTAATTTTAATGTCTCTCATCTCTTCATCAAAGCTATCTACATTTTGTTTGATCATTTCTTCTGTAAGTATGCTTTTGAGTTTAGAGGAGTCTTTCTCTGGAATATTCTTGAATAAATCAGTTATATACGACCCCCACAAACCATTACTTTCGCAGGCAAACTTAATCTTGCGAACATTACTTGGTCCTTTGTGAAAATTCAACCATGGAGTATCTTCAAGTAAACCAGAAATATTAAGCCCGAGCAATACAAATCTTGAATGTAGTTGAGAAATGTTATTTCCGATTATTGAAGGATCACTCCGATCATTGTGATCCCAAACAGCCCAACTGGCACATGACCCATATTTTGAGACAAAATATTTGTATTCCTCTAGGTTATACATAACTATAAATACAACACCTATATTAATGCACGCTCATGGATTGGTTTATTTAATTCTTCGATAACCTTTTGAGCATCTTCCATAATCTTCTTTTCTTTGTCATCCGAATTAATATTTAAGGCCACACCCAATACTACTAGTGAAAATAGCGTAGCGTTTAATATTCTTCTTAATCCCATTGATAGTACACCATCTGGATAGAGCTGTGGTCCTATAATTAGATTAGCTTTCCCCTTGTCAGTATTTATCTGATCAATTGTTATGTCGTAAATCAAATCTATATTTTGATGAACAAATCGTGAGGACTCTTCATATAGGTTACCAAAGACTATTTTGTGCCATTTCACTTGCTTAGCAGTTTCTTTATTTGAGATTAACAGTTTTCCTTCTTTCTCAACTCTCTTAAGCATATTTTCAACCCTATGGTTGTGGAAGAATTCTCGGTAATTTGTTGTTCTAAACTCAACTTCTACATCGGGAAACTCAGTAAAATAAGCGCCTAAAATCATTCCTTCGGCAGCAATCCTAATAAACATCTCTGATGACCGTAAATAACCCTTGGAAAGTAACACCAGAGCATTGTTCATGAGAGGAAGTGTTTGAGAAAGTAGAATCATTATTGTCCATTTGGGAAATTCGTTATCTTTTACAATCCCAGATGTAGCTTTAATGAAAGCCTCATATACCTCTAATAACTTAGTAGTGGTATTGACTTGAGAAGCATATTTCTGGACAAATGCTTTCTCTATATCAGATTCGATAACTGAAAAAATACTGGTCACGTTTAAAAAGTAAACCAGCTGTTAAAGACATCTGGCTCCCCAAATAAATTAAAGCTTATTTTTACTAAGATATATTCTAAATCTTTGTTAGAAGCTAACCATCTTCTCGAACACCCACTCCAACCTTACAGATCAAAATCTTTGGAGAATTGGCTTTGTTTGCCTTCTGTATCCGTAAATTGGAGGA
>CAYGDI010000046.1:0-1421 GCA_964348695.1 uncultured Candidatus Saccharibacteria bacterium | reverse complement strand
GGTATCCGCGTCGGCAACAAGGTCATGGAGACGAAGATACCCGGCGCCAAGGCACTGAACGCCATCCTCCACCCCATAAATGCGACGCTCGACTTTTCGGTGACCCTGAACCAGCTCGCCATCCTCGGGGTGAGCAATAAGCGGGAGTTCGCGGCAAACCTCGTGCGGTCCATGCGCGACATGGTTGACGACACGAACTACAACAAGTGGCTGGCCGACCCCAAGACGGCGGACTCCGCCCGATGGGTCACCATCTACGGCCACACGGGAGATCAGGGCGACTTTCTCGCGCGCGGGTTAGAGAAGATCCCCGGCATCGCCCAAACACAGAAGCAGTTTGCGCGCTTCGGCAACCGGATGCGCGTGGCGGCGTTCGATTCCATTGCCGACTCGGCAGCAAAGAGCGCCGGGCGGGAGTTGGACGATACGGCTATGGAACAGATCGGCCGTGCGGTAGATCGAATGTCCGGTGTGAGCATGAGCCGCGCCACGGATGCGGAGGGGATCGTGGCATTCGCTCCCAACTTCTTCCGGTCGATCATCGAAACCACGGCGCACGCGGTATCAGATGGCGGGCTGGAAGGGCAGATCGCGCGTCAGTATTTGAAGAACTATGCCGCCCTCGGTGCGGGGCTCGTGACCGCTACAGCCATCGCACAGAACCGCGACCTTGGCGAAGTGCTGAACCCTTTCGACAAGAAAGCGTGGGACAGGGGGCAGATCCGCATCAATCCAAACTGGATGACCATCCGCGTCGCGGGCCAGGACATTAGCGTCTTCGGCGCGTACGACAGTGCTATCAAGTTGCTAGTAGCGGGGGCGGATGCTGGCTTCCGTTCGGTGAAGGAACAGGACGCCAACCAGTTGTTCGATGCCCTTGGCTACGCGTCGGGGTCAAAGGGTAGCGCGCCGGTGAAGTTCATCACGGACTTGATCAAGGGTGAGACGTGGGGCGGCGGCGATCCTTTGAACAAGTGGGAACTAGGCAAGCGAGCGTTGCCGATTTCAGGGCAACAGTTAGTCCAGAGCGCACAGGATGGGAAGTCAGTCAAGGACATCGCCATCAACACGGGGCTTTCCATGTTGGGGGCCAAGGCGAACCCGGTCACTGACAGCGAAAAGCGCAACGAACTGTCTCAACAGATGTTCAAAACCGACTACGACAAACTCCCGCCCACGGCCGCGACCAATGGTGCTTACGACCCCACGAAGCCAAGCCAGCGCGCGGTCAACGAAGCCAATGGCGGGAAGCTGGAAAGCACGTTCCCGGAGACTATCGCGCGGAACAAGGTGATCGAGGCCAACCGGACAGAAAACGTAGCCACCCAACAAGGAATCGATGCCAAGTACATTCGCCCTGGCACCACGGCGCCGGCTAACTACGATGATGGCAAGGCGTGGCGTGCCGAAAAGAAGGTGCT
>CAYGDI010000045.1:0-1427 GCA_964348695.1 uncultured Candidatus Saccharibacteria bacterium | reverse complement strand
GGACGGTTATAGTTACCGCCGCCGTTCACTGGGGCTTCAGTTCGCACCGTGAAGCACTCCCCTTAACCTTCCAGCACTGGGCAGGAGTCAGCCCCTATACATCCACTTTCGTGTTAGCAGAGACCTGTGTTTTTGATAAACAGTTGCTTGGGCTCTTTCGCTGCGGCCCCCACATCATCAGATATGAGAGTGCACGCATCCAGAATTAATCGTATGATTTGATTGTCTCAGTAAAAAATTGTGATAAAAAAGGATTTTCCGCGAAATATCATGCTTTTAAAAAACACGAAATTTGCGTACTCAATATTCTAACCACCTGTCACCAAGTTGATAATACAATTATCTGAACGCGGCTCACATCAAATGATGTGGGGGCAGACCTTATCCCGAAGTTACGGTCGCTGTATTGCCGAGTTCCTTAGCGAAGGTTCTCTCGTAAGCCTTGGTCTTCTCGACCCGAGTACCTGTGTTGGTTTGCGGTACGGGCGGCTATATCCACGCATACACCTGCTTTTCTAGCCAGCGTCTTCACCAGAATCGTCTTGATAAATCAAAACTTTCATTCCTTTAGCATTCCTGCCAAGTTAGACGGATACATACCATGAATCCGCTCTGATTATTCCGCCGTGAACAGTGTATAAGATATAACCGGTTCAGGAATATTAACCTGATGTCCATCGCCTACGCTATGCGCCTCGGCTTAGGCCCGACTAACCCTGGATCGATTACCGTAGTCCAGGAAACCTTACTCTTTCGGCCGAGGGGATTCTCACCCCTCTTATGGTTACTCATTCCAGCATTCTCACTTCCTGCCGCTCCACCAGACTTTCCAATCTGACTTCACTGCTGACAGGAACGCTCCTCTACCACGTGCACAAAATAAATTTTGTGTCACATCCATGTCTTCGGTAGTACACTTTAGCCCCGTTACATTTTCCACGCAAGATCTCTTGACTAGTGAGCTGTTACGCACTCTTTAAATGAATGGCTGCTTCTAAGCCAACATCCTAGCTGTTTAAGAAATCTCACCTTGTTTCCCACTGAGTGTACATTTTGGGACCTTAGACGATGGTCTGGGCTGTTTCCCTTTCGAGCGACGAGCTTAGCCCCGCCGTTCTAACTGCCATGGTACCACCAACAGTATTCGTAGTTTGTTAAGGGTGGGTACCCGTGAGGGCCCCAGTCCTTTACAGAGCTCTACCCCTGTTGGCTAATTGACATGACGCTAGCCCTAAAGCTATTTCGAGGAGAACCAGCTATCTCCGAGTTCGATTGGCATTTCACCTCTAACCACAGGTCATCCAAGCACTTTGCAGCGTGCGGTGGTTCGGTCCTCCACGACATGTTACTGTCGCTTCAACCTGCCCATGGTTAGGTCACCCGGTTTCGGGTCTAATCCTATGTACTTATTCGCCCTATTCAGGCTC
>CAYGDI010000044.1:0-1437 GCA_964348695.1 uncultured Candidatus Saccharibacteria bacterium | reverse complement strand
GGAGCCAAAAGAAATGTTTGAAACGTTTGAAATTAAGCCTTCGGTGTAAACTATGGACACCGTATCAAAAGTGGCAGTTGTAAAAGCGACATTAGGTTGACAGAACTTTCTCAAATAGTGTTAGATGGGGTATATGAGAACATTTAAATGCCCTGTCTGTCTAACAACTACTTCAGTAATTCGCCATGCGAAACGTGGCACTTCAATACGATACAAATGTAAAACCTGCAGCAAATATTTTTCCATTCGTACCATTCACCATGATAGAAAGACACTTCTATCTGATCATTTAGATGGATTATCATTCAGGAAGTTAGCACGTAAGTATGGTATCTCTGCCATGACTGCATGGAGAATCTGCGAAGAAGAACTCAAAAAATTACCTGATAACAACGAGTTTACATTTCAATATTGCTCTCGATTCTCCTCAACCTTTGTGTTTGATGGAAAGTTTTTTACGGTTAAAGGATACAAACACAATCTTGTACTTCTGTGGGGAATTGACTACTTCCGACATGATATCCCTGTATTCATTCTTGCACCATATGAGAACTATCAAGGATGGGCTAAATATTTCTCATATTTTCGTATTATCTCTCACCATCCACAACTTCTAGTCTGTGATGATAATCCAAACCTTAAAATGGCAGCTCGCAACTCATTTCCTCAAGTGAGAATTCAAACCTGTTTTAACCACTTTAAAGAATCTATACGACGGAATCTAAAAGTACGATCAGATTCCACATATAAACCATTCATGAACCGTATTGAACACATCTTTGCTCAAAAGCTGGATGACGATGTATTTAACAAACAACTCTTTGCAATATACCGTGACTATGGCGCCGATCCTCTATGTCTCTCAACTTTGACATATATTGAAAAATACAAGACTGAACTACTAGCCTATCGTGGTGTCAAAGCTTCACCTGTCACTACTAATCTCATGGAATCATACAATTCTCATCTTGAATCTCGTCTATTCTCAATTAAATGTTTTAATTCCTTCTCCTATGCCAAGCTTTGGATGAATGCTTACATACTAAAAAGAAGATTTACTAAATTCACTGATTGTGAAGGAAAATTCAGATCTCTAAATGGAAGATTTGGAGTGGATTTAACTAAAAAACAAGAGATTGTCCTACCAACCCTCTTTTAATTCATAACTGCCGTTTTTGTTACGGTACTCATTTGGTGACCCCACGGGGATTCGAACCCCGGTAGACAGGCTGAAAACCTGCCGTCCTAGGCCACTAGACGATGGGGCCGTCACAAACTATTTGCTATTATATCATTTCTGTTTCAGTTTTTTAACTGCTTCTTGCAGAATGTCCCGGGCTACATCGCGGCCGCCCAGACCAAATGCCAGGCCGCCGGCGAGGGCTGCCATCGCGACTATTCCGGTAAACAAAATGCGGACAAGATCCTGCGCGACAC
>CAYGDI010000043.1:0-1472 GCA_964348695.1 uncultured Candidatus Saccharibacteria bacterium | reverse complement strand
CGCTAGTTTTTGCATTTTTGTTAACTGCATCGTGAGTTAGTTGATCGCCACTAGCGATTAGTCGAATTGTTTGCGGCTCGTTAGTTTTTTTAGATTTTGTTTGTACTGTCTGACTTTTTGGTGCATCAGTTTTTGCCGATAAAACAATAGCGCCTGCTATACAAAAAGCTACAAAAACAGCGACCATAACTATAAAAAATATTTTCTTTTTATTTCTCTTGGAAGGGAGTTTCATTATGTATAAAGTATATCACTAATTATGAGAGCCTATCTCTGGTATAATATATGCAGTTCTGTTGACATCAGGTCGACGGATGAACCGTAGGAGTATTGGATCCGATGGCTGATACCACTCATGAAAGAGTTGTAGCCGGAAGGTACGAAGAGCTAGATGAAGTCATCGCTGAACTTAGCGAGCTTTCACTAGACAACAATGGTGGGGTTTACTCAAAAAACATCTCTGATGAGGCGGTCAAGCAAGTGCAAGCACTGCTCGTAGACCCTTATGCGCGTGCGGTCATCTCATCACATTACTGGACAGTCTGGGAACTAAAAGGCAATCTGCTGAAGGTTCGACGACGTACAAAATGAAGAGTTGTTATACGCTCGTTCTGAATAATTCATTAGTTTGAGTTATTCGGAACGAGCGTTGTTATTTTTTAGATATGTGCAAAATAAGTAACAGCAAACATTGTAAAAACACCAAGTATTGTCATACCTATAGTTCGCCTTGAAGAGCCCTTGGAGTGTGCTTGTGGCAATATATCACTAGCGCCTATGTAGAGTAAAAATCCGGCAAAGAAACCTAGGTATACAGCAAGTACGGCTGTAGAAGCTGTGAAAAATAGTGTTGATGCGGCACCCAGTACCGGTGCAATCGCATTTATTAGTAGGAACTTAATGGCTCGATCCTTTTTATTTTTGTGATGCAATAGTAAGCTAACTGTGTTGAGTCCGTCAGAAAAATTATGTGCAATAACAGCAATCGCTACGGCAATACCTATTTCATTTCCTGCTTGAAACCCTATACCTATAGCGACACCGTCCAAAAAACTGTGCCCTATGATTGCCAATGCACTGGCAACGCCAACATGCGGATGTGTGTGTGATTCATATTTTATTTCGTGACTGTGGTGCATTAGGATTGATTTTTCCAAAATATGAAAAGCCAAAAAGCCAACAGTCAATGCAATCATCGGCCACATGATATCTATATTGTTTTCTCCAACCAGCTCGAATATTTCAGGCAATACATCAAAAGCAACAACGCCCAAAAGAACACCAGCGGTGTAGCCGAGTATGCTATTTAGTCGTTTTACATTTTTAATAGCAACAAACCCACCTAGAAGAGTTGAAAAGAAGGTTGCAGCGGATAATATTACTGGTAACATGCTGACCAATATAATAGCATATATATTTAATTGCAAATTTGTCGCAATTTGTTGTATTATTGAGACAATATGTCAGTTTAC
>CAYGDI010000042.1:0-1515 GCA_964348695.1 uncultured Candidatus Saccharibacteria bacterium | reverse complement strand
TGGGAGATCATGGACATTCCACCAAACGACTACAACAAATTGGTAATCGACAAAACCAGGCCAAAGTTCTCTGGAGTAGATTGGAAAAGCCGAGCAAAAGAACGAAAAGATAAATCAATCGATGAAACAATGGCCATGCAGGGAAGCTGTTGGGTGATGAAGAGATCGTGGTGGGACAAGGTCATTGGCGAACTTCAAACCGAAGGTTACGGACCACTTTATCAGGACTCACACGAAATGGTATTCAAAACTTGGAAGGCTGGCGGGCGGCTCATGGTTAACAAAAACACTTGGTACGCTCACAAACACCGGAAGTTTTCTCGCACCCACAACTATGGAACAGCAGACGCTTTGCCGGGTTGGAAGTATTCGTTAGCGGTTTGGGGTGAGTATTATGAAAAAGTTGTAAGACCAAAATGGAAGATTTAAGGTATAAAAACACTTTATTTTTTTATCGGGTTAAGTTTAAATCCAAACTCGCTAAATTTAATCATCCTTCGGAACTGCCAGATTATTTTGGCCCAATGATAGGAGATAAGAAAAAAGTTGTTATTGCCGAGATAGGGGCTGGGCCAATTTGCACCATTGGTAATTCTTGGAAAGACGTTGACGTTAAAATATACGCCTCGGACATACTTCAGCCCCAATATGCGCCGCTATGGACAAAATATAAGGCCACACCGGTGGTTCCAGTAGAATATCAAAACATGGAACATCTAACCTATCCAGATGAATTCTTTGATATTGTTCATTGCGTAAATGCCCTAGATCACACGATAGACGCTAAGCGGGCCATAAAAGAAATGATCAGGGTTTGCAAGAAAGGCGGCTATATTTATCTGAGGCATGCCCCAGACCAAAGAGAAGAATATGGAGGAATGCACGAGTGGAATATAAATGAAAAGAATGGCGAATGTGTTCTCTCTAATCCAGAAGAAACATTCAAGCTCGATGGATTTAAAACAACAGTCGAGGACAAATTAATTGTTGCTATATGTCAAAAAATATAAAAAACCCGAAAGACCTAACTGTAATTTATCTCACCGCCAGTGAAATAAAAGAATCCTTCGCCGAATATCAGAGGAAAATTTTAGTTGAAGCAGTAGGAGACTATCCTTTGATAAGTGTCTCACGAAAGCCACTGAATTTTGGATTAAATATTATAGATGATGGTGAGCGGTCTCTTTCCAATATCTACCGTCAAATGTTAAGAGCAGCTAAAGTTGCAACTACCGAATATGTCGCGACCGCTGAAGACGACACTCTATACCACGAAAATCATTTCAATTTCTATCGTCCCAATAAGGAAACTTTTGCCTACAATCAAAATCGCTTCGCACTTTTTACCTGGGGTGAGCCGATGTATTCATGGAGAGATAGAAAAAGTAACTGTTCGCTTATTGCGCCGAGGGAGTTACTAATTGAAGCACTAGAGGAGCGGTTTGCTAAATGGCCAGAAGGTACTCCGGATAAAATTACTGGTGAAGTTGGGCGGGGTATGGTCGAAAGGAATAT
>CAYGDI010000041.1:0-1542 GCA_964348695.1 uncultured Candidatus Saccharibacteria bacterium | reverse complement strand
AAGGCAAGACAAACACCACCTGCATAGCCCTACAACCCCAAAACACCACAACCATCACTACCAACAACCAACACAGAACACTAAAGAAAGTAACAATACCAGAAGGAGAAGGATGTGAGTAAGAAGAAGAAAGAATCAAGAATACTTAAATCAAAGTATTTATGGATAACAGTAGCAGTATTTTTTTTTATAGCCTGCATCAATCTATATCTTGAAAGACATCCACAGTACATATATAGCTACATTAACTGTGGTATGAAGCAGCCGATTGCTGTGCGCAACTGGGGGCCAAGTGATATAGAATATATGGAACCAGGTGACAAAAACTACCCAAGCCCAAATATGTTCATTAGCTATGTCTGTACAGAAAAAGAAGCACTAGAACTAGGAGCAAAGCACGTACCGTCAGGGGATAGAAGTGACTATTACGAATACTAATATTCAAGCACAGCATTGATCACTCCTTTATCTAACCTTCATAGCCAACATACTCTCTACGCCAGGGCTCAGGACAAAGCCGGCAATTGGAGTACGGTTCGAAGCTTTAAATTTTGGAGATGGTAGGCAAAGAAGTATAGAATAAGATAAAGTAAAGGAGAAAAATGAAGCGTAAACAAAACAAAAGTCAGGTCATAAAGACCAAATATTTATGGAAGAATGCATATATAGCTTTACTTAACAATATAATCATAGCGCCCGTTATACTACTAGTCCTATATGAAAATTTAGCGGGAGGATTATTGAACGGCCTTGCAGGGTATTGGAGAGAGTACATAGTAGCTCCTGATGTATTTTTATTGTTTATCAACCCGGTCGTATTGTTATCAACTTATTTTTTAGTTATTGTAAGTTGCCGTAATTATTTAAGTAGAAAGATTCCTTTAGCTACAAGATTATTAATTATATGCCTCATTGTCATCTCTACCCTTGTTACTGCTATAGGGACGTTTTGGAAAGTCATTACGACATAGGTAGAGCTTTTATAAAATAAGGCTAATTTCAGGTCGCGATATATACCAAAGGCAAGACAAACACCACCTGCATAGCCCTACAACCCCAAAACACCACAACCATCACTACCAACAACCAACACAGAACACTAAAGAAAGTAACAATACCAGAAGGAGAAGGATGTGAGTAAGAAGAAAAAACTAAGAAGTAATAATACGCCAGATTTTTGGGAGTGGAGTTTTGTATTAAACGGAGTACTAATTATTGTTGGCTACTTATTTTATGTTGTGACGATGCAAGGCGGTAGTCTGTATCAATTGAACGAAAAGATACAAAACTACTTTCCGGTATTCATCACCTATAGTATATTGTTAGCAACACTTTCTTATTTTTGTGCCATGCGTACGTTAGGGTGGAAAAAAGTTATTAATGTCCTAGTATTAATCGTAAGTATAATTGCTACAAGTGGTTTACTTTTTATCTATAATATTTTTGTATCAAGATTATTATTACCAACAGTATAAATAAAACCCGTCAAACAAAACACACTACGAAAGTTCAAGCAAGAAGCCAAAAACACCAATACATGTC
>CAYGDI010000040.1:0-1659 GCA_964348695.1 uncultured Candidatus Saccharibacteria bacterium | reverse complement strand
CGACGCCGTGCCGCGAGGAGATGCCCACCCCGCTCGGGGTCGCGCCGTCAACGCGAGGTTGCGTCCGCCTCGCCAATGCAGATGCCGCGTGGATCTACCAGCACGTCGACTACGCGACGATCGTCCAGGTTCGCCGATGACCCCGCGGCCCTACCACGACAAGGACTTCCGCCACGCCACCTTGTGGTTCGCGAAACTCGGCCCGCTCGAAGGCAAGCGCGGCGAGACGCGCGAGGTCTCCATCACCATTGACCGAGACTGCCGAGCCAAAGACGTTTGTAGTAGCGCAAGCGGAAACTACACCCCCGGCGTCCAGGGACCTTATCTCCTGTCCTTGTCAGTCGATGGCGTGACAAGGGTCACGTTCAGAGCACACCGAGCCGGGAACAACACCCGCGAGTCCCTCCCACTGTACCTCCCCGAGGGTTCCGTCTTGACCGCGAAGGTGCGCTTCGACCGGGCCTGCACCTTTGTCGTGATGATTTCCGGCAAGGCGCTGCCGCCGCAAACGCTCGAGGAGATCATCCGAGACGGTGTCCGAAAACACTTCAATCTGTAGACCGAGGAGAATCCCATGACCAAAAAGCAAACCCGCAAGAGCATCTCCGTCCGCGGCACGACCTACGCGAAGGTCAAGGCGTACGCCGACAAAATGGGTCGCTCCGTGAGCGACGTTGCAGAGACGGCACTCACCGTGCTCATGAACAGCGGGCCCGCGATGGACTCGATCGTCGCGAAGATGGGTGAGGTCCCGTTCACCGACCTCGCGCGGGTCGCGCGTGAGACGCAGGCGCGAACCTTCATGATGGACAAGTCGGTCGCTCCCCCGCACCGAGTTGTGCGACAGGTGCAGGTCGACAAGGTCCTGGCCGATCGTGCCCGCGCCGCAGCGGCCCTGCGCAACGACGCCGAGGACCGCGCGACACACAATGCCATCGCCAAGAACCTCGGCGTCCCGCTCGCCGCACCTCGCACCATCGAGAGCAAGTCGATCAAGCCCCTCGACCCGGCCACCATCCGGACCGTGGCGCAGGACATCGCGCGGCGTCGCGCGGCGAGGCCCGAGAGCAGCGCCGCGAACGTGCCCGACCGCGCGCCCTCGGCGAACGGCAAGGTCGACCATCGAAACGTGAAGTTCTAGCCCGTGGCCGCGACCTGGTTTGTTGTAGATGTTGAGAGCGACGGCCCCTGCCCCGGCCTGTACTCGATGGTCTCGATCGGGGCCGTGAGGCTCGACCGCGAACTCAAGACCTCGTTTTACGGTAAGTTCGCGCCGCTCCCGGACGCGGACTTCCAACCAGAAGCCCTCGCAATCTCCGGCACGACGAGAGAGGAACACCTCCTCTACCCGAACCCGTACGACGACACGAAACGCCTCCACGAATGGGTCCTCGCCAACACGGAGAAGGCGACCAAGCCCATCTTCGTCTCCGACAACCCAGCCTTTGATTTCGCCTGGGTGAACTACTACGCGCACCTCTTCCTTGGTCACAACTCCTTCGGCTACTCCGCCCGGCGTATCGGGGACCTGTACTCCGGGCTCATGAAGGACGCGTCGCGGTCGAATGAGTGGAGGAAGTTCTGCAAGACGAAACCGACGCACCACCCCGTCGACGACGCGATGGGCGTGGCCGAGGCTCTCCTCCACATGGTCGACCA
>CAYGDI010000039.1:0-1714 GCA_964348695.1 uncultured Candidatus Saccharibacteria bacterium | reverse complement strand
TCGGGGTCGCGGTAGGGGCGGCTGCGGTAGTAACCGTTGCGGTCCACCCATAGCCCTTCGTAGTTGATGGCTAGGAGCAGGTCGTTGATGATCCGCAGCCACGTCGTCTCGTCATCGAGCAGCCAGTTGAGGGTGGTCGTGGTGACTGTGGCAATCGACGCTTGGTCGAGCGCATAGGACGCTTCGCCTAGCTCGGTGCCGAGGATGGTTTCCACCGCCGTGATGTACGCCGTCCCGCTTGCCACTGCGTAGGACCGCCCCACCTTCTTGTCGGCAAGCAGCAGCTTGTCGTAAGCCTCCACCTCGTAGCTTTCGGGCACCGCTCCGACCACCCGCTCGGGGATGCTGGTCAGCCACCTACCGAGCGCCCACGTAGCCGTGAGGTTCTCCACCTCGCTGGTGAGCGTGACCGATGGGGCGAGACGATGGCTCCCCCATAGCAGTTGCCTAGATAGCCGGAACTTGGCTGTGCCGTGGATGGTCCGATAGAGGTTGCGGGTAATCGTCCCTTCGGACACGTCGGCGGTGATGTCGGTTACGTAGGCGTCGTCCGAATCGTAGAGCGCCATTGACCAGTCGATCTCAAGGTCACCCGCCTCCACGAGCGCCCGCAGTTGCGCCGGGGTGGTGGCTGTGTCCAGATCGGACGCCGGCGGGTTGATGCCACCCCATCCGTAGACGCCACCGAGGGTGGCCCGGTCAGCCTCTTCGAGCGTGCCATCAGGCCGCGCCGGTCCACCCCGCAGGAGCAGGACAACATTGAACCGTTTAGCGGCGGTATCGACGGCCACGGGCTAGACCCATTCGCCTCTAGTAAATGTGGACCCGTCGTCACTCACGGTCGAGGTGGCAACGTTGCCCGAGTCGGCGTCATTGCGCAGCGTCGTCGTGGTTGCCGTTTGGGTGAGCTTGTTACGATCCCGAGCTAGCAGCCAGGCAATCGCCGCACGCATGGCTCCGGTGACCGCAGGGACGGCGGTGGGCTCGACCATTGCTTCGTCCCACACGGCATCCGCTATTTCGGCCACTGCGTCCGCTGCAAGCTCGGATGCCCCGATGGCATTGGCAGCGATCGCCGTGGCGTCGATGGCTCCCGCAGCGAACGTCGCCGCCGTGATGGCGTTGTCGGCCAGGGCATCGGCGTCTATGGCGTCAGTTGCTACGGCTGCGGCTGTCACCACTCCTGCGCCCATGCCGGTGACTTGCACGTCGAGGGTGTCGCCACCGCCAATCAGGGAATCAAAGACGTTGGCAGCTAGCACGATGTACTCGTGCCACACGGGCAGCGCCCCGCTCTCGGCGATCTGGAGCATGAGCGTCCCGAGCGTGTTCGTGTCCGTCGTGTCGAGCAGGCAGCGATACCAGCCGTTGCTCTCGTGGACCAGCGACGTGGCCTCCGTCTTGGCCGTCCAGTCACCCGCACCTTTGGCGAGGAGCACCTCCGCCGAGGTGATGGTCAGCGCCGCCTCCGCTGTGACGCCATCCGTTGAGTCCAGAAATGGGCCGACCTTGACTTCAATGGCGGTGGATTGTTTGAGGAATATCATGCTGCGCGCCTCTTTCTGTAGCTCACCATCTTGGCCGGGATCGCTTGGCCGCCGCCGCCCGCCGTTGGGCCAATGGCAGCAACGAGGTTGTCGCCCCAACGAAACGCCACAGGCGGGTTTTCTGCCGCCGTTGCGCCGGTGACGGTCAGGTGAGCGCCGCTGGCGGA
>CAYGDI010000038.1:0-1787 GCA_964348695.1 uncultured Candidatus Saccharibacteria bacterium | reverse complement strand
CCCATGACTCACTCAGTTCTTTGAGCAACTCCCGCATCTCTGCCGCGCGGGCGTGGAGCGGGCAGTAGATGATCTCTGCGTCTGTGGCAAAACCGGCACTTGTACGAAACGCTTCGACGGTTCGGCACCCGCATGTCTCAGGCATCAGCGTGACTCCTTTGGAAATATCGTTGTGCCGTTCCAGGGGCAGTTTGGGCATTCAACCTTGTGCAACTTGACCAGTGCGGGCATTGCTTTCTTAAGGGTTTCAAGGTAATTGCCCCATGCTTCCGAGTGTGCCGTTGGGTTTATAGAACGATCTTCCCACGCCTTATAGAGTTCTCCCCAAGCCGTAACAACATCAGGGGGTGGTGTATTCACGAACTTGAACATTTTCAAGCGTGTTTTAATTTCACTTGGGGACTTACTCGCGCGGATGTACTCAGAGCGGCCTGTGTAGTCTGTACACCACTCAACGAGCTTGTCATGGTGGACATGCCAAGCCAGTCCAGTGTTCATTGTGGCTCCTTGTGAAGTCCAGCCTCATGTTGGGCGGCTTGGATCAGAGGGACGGAACAGCCTTCGCGGTGCTGGATAGCGTGAGCGTACAGCCAATCATCCGCGTCGCACAAAATACAGTGGGTGGTTGTTGAAACGCCACAGGACTCGCACCCGCCACCCTCGGTTTTTATGATTGTCAGATTGGGATGCGCCTCCAAGAGTTGCGCCAAGACCTTCTCGGCCAGTGACTCAGGCATCAGTACCCCTCCGGCTTGTAAGCCTCGGCGATGTTGTACGCCAGGATCACGCCCACGATGGCAAACGCCAGCGCGGTAGCCCCGACGAGGGCCAGGGTTAGCAGGTTGGCGATCACTTAGCGACCTCCTTTGCCTTCCAAATGGCCGTTCGGAACTTGCCGAAAATGCAATCACATGGCTGCTTTGTGAAACTCACCAAAGAGGCGCAAGGCGTGTCGTGGAAGATCAGGCCATAGTGAAAGGACATAGCCTCCGCCGCTTTCAGCAGGTCATCGAATGCGGCGAGCTTGCGGGTGTGCGGTTGGCACATCTCTGGCACCCACTTGCCATGTCCGTCTGTGACGCGCCACCTTGCTTGACATTCGCACTTCATTTCGCCTCCTCCGATCTTGCCTCAGCCAGTGCATACGCGAGGCGCTTCATCAGCCCTGTGCATATCTGAACGTCGTGCCGATACTGCTTGTCAGGTTCAAGGTAGAACAGGTGCGGATTGCCCTCGATAAGAGCCTCCACCGCGTCCGCGAGTCGGTCAGCCGCTGTGGGCTTGCGCTCGCCGTTGCTGTATCCAAGTAGGCTGCTCACTCCGCACCCCCTTTGGCGGCTTGCACGGCTGCGCGGAGTGCTTCAACATCTTTCACGCGGGCTAATAGTTCCGCTGTTCCGAATTGTTCAACCTTGTCCCATTGCAGCACCGCCTCTGCCGCTAGCAGGAGCGCGTCGCGTTGGGCTAGCAGGGTTGGTGCGGATGCGATCAACGCTGCGTTGGCCTGCGTTGGTTGGCCCTCACCGCGGGCAACGTGGGCCACGTTATAGGCGTTGCCCGGTGTGGACAGTGGCACAGATTCAACGCGCCACCCCTTCCCGGTCGTCTTGCCTGTGTGGCCCTCGCCAGATTCAAACACCGCCTCGAACTCATATGGTTCGGCCACCCATGGCCCCGGCGAATGTTTCATATCGGTCGCCATATTCAACCTCCCTGTGTGTTGGCCTGAGCTAACGCTACCGTTCATGCCACCCTGATGTTAGATGATGTAGCAGCATTGTCAATAG
>CAYGDI010000037.1:0-1799 GCA_964348695.1 uncultured Candidatus Saccharibacteria bacterium | reverse complement strand
GACTGACCACCCACAGTGATTTCGCTCGCGAGGAACTGCCCGGCATGGTCGAGGCATTGGCCGCGGTGTCGGCAAGAGGATTTGCGCACGGGTTCCTGTGCCTGACGAACCGTTCCTCAATGGGCAGCGACGGGAAGATGCACAAGTACCAAGTCCCTACGCTGCGCCTGCCCACCACCTTGGAGTCCCTGGCATCAGGTGGCGGCACGTTGCGAGGCATCCCCGCTCCCGCCGATCCCGTCCTGACCGCGCCGGCGGAACTGCCAAGCGCCCCGGTAACGGTGGAGTGGGAGGATGAGGCGACATGGGATCCTCCCGAGGAAGGCCCCCCACTCGCCCCGATCGAACTTGTTATCACCCGAGGGAAGGTCGGCCCTGCACCTGCCACGATCTCCCGAGAGAAGGCTAAGTATCTGGCCGACTTCCTGGGCGGTGCGGGCCACGACCAAGACGCCCGGCAGCAGCTCGTGGAGAAGATCACCGGCGGTCGGACGCGGTACGTGACCGAGATATACCAGCCCGAGGTAGACCTGCTGCTCGAAGCAATGATCCCCGGCACAGATTCCCCGGATGAGGTCGAGGCGGAAAGACTTGGTGGTCCTACGCCTCCCTCATCCGGGGTTACCACCCCTCCGCTTGTCGAGAAGGTGGAGCGAATCCGAGCGAAGAAAGACAAGGGGGAGCAAGCGTGAGAACTGACCTTACCGAGCAGGAATGGGCACAGCTCACGGCCTACCGTGGGGCTTGCCTTGGCGACGCTCTGGACGGCAAGTGGGACTTAGACGAGTTCCGCTCTGCCGCTGCGACGTGTTATGCGGCCATCGGCCACGATGCTCCTGCTGTGGTGGTCGCTCCGGGGCCGGTTTTTGCGTTGGGCTGGGCAGCGATACTGCGCGGCTCCTCCCTGTACTCCTCCCTGTACTCCTCCCTGTACTCCTCCCTGGACTCCTCCCTGGGCTCCTCCCTGGGCTCCTCCCTGGACTCCTCCCTGGACTCCTCCCTGGGCTCCTCCCTGCGCTCCTCCCTGTACTCCTCCCTGGACTCCTCCCTGGACTCCTCCCTGGGCTCCTCCCTGCGCTCCTACCTGGGCTCCTCCCTGTACTCCTCCCTGGGCTCCGCACACTGGTGCTGGTGGCAGTACTCCTGGCTGTCGCATTGGCTGTTCGTGGCGACGCTCGATGGCGTCACCCTGCCCGCTGACGACACGATGGCGCTAACAAGGGCTTACCGAACGTTCTGTCTACCCGTGTTCACCATCCCCCTCGAAGGCGTCGTGATCGTCTGCGGGCAGCACTCGATGCTCAGTCGCAACGCCCAGGGCGAGTTGCACCGCGCCACTGGTCCGGCGTGGGCCTGGCCCGACGGAACGACGATCTACGCTCTCGACGGCATCCGTGTCCCTGAGTGGGTAGTAACCGAGCCCGATGCGCACCGCATCCTCAAAGACCTGGACAACACGGAACAACGTCGCGTCGCCTTCGCTCACATGGGCTGGGACCGTGTGGTCGCCGACCTCGACCTGACGCCGATTGACACTCACCCCGATCCACACATCGGCACCCTCTACGATTTGCCCAAAGAGGCAGCACCAGGCCCCGCCCGGCTGCTCGTCGCGACCAACGCTTCACCGCATCGAGACGGCACCTGGCAGACGTACGGCCTGCTGTGTTCGCCGCAAGCCAAGACGGCAGAGCAGGCTCAAGCCTCGCTCGCGGGCCTGAGTGTCGCCGACTGGCGCTCCCTCGACGGGGCGTCGTGAGCACCGACCCGCTCTCCATCACCCGCCTTGCACAAGGGGA
>CAYGDI010000036.1:0-1807 GCA_964348695.1 uncultured Candidatus Saccharibacteria bacterium | reverse complement strand
CGATCGCGTCGGTCTCCGGGACGATGGCCTCGGCCGCCATCTGGTCCAGCTTGCAGGCGATGGCCTGAAGTTCCAGTCCACGACCGCGGTTCTCCGGACGCATGATCTGCGAGCGCACGTGCGAAGCCGCGCGGGTGTACGCGAGCGGGGCGAGCGCCGGGGTCTCGCGCACGATGGCGGAGAGCTTGCGCATGTAGGTCTCGAGGTCGGTGACCGGACCCGGGGGACCTGCTGGTAGTTTGGCGCGGGTGCTCATGATGTTTTGTCGAGGTCTTTCACAGTGAAAGTCCAAAGACGAGACTAAGGTCTGCCGTGGCGACGCCGTTGTTCAAGACTGTTACTAGATATGCTTCTGATGGCAATACAATCGCGTTGGAGAGGACTTGGGTTGCGGAATTTGATACTGTGACCAGTGTTCGTCCAGGCAAAGAGGCGGTCTTGATCGCGATCGAAAAATTAGACAGTGTTGTGGTGTTTATTGCTTCTAAGGTTGTCGCGAATTCTGGAATAATAACTGATACAGATTCATCCTGAGCGAGTCTGTCTACATATATCGTACGGAAAACTTTTGATACGCGTGATGACGAGAAAAATGCCATCGATGCGTTCAGCCATACAGATCCAGCGGTCCAGCCGGCAACATTGTATGGTGCCTCTTGACCTATGTCGACGTAGAGTGAAGAGCAAGCAACCGTGAATTGCACGCCTTGTCCGACGTCACCGATCGCTTTGCACAGTTGACCACGTCCAGATCCCCAACGCACGCGGAAAAAATTACGGTAGCTTTTATTGATAATTCCTGTCTTTGGTGGATAATCTGATCCGGAGAGCGAGGTAAGAGGATTCACTGAGACGGTGACCGGCATCGACTCGGTGATTCGGCCCTCCCAGCGACACACCTGTGCTTCGGATACAGGGACGACCGCGCCGGAAAGCGCTCCACCACTCGCAGCGTAACTTCCAGATGAGTTTCCAGATGCGCCGTACTGGATGAGCACCTGCTGACCGAAGAGAGTTGCTTCTGGACTGGCGCTCGCGGGCGTGATCTGTACCGGTACGACGTATTCTTTTTCACTGGGAGGAGAGGAAGCAAACAGGTCCTCGATGTCCTCTCCGACTACGGCTTCTCCTTCGTCGTCTCCGATCGCGTCGGTCTCCGGGACGATGGCCTCGGCCGCCATCTGGTCCAGCTTGCAGGCGATGGCCTGAAGTTCCAGTCCACGACCGCGGTTCTCCGGACGCATGATCTGCGAGCGCACGTGCGAAGCCGCGCGGGTGTACGCGAGCGGGGCGAGCGCCGGGGTCTCGCGCACGATGGCGGAGAGCTTGCGCATGTAGGTCTCGAGGTCGGTGACCGGACCTGGTGGGCCCAGTTGACCTGGAGTACCTGGTAGTTTGGAGCGTGTGCTCATGACGTCTTGTTACCCCTGCGCCGCGACCAGCCGACCGCGGGCCTCGGACATGCTCAGGGCGAGGTCGGAGTTGGAGACGGCGGCCTGCGACAGCGCCGTCCACTCGCGCGCGGCCTGCTGATTGCCGGCCTGCGCGCCCTGGAGCAGAGCGATGAGGGCCGCGAGCGTCGGGTGATTGGCCGGGACGATCCTGCCGATGAACGGCCGGTTGCTGCCAATAACCGACGGGTGCGCGAGGACCGCGGGCGCCGCCGCCGCCATCTCGCTCATGAGGTGCGAGCCGGCGAGCATGCACGCGAGGGTCGGCAGGACGCCGAGCAGCTCTGCGACGCCGCAGCCGACGTCGCGGGTGTAGCCGACCACGCTCTCGACGTGGCCCTTGACCGGCGTCGCCG
>CAYGDI010000035.1:0-1834 GCA_964348695.1 uncultured Candidatus Saccharibacteria bacterium | reverse complement strand
GCATGTACCAGTTCTCGGTCTTGCCTTCGACCGAGGCCACGTGAGCCCCAAGAAGGCGAAGACGGTTCGCGATGTCCTTCGTCTTCTTCACGCGCTTCCACACGACCGCCCCGTTTGACCAGAGGACGACGTGCGTGGGGTGGGAAGTTGTGCGGGAGTTGGCCATGGGCGTTCCTTCCTACTTCTCGATCAAAGCCGGATGATCATTCTCGACGGTACTTCGACATTTGTCCATCCGACCATGTTCGGCCCAGAGTCGATCTTCACAGCCCATGACGCGTGGGCGGGAATCTGGCGAATGACCGTAGCGGTGTACTCACCATTCGCGTTCTTGAACCGGACTCGATCTCCTGATGCAAGAGGCTTCTTGATGGAAACAGACTTGCGCTTGTTGGCCATGTTCTTCTCCTACCTCGACATCGCGTAGTTGTCTCGGATCTCGTCCAGGATGCCCTTGGCGGCCTCGGTCGCCTTCGTGTCCGCGTGGATGCCCGCCGATCCCCAGTGCGGATACCCGTAGGCCCCACCGTGAAACTGCGTGTCGCCGGTCTGCCAGCCCCAGCCGCCCTTGCCGTCCGCGCCAACCGTGAGCAGGATGCCGGGCTCGTCGTCGTCCCCATCGTCCGAGACGCGGAACTCCGGCTCGATCTGGGTCTTGATCTGCGCGCAGAGGCGTGCGATCTCCTTGATGGTGGGGAACTTGCCGGAACGCTTTCTTGAGTTGGCCACGGTCTACCCTCTCCTTGACTTGCTCTTCGCCAACTCGGCCACCAGGGCGTCGTGGTCTGCCTTCGACGTGCTCCAGAAGTGCTGCCCGTAGACCTCGACGATCTCGGGGTGCGCAAGGGCGCAGTCATCGCAGCACGACACGTCCCGGTGCGGGCACGCGATGTCGCCGCCGTGGCCGACGCGAAAGCCCGCGGGCGGGCGCGAGCGCCAACCGCTGCTCTTTGACTTGCGAGAGTTCACAAAATCCCTGCCTCTCTGCCTTCCGCGACGGTCAGGAGGTCGTCTTCGTAGACCCACCCCTCCGTACCTGGCTTGGCGTTGTTGATGCGCTGGACCCTGTACCTATTCGGCCTCGGGTCGGCAGCTCTCCGCCTAACGTCTCGTTCGACGACGACGAAGCCTCCACCTATGCGTATGAACCCGGGCGCACCTTTGTTGTAGGCGATGACCACTTCGTCACCGACCTTGAACTTGGGCTTGGAGGATTTGCGGGTGTTGGCCATCACCGTCCTCCACGAAGCAAACTCAAAAGAAGACCTCGCGCGGGCGGCGAGTTTGCAGCGAGAAATCCGTTCTGCTGCCTCCACTTCTCGACGTGTTCCTCGATCTCCTTCCGCCTCGCGTGCGAGACGAAGCCCGTCGCCTCCGCGGCAGTGAGTCCGTACTTCTTCGCGTAGAAGCGGGCGCCGCTCGACGCGAATGCGCGATCGGCCTTCGAGGGTGTCCGGGAGTTACTCATATCGATCACTCCCGTAGGAGAAGCGCAGCTCGTACTTCCCTCGCTCGTGACTGACGATCCACTTGCCCCTCCAGGAAGAGCCGTGGTCGTCCTTCTTCTTCGTCTCGGGAAGGACGGTCTCGTATCCCAGGCGCGGAGGACGAGCCTGCGGTCCGTACGCCTGCTGCACGAGTGTCTTTGCCGACTGAGGGGAGATCTCCCAGTAGGTGAAGGTCGCGCCCGGGGCGACGTTGCCGCCACCGTGGGTCCTCTTCTTGGACCTCTTGAGGATCGCGTCGATGAGGGGCCTGGGGCCGTAGACCTTGTTTCTGGAGTTGGCCACGGTCTACCTCTTCCCCTTGGACTTGACGCTGTGCATCTTGGACG
>CAYGDI010000034.1:0-2201 GCA_964348695.1 uncultured Candidatus Saccharibacteria bacterium | reverse complement strand
TCGGCGTCTATGGCGTCAGTTGCCACCGCTGCGGCTGTCACCACCCCGGCTCCCATCCCCGTGACCTGCACGTCGAGCGTGTCGCTCCCGCCGATGAGGGAGTCGTAAACGTTGGCCGGGATCACGGTGTACTCATGCCAGACGGGGAGCGCCCCAGACTCGGCGATTTGGAGCATGAGCGTCCCGACTGTGTTGGTGTCCGTCGTGTCGAGCAGGCAGCGATACCAGCCGTTGCTCTCGTGGACCAGTGACGTGGCCTCCGTCTTGGCGGTCCAGTCTCCTGCGCCCTTGGCGAGTAGCACCTCCGACGAGGTGATGGTCAGCGCCGTCTCCGCCGTGACCCCATCCGTTGAGTCAACGAACACCCCGACCTTGACTTCAATGGCTGTCGATTGTTTTAGGAAGATCATGCTGCGCGCCTCCGTCTGTAGTGCGCCATCTTGACTGGGACTGCCGACGCTGCCGCCGTCGGACCAATGGCGACGGGAGTGGGATCTCCCCAACGAAACGCCACAGGCGGGTTCTCTGCTGCCGTTGCGCCGGTGACGGTCAGGTGAGCGCCGCTGGCGGAGAGGTCTTCGGCCTGGGCAGCAGTGGGCGACATGAGCGGGTAGAACGCCTTGACCGTGGACCGAGGGGCGGGGAATAGGCCCGAGCGGAAACGCTCCATCTCCGGGATTGTCCACTCGCGGTTGTCGAACACGGACGGTCCGATCCGCCCGTCGAATGTCTCGTCTGTGGTGCTGCGGCACCCGAGGCGAATGTCCACCCCGCCGGTCGTGAACGTGCCCACCCCCGCCGTCTGCGTCGAGTAGGTACATTCCACGACCGCAGCGCTCAGGGTGCCGATGAAGATGCGCATGGTGTTATCGGACGCACGGTAGGTCGCTATGGCGAGCGACCATGCGGAGGTCGCCAGGGTCTCGACGCTAACGCTGGTGGCGTTGGTCGTGGCGTGGAGCTGGACCGCCCGCAGTGGCAGCGTCACCCCGCCCATGCGGAATACCTGCGCCGCCGTGTCGCCAGAGATGTAGGTCGACATCAGGCGTCCGTTGCTGCCCTCTCCTGCGCTCAGCGGGTAGACCCAACAGGCCATCGTCCAATCGCTATCTGCAATGGCAGTGATCGTGCCGAGGGTCTGGTCATCGACCCCGTCGAACAGGCGGCTCACAGAACATCCCCTCCTAGATCACTGTCTCGGTGTATGCAGACGCGGCCTCTCGACAGCTAGCGGGAGTCGACGGCACATCGCCCAATGCGTGCCAGCACCAGTGCTCACTGACCTTGCCCGTGACGCCCCGTGCGACCATGAGAGCCTTGAGCCGGGCTGCTAGTACCCGGCCGTCGGCGTCGTCGTCGACCACGTAGAGGCCGCCAGCGGTCTTGACCCCCAAGCGTTCCATCTGCACGTCCGCATCAGCGTAAAAACTCGCTTCCGTGACAGGCTGGGCGGTCCAATCGATAGTCGTCTTGATGACGTTGCGTCGTGCCATTAGAGGAGGCTGAACCACGCGACGATATTGACTGCACCAGCAGAGGCTAAAGCCCCTTGCTTGACGAGGATGCCCTGGCCTTCGGCACATACCAGCGGCTTGAGGCCGTCGATAACGGCGTCATAGAGTGTCGCCGAACTCGCCCCCTGAGTTTCTTCCCCTGTCACGGTTGCCACCCCGAAGGCGTTCGCTTCTTCGGTCGCTCCCCCCGTCGCCGCTGTCATCACCGTGACTTGAGCGGGTGGCGCTGCCTCCGCGGTATCTGCTTTGTTGATCGTTCCAGCACCGCCGCCTGTCGGTGCTGTAGTGATCCGCACAGCGATAAGGGGGATTACTAGCCCGGTCACCGCAGCGGTGGGAGCACCGCTCGCTCTAATGCGGTAGACCTTGAGTACCTTCCCCGAACCGCTCGCGTTGAAGATCGCCAAGTGCCGCTTGCTCGCCCCCGCGACCGAGGCCAGTGCGCTTGTGTAATAGCTCGCTTCCGCCATCTGACTCCCTATGCGTTGGCGTACGTGAAGGTGGCTGCGAACAGGGCAGCGTCACCAGCGGCGGTATCACCCGCGGCATCAGCGTCACGCCCGATGAACACGACACACGCGAGGTTGGCTCCTGCGCCCGTCATGGTCAGCGTGATGGTCGTCTCTTTGACATGGCCCACCGTGCCCGGCACCGTCGATGCCGCCGCGGCATCAGCAGCGTTGAAGA
>CAYGDI010000033.1:0-2203 GCA_964348695.1 uncultured Candidatus Saccharibacteria bacterium | reverse complement strand
TGAGCAGACCAGCGATCAGGTAACTTAGTTGTGTGGCTGCGCGGACGAAACCTACTGATGTCGCACTCCTAACCGAGCTAGCCAACCAGGGCCTAAAGACGCGGGGCGGCACGGCGCAATACTCACGCGAGGAGTTCCTGCCGCAGTTGCGCGGGCCGCGGGCCATGAAGGTGTACCGCGAGATGGTCGACAACACCGGCACCGTCGGCGGGATGATGCTCGCAATCGAGATGCTGTTGCGCCAAGTGTCCTGGCATTGGGAGCCCAAAGACGAGACCCCGGCGGCACAAGAGGCAGCGGACTTCGTGTCGAGCTGTTGGGACGACATGTCCACCTCCGTCTCGGACCTCATCATCGACGTGGTGACCATGCTCCCCTTTGGATTCTCCGCCTTCGAGATCGTCTACAAGCGGCGACAGGGGCCAGACGGTGAGCACGCTTCGGACTTTGACGACGGGCGGCTCGGCTGGCGCAAGATCGTCCTCATCCCTCAGGACACCGTGTCGGAGTTCATCGTCGACGAGACCGGTGGGCTAGCGGGGATCAAGCAAGGCAGCGGCATGTCGTCAATCATCATCCCCGTCGACAAGACCGCGGTGTTCCGCACCCGTCACGATTCGTTCTGGGGTAAGTCGGTCCTGCGCTCCGCCTATCCCTCATGGCTGCGCCGTAAGCGAATCGAGGAGATCGAAGCCATTGGGATCGAGCGCGACCTAGCTGGTCTGCCCCTGGCCTACTTGGCCCCGGAGATCCTGGCGGACTCGGCGAAGCGGACCGAGTACGCGAACATCGTTAAGAACATCCGCAACGACGAGCAGGCGGGCGTTGTGTTCCCGGCCATCTTCGATGACGACGGCAACCGCCTTGCGGAGCTGACGCTCCTCGGGTCACCCGGCACCCGAGTGTTTGACACCACCACCATCATCAACCGTTACACGCGGGACATGGCGATATCGGTGCTCCAAGACATGCTGATCCTGGGCCACGAGAAGATCGGCACCCAGGCGCTCGCGTCCGAAAAGCGTGACCTCTCCGACGTGGCGCTCACGGCATGGCTTGACGAAGTGTCCGCAGTGTTCACCACCCACGTCGTGCCTCGGCTGCTCTGGCTCAACGGCCTACCTCCTCGCAGCGCGCCGGCGTTGTGCCACTCATCACTTAAGGACGACGACCTTACAGAGATCGCTCAATGGCTCTCGGACTTGTCATCCGCTGGGTTCGTCCTCGCGGGCGACCCCGAGGTGGAGGATTGGGTGCGGCGGGTATTCGGCTTACCACTGGTCACCGAGTAACCAATGGCCACTGAACCGTGGCGCAAGCAACACAAGCTCGCAGACCGATGGATTCCGGCGTTCACCGCGGCGATTGTGGCTCAACGCTCCGCAGTGGTAGCGGCGTGGCGTGCCTTAGGCGACGACCCGTCACCCTCGGAGATCGAGCGATTCCTCGGCACCCTCGCTGCTGATCCCCCGCCGATCGAGGTAGCCAAAGCAATGGCGGAGTCGAGTCTGGCTGAGGCATACGCCGAGGTCATCACCGGTTCGGCCCGTCTGGCTCTCATCTCCGAGCCCATCACGCCCGACGAGTTCGCCCTGCTTGCCGACCCCATGACCGTGACCAACCCGTTCGCGGTCCAAGTAGCCGAGAACGCAGCGGGTCAACTGGTGCGAGGCGTCAACCGTGAGACCGTGGCAGCAATCCGAGCCGTCATCTCCAACGCTCTCCGCAATGGCGGAGCACCACGAGAGACCGCACGCCTTATCGAGAAGGTCATTGGACTAGACGGTCCCCGAGCCACGGCGACGGCCAACTTCCAACGGGCACTAGAGGCGCGTGCGCAAGCGGGCAGGAGCGGCTCCGCTCTAGGTCGGGAACGGGCACTAGCCCCGCGGGTGCCGGCCAAGCTGCGCCCCGGCGATGTCGAGCGCCTAACGGATGCTTACGCCAAACGCCTGCTTAGAGACCGAGCCCTGACCATTGCGAGAACGGAAACCATGTACGCCGCCAACTCTGGGACACGTCTAGCGGGGCAGGCCATGTCCACCCTGCCGGGCAAGACAACCGCCGAGATTGCCTTTGTGTGGATCGTCACTCCCGACGATCGTCTCTGTTCGCGATGTGTCTCAATGGAGCATCAGATAGCGGGCTACCATGCCGACTTTGGCGAACCTGCCGGTGCTAAAGTAACGGTGCCAAACCCACC
>CAYGDI010000032.1:0-2247 GCA_964348695.1 uncultured Candidatus Saccharibacteria bacterium | reverse complement strand
GTGCATAAACTATTTGCCAGTAAAAAACGATTTAATCCTCGACCCCTTCCTCGGCTCAGGCACAACGCTCGTAGCTTGCAAGGAACTCAAGAGGAATGGCATAGGAATTGAGATTAACGAGAAGTATTGCGAAATCGCCAAGAAGCGACTTCTAAACACCCAGGTTCCATTCCTATGATTTCCCCAACCCCACCTAACCAGAAAGTAGGAATAGATGAGTGATAGAAGTAATACCTGTATTTGTGGTCATCATAGAAGGCAACACGAATACAGAAGCTACTGTTTCTTTCGTCTTGCAGTTCTTTACCCATGTTATGAGGAGTTCTGTTCATGTAAAAAGTTTAAAGCGAAGAAAACCAAACGTACCAACAAGTCGAGGAAGGGGCCACCTAAGGACGCTTAGAGGTCAGGCGGGGTCATGGTCATTGAGACACTCACGACAGCACCCAGTCTCCTTGTCCCACTCCTCAGGTTGGACATCTTCCCCGCAAGACTGACAGCGTTTCAGGTGTGGTTCGTATGGCTCGCTCATACTACGATTCTCCATTCAACAATCTTGTAGGCCAACTTAACCAGTCTCTTGTAATATTTCTTTTCCATCGCTTGAGCCGCTTCAGTACTCTCTATTGTCGGAAGTCCAATGTCCGTATAAATCATATCCTGAATATACTCAAGCAACTTGTCCTCTATCTTATTTGCTTCTCTGAATTGCTCGCTCATCCTCATTCCTCCGCTAGTGGGTGGGGGTTAGACTTCATATCGTCTAATTAGTTCAGCTCTGTAGGCGTTCCATGCTTCAGCATAAATATCCTGGTCGTGTGTGTCATAAGAAACAGTACGGCTATCGAGCGTTTCTTTAATCTCCTCCGGCATGATGGATTTAAACAGGGCGAGAATCTCCTTGTGAGCATCCACAGCACATAAGTCTCCGGCTACAGCATCATCAACGATAGCCATCAACCTCTCCCCCACCAACTTGGATTTGGTCATTTACAATCCTCACATTTCTTTTTCTTAGAGTTAATTGTTGGATAGTGCTTGAAGAATCCTATAGCGACTTTTCTATAGCTGTCTACCATTCTTTTGTAAGAGAACTCATCTATGATTAATTCTTGCGGGTATCCGTCTTTGGTTCTACGAGGTTCTCCTTTTTTAGGAAAGTCTCGTACCGCTTCCAACCTTCTCCTTGCCTCAATCAACTGCTCTCTCTCCCCCACCTTCTTCGTGTGGTTCATGAGGCCTCCTTAAACTTCTTAATCATCTCTTCGTGAGTAGTAAGTCCTTTAGCAAGAAGCTCACCCATTATCGTTTTGGACATTACTTGAACAAGTTCTTTGGATGGCTCGATGACATCATTAGCTGACAAGTAAATCTCAGCCAGCCAAACATCCGCAAGCTTCGCCCAAAGCTGTTCCCTAACACTTTCAAGTCTGGCTTTCTCTTCCAACTCGCTTGGCTTCATCCCACAATCTCCTTAGTTAATTATGTTTAGGAACGTCTCCCAGTCTGCCGTCTTTCCCCACTAAGAACTTTCTCCTTCTTACTCTGCGTCATGGTGTTGCCTCAGTCTCTCTCTCAAAGCATTTCAAGCAGATGAACGCCTCTTCCGAATAGGCGGGATGGTTTATAGCACCGCATAACTTGAAGGCTAGTTTTAAGCTAGACATCAAATGTCCTACCTCGCCAGTTTCTTTAGGTATTACAAAGTAATAAGCATACCCTTTGACTGTAGGAAACCTTTTTGGCTTCTTAAAGCACAAATCACATTGTTTGCTCATCTCGATATACTCGTTCATCCTCTCCTCTCATTCTTCCTACGAAACTCAGCCTTATCTAATCTAAGAATATCCATGAATCTATTTCTCCTATTTGTTTTGTACCTCTTATCAGCTTCTCTATGAAACTCACACCGAGATTTACTACCATCAGCTATGGGACGTTCACAAGCCCGGCAAAGCCCCTTGGATATCCTTGCCTCTACGCCCTTTTTTCTCCAAGCACTTCGGCATATTCTACATTCTCTAGTGCCAGTAGATTTAACAATGATGGTATTAGATTCTGTGAATGGATGCCCTTTATGGCAAAGATTTGTCTTAACACTTAAGGCACTTGGAGCCATTCCTCTTATCCAATTCTCTCTTTGTGTTACTGCTTCAAGATGAAATGGATTTACACAAGACCTATTTCTGCAAAGATGGTCTAATTCCAAGCCATCTGGAACGGAACCATTAAGAGACTCATTAGGTT
>CAYGDI010000031.1:0-2391 GCA_964348695.1 uncultured Candidatus Saccharibacteria bacterium | reverse complement strand
TCCATTTCAACAACTGATTTGATGAACAGCCACGAATTAATCCCACTTCACTACCGCTAACCTCTAGTCCTGATCCGCTGCTTGTAGTAGCTGTTGTACTATCGCCCGCGTCAGATAGATCCAGCCCTAAGTTCAGTGTTCCGCCCAAACTAACTGTTGCTCCGCCAGTCAAGCCACCTGCTGTATTTACCGTTATAGAACTATTCGTTAATTGAGAGTTAGCAATGCCCGTCAATG
Source organism: uncultured Candidatus Saccharibacteria bacterium (assembly GCA_964348695.1). Lineage (GTDB taxonomy): Bacteria > Patescibacteriota > Saccharimonadia > Saccharimonadales > Saccharimonadaceae > JACPYF01. Next base: position 2,154 of record CAYGDI010000031.1, on the reverse strand, counting down.
TCACATTTGTTGTGGACGCAGCAGTCAAACGACCTTGTGCATCAACAGTAAATTGCGGTAAAGCCAACGATCCATTAGCGTTATTGCTCGGGGTATATGTTCCGGCAGAAACCGCTGTGTTAGCAATGCCAAAGCTAATGTCATTACCAGATCGCGATGCCGTGGTCCCTGTGCCATTAGCAAAATTAACTGTGTCTCCAGCTGCTATATTTTGCCCTGCACCACCGTTAGCCGAAATGTTAAAGTTAGTTGTGTTGGTGTCTGTATCGACATCGGCTGCACAGCTAAAGGCTGTTCCGTTCCACTGCAACTTATCAGTACCTGAACAAGTTGGTGAGTTGATGCTAAATGTTGATACAGATAAACTCAAGCCATTGCCAGCGCTGTAGCCAGCACCGCCACTATTGTCGTCAGATCCACAAGCAAACGTACCAGCAGTCCATTTTGGAATCTGGCCAGCTGTACAGGCCAACCCTGTAACAGTATTACCAGATCGAGAGAACAGTCCGTTGCCGTTAAAAGTCAGAACATTTTCTTTACCGTTAAATGTGTCCCAGTCAGTATCAGTTAGTAGTCCAGTTGTAGAAGTATTTGCAGTAGGAATTGCGGTAGATGTAGCTGCTGTTATCTGCCCTTGGGCATTCACTGTGATGACTGGAATGCTCGTAGACGATCCGTAGGTCGCTGCACTCACACCCGTGTTGGCGATGTTGATGGTACCACTAGTCGTAATTGTACCTCCAGCTAAACCAGTGCCAGCAGTGATACCAGTAACTGTACCACCGCTATTTGTGTCAGTATCAGTATCAGTATCGGTTGCGCATTCCCAACGTAAACTAGATGAATTCCATTTCAGCAGTTGACCAGTAGAACAACCGCGAAGCAGTCCTACTTCATTTCCACTAATTTCTAGACCCGAACCACTACTTGTTGTGGCGGTTGCACTGTCTCCACTATCGCTCAAATCCAGACTAAGGTTTAGACTTCCTCCCAAGCTTACTGAACCACCGCCAGCTAGTGGGCCCGTTGTGTTAACGGTAATGGCGCTATTTGTTAGTTGCGAGTTAGCAATACCGGTCAATGTCACATTTGACGTACTCGATGCCGTCAAACGACCCTGCGCATCAACTGTAAATTGTGGCAAGGCAAGTGAGCCATTGGCGTTATTACTAGCGCTATAGGTTCCTGGAGTTACCGCCGTATTTGCCAAGTTGAATGTTGTTCCGCTTAGTCCTAAGCCGGTGCCTGCGTTATAAGTTGTGTCGGTATCAGTATCAACATCTGCAGCACAACTAAAGGCAGAGCCATTCCATGTTAGCTTGGTTGTACCTGCACAGGTCGGTGAGTTGATGCTAAATGTTGTTCCAGCAAGGCTCAGTCCATTACCTGCGGTGTACGTAGTATCGGCATCTGAAATAACAACGCTACCGCCACCCACCAGACTGAGCGTCCTCGTGCCACTTACCCAGCTAAGGGCCTGGCTGTCTGTGTTATCTAGGTAGCTCGCTAAGTTAACTGAATTGCCACCACTAATTGCCAACACATTGGCGGCTAATGATAGAGTTTGGCTGTCTGTCCCGGAAACAGTTGCACAGTTCCAGCTCGAACCATCCCACTGTAAAATTTGCCCACCGATACACGAGTCGTCTAGGCTCAAGTTTGACCCAGCCAAGATCAAACCACCGCCCGAAACGGTTGCTACTCCAACTGCTCCGTCAGCCCCATTCGTACCATCAATACCATCCGAGCCATTTACACCAGCTACTCCTTGCGGGCCAGGAGTAGGGACGTTTGAAGTTACCTGGACAACCGAACTATCGCCAGATTCGCTGAGTGCGTCTTTGACAAACTGTTCAACATCTTTTGTTTCGATCTTGCCATTATTCGCGACCAGCACTCCCCCGCCATCAATCTCGATTCCAGGAGATTGAGCAGTAGCCAAGGCTTTTAGGCTGCTTACTTTACCGAAGCTCTCTCCACCACTACACCCAACTTTCTGTGAATCATCTAGCTTGTTCCAGCCGTTGAGTTGTCCTGAAAATCCGGTCGAGTTCGCCGGCACGTAATACGGACAACTGACTTTGTTATACGCCACATCACCCGACTGCTCTATACACGCCTTTTTAACAGTTGATGACGGCCCAGCCCTTTTGT
>CAYGDI010000030.1:0-2543 GCA_964348695.1 uncultured Candidatus Saccharibacteria bacterium | reverse complement strand
ACATAGACGTTCCCGACCACGTACCCGAGATTGTTGTCGCACCGGTCCAGCGACGGCGACCGGTTACGAGCACTGCCGTTTTTCGGGTGAATGGTGTAGTCCAACAGACATCCGCAACACGTGCACGTCTCCGGCGGAACGGGGAAGGCATCGAACAATGCAGAGTCGAATTCCAGTCCTCGGCCCTCAGCACTAGAACGAGCAGTAAGGACCAAGTTCCTCAGTCTGACTTGAGGGTCTTGCCTCCACTCTTTGTTGGACTCGAAGTGCCTCTTCCTGCCGCACCTGCGGAGAGGCCCCCCTCTTCGCCGGACGATCTCCGTGATGGTCTTACGATCAACCCCGAAGATCTCCTGAAGGTCCTGCCCCGTAGACCCCTCGGTGAACCTAAGGACCACCTCGTCCTCCTGCGATGGCGTCAGCGCGTGCTGGTGATGACGCGTCTCGACTCCCTGACGCACGACAATCTGTCCAATCAAAGCGCGCGTCACCCCCAGCGTCTCGGCAATCGAGGACATCGACTCATCTCCAGTCGCGTAGCGCCTCGCGATGGCCTGTTCCTGCTCGATGGTGAATTTCGGCTTTCTTCCTCGTCCCATGACACGAGGATAAAGCCTTTTTTGTACAAAGCAACCCCAAAATACATCGCACCCCAGATGGTGCAGGCGGTGCCCTCGTGAGCATGCCCACCATCATCTGGCGAGCGGGCCTATTCGAGGGAGGCAACCGCAAGACCTCCGAGGACACGATCCTCAAGCTCTTGGCCGTCCTGGTGGACCGCAACTGCCAGTACCTCAGGGCCAACCCGAAGACCCCCAAGCTCTACGACTCGGGCGTGGTCTACGCGCTGCCAGACCAGATGACCAAGAAGCCGAGCGAGGACCACCTCGCCCGCCTGGTCCAGTTCATGTCCAAGGACATGGCCCTCGACGAGGAGACGATCGAGGTCATCGAGACGATCCTGCACGGCTGCGAGGTCTTCCGCGACATCCCGATGATCCTGAAAAAGCGCGAGGTTGACTGCGATAATCTCGCCTGCTTCAGGGTCGCTGAGCTCCGCTGCGGCGGCATCGAGGCCGTCCCCTACATCATCTGGCGTGAGACCGGCCGAGGCACGACCTACCACGCGCTCCTGCGCTGGCCCGACGGCTCGTCCGAGGACCCCAGCCTCATCCTCGGCATGGGCGGGGCTGCCCGCGAGGCCGACCGCACCGAGGAGAAGCGCAAGAACAGGGAGCGCTACGACAACATGATCGCGATGGCCCGCGAGCTCTGCAACTCCAACCTGACGACGCCCATCGAGGTCGGCAAGCGCATCGACGCGCTCGGGCTCTTGCCCACTGGAGGGTGGTAGTGAACAGGTACAACAACCTGCCCGCCGCGGACGACCACTCGCATGTGGCGGCGCTGCTGCGACGTCTCGGTCCACTCCAACGCAAGTACTACTACCTGTGCGAGCCGTACTTGACCCCCGACACGGAGGCGGAGCGCGTGGCGGCAATCCGCGAGATCACTTCCATGAACGCGATCGAGTTGGTGCAAGCCATCTCGGCGATGAGCGACTAGTGACCCCGAACCTCCACATCGCCCGCGGCGACGACTTCGAGTCGCCCAAGCTCTCGGCCAGGCTCCCCAGCCCGCTGAGCGGCATCGCGTCGGCCGAGTGGTCCAACTTCGTCAATGCCCTGGTCACCCAGGGTCTTGGCGATGTGTCTGCTTCAAATGGTCTCGGCTGGTTCGAAATGCGTCCCAGGCGTCTCGCCGACCTCGGCATCATGTCGAACCTACGCCGGGTCAGCAACAAGGTAAATCGCCAGGTCTACGAGGGCGACTTTGTCTTACCACTGACCATGAGGAAGTTCCTCGAAAACCCGGTCATCCAATACAACACGCTGGTCAAGTCCGTCATCGACCACTTCGACACGCACGTCAACGAGCTGAAGCTACCGGACGACGTATCCAGATCAGGTGCCCTCGCGATCCTGCACAGGGCCGGTCCTGGTGGTCTCAAGACCTGGTCCACCGGCAAGCGCTTCGACGACACGATCAGTCTTTTCAACCGCTCAAATGGGATCTTTTAGTCCCAAGAGAAAACACCATGGCCACCCAAGTAGTCGACAGCGTCGAAGACCTCTACAACGGCGAGATCAACGTGAACCAGCCTCTCGACTGGGAGTTCCTCGGCGCGTCCGTCCCCTCGTGGTCGCGCTGGGACTCCTACCGGGCCGGGGACTGCGCGCAGCTCCCGGGCGGCCAGGTATGGTGCGCTCGTCGCAGCATCAAGTCGGGTGACGTCGGTCCGGGAGAAACCGGATGGACGAGTGCCTGGGGCCGGTCTTCGCCGGCCATGATCGGGGCGTTGCTCGGGGCCGACTCCGCGGCCGAGGCCGCCAGCGCGCAGAGGCACCGCAGCGGACGCGGCGGCTCCGGCTCCATGCTTGGGGCCGACAACGCGGCCGACGCCGCCCACGCGCAGAGGCACCGCGGCGGGGGCAATATGCTCGGCGCCGACTCCGCGGCCGAGGCCGCCAACGCGCAGCGCC
>CAYGDI010000029.1:0-2577 GCA_964348695.1 uncultured Candidatus Saccharibacteria bacterium | reverse complement strand
TAGTAGCAGTTTTCTTTTGTTTTGTCGCGAGTTTTCTTGGCAGCTGGGTATTTCTAAGTAGTGGGCTTGTAAGTGGTCGTAATGCAGTAAGTACTGTCAACACGGTCGTTTCTACTGACGAGCAGGTGACGAGCAAAGTTGCTGAGAAAGTTTCTCCAAGTGTGGTTTCAGTAACTACAAGGCTTATCAGTACCTCAGGGTATCTACAAACAGCCTCGGAAGGTGCTGGAACTGGAGTAATTATTAGTAAAGACGGTTATATTTTAACCAACAAGCACGTTATTAATGGTGCAAGCGAAGTTTCTATTGTTATGAATGACGGTTCAGTGTATCGCAACGTGAAACTCATAGGTGTTGATCCGTTGAATGACCTTGCATTTCTCAAGATCGCCGATCCACCTCGAGATTTAGTACCGGCTAGCTTAGGTAATTCTACTAAAGTAAAAGTCGGGCAAAAGGTTTTAGCTATCGGTAACGCGCTTGGTGAATTCCAAAATAGCGTGACTAGCGGTATTATATCGGGTATCGGCAGGCCAATAACGGCAGACGATGGCTCGTCTGAAGGGGAATCTTTGGAAAATCTTTTGCAAACCGATGCTTCAATAAATCCTGGTAATTCAGGTGGGCCTTTGGTCAATCTAAACAGTGAGATTATTGGTATCAACACAGCAATAGCTGCAGATTCTCAGGGCATAGGCTTTGCTATTCCTATAAATGCTGCAAAAGGGCTAGTGAAGGGGTTGCTCACAACCGGCAGGGTTGAAAGAGCCTATCTTGGAGTGACCTATGTAAGTATTACACCTAGTATTGCCGAAAAGCTCAATTTAACTGTCAAAAAAGGTGCGTATGTGTATCAAGACAACAGCTCATCGGTCATACAAAATAGTCCGGCTGAAAAAGCAGGTGTAAAAAACAAAGATATTGTTACTAAGGTAAATGGTGTTGAGATTGACCAAAACAATGCGCTTTCACTACTTCTAGCGCAGTACACTCCGGGCGACAAAGTCACTCTGACCGTTTTACGTGATGGTCAGAAAAAAGACATTGATGTCACGCTTGAAACTTATACAGTGCAATAAAACCCTCAGCTTTTTCTAGTCGGAAGTCATGCTTTTTTGCATACTTATTCATTCTTTCGTGCTGACGAGTGTCAGCTTCTAATAGTATGTTGTCACTGGTACGGAGCTTTTTCTTGGCCTGTAAAATTAGTTTCTTGATTAGTTTTAAGCCGTCATCTTCAGCAAAAAGTGCTACTGACGGTTCAAACTTTGTTTCGGGTGAAATGCTCCAAGAATTATCGACATAGGGAAGGTTCGCCATAATCGTTACAGGCTTGTTCGAGTTGATGATTTTTATACCGGACAAAAGGTCAGACACAACAAAGGTGATTTCTGCATTCATACCGCTAGCGTTTTGTCTGGCGATTTGCAAGGCATCTTCGCTGATGTCGGTCGCAATTACACGACTTTCTGGGATTTCCAGCTTGGCTGAGATTGCTAAACAGCCACTGCCAGTGCCGATATCGACAATTGTGTCGGGCTGAAGTTCTTTTAGTATATCAATCATAGCTTCCGATTCTGGCCGGGGTATCAATACGCTTGGCGATACTATAAAATCTCGTCCGTAAAACTCTTTGTGGCCCAGTATATAGGCAATTGGTTCACGCTTAATCCTGCGCTCAAGCCATTTATTGGCTTGCAGGAGCTTATCGCTAGAGAGCTCTTCTTCGCCGTGAGCCAAAATGTACTCACGAGGCTTATACAAAACGGCAGATAACAATAATTCTGCGTCAAGTCGAGCAGAGCTACTACCTGACTTAGATAAATTTGTAACAGTGTCCTGTATCCAATCGTTGATAGTCATTTAAGTATTATCTCACATTAGTACTAGTATTGACAAAATAGCAAAAATAAAGTAATATTATGTTATAACAAACTAAAAAAATAAAATTATACAAATATGTTAGAAATTGTCAGCTTTAGCTATATTTTGGCCCAAATGGTGTCGTTGGTTATGTCGTGGCCACAGCTTCATCGAATACTTGTACTAAAGGAGGCCGAGGAGTTTAGCCTTACTACATGGTCGATGTGGCTTGCTGCTCAAACTGTAACCACTATTTACTCAGCTATGGCTCATCAACTACTGTGGTTTATCGTCAGTGTCATTTGGATGATATTTGATATAGCTATTGTCACCCTAATTATCAAGTACCATGTACGCATTAGGGTTGAGGTGGTGGCTGAAAAGTCTAAGAAAGTAGCAGCTAAATCTAGTGCATAAAGTAGCACAGTAGATTCATGGCAAATTGTTAGTCGGTTTTTAGTTGGCTCTCAGCGTTTTTTAATTCATCAATCAAATCTTGAATATCTCCGTTCATTGCAGCGGGGATGTTTGATCGTGAATAGCCTATACGATGGTCGGTTATACGGTCTTGAGGGAAGTTATAGGTGCGGATTTTTTCACTACGATCACCCGATCCTATCAAGCTTTTGCGGTGTTCGGCTTCCTTGGCATTTTCTTCATCGATTTTTTGTTGAAGTAGTCGAGAACGAAGTACGCTCATGGCTTTGGCTTTGT
>CAYGDI010000028.1:0-2580 GCA_964348695.1 uncultured Candidatus Saccharibacteria bacterium | reverse complement strand
GATGCGGGGATGGCGAGCCCATCGACTAGGACGGGACGCCTGAACTTTTCAAATCCCATGTTATTCCCCCTTGGACACTTTGCGTGCTGGCTTGGCCTCTAGTGCTGTGGCGACTGTTTGCTCCAGCTCCTCGACGCGAGCGAATAGCTCCTCAACCGCAGCGGTAACAAGCGTCTCCGTTTCGAGACGCTCGACCACGTACCCACCGGCCACCAGGCGAGCGAGTCGACCGACGGGAAGCACTTCCAACACTTCGTTGGTCAGCACATCGTCCGCGGCCAACACGTGCTCGCCGATGCTCATGGGCTTGCGGGCGTAGAGCATTAGATCTTCGTGGAGCAGTTCAGGAACATGGCACCGAGGACCGATGAAACCACCTTGTGATCCCACGCCCCGCGGGCCCGGATGATGTCCGAGTTGGACTGGTCCTCACGGTAACGCTCGATGACCACTCCCGAGTTGGACCCGACCAGACCATCCCATGCAATCGTGTACGCAGCGGATGGCTGCAAGCGGCTCGGGGTGGCTGGCGTGTAGCTCAGCACGGCTCGGTCGGCAGTGACGATGTGAGCGCCCGAGTGGGCCGCTCCCTCACCTGCGGTGTTCTCGACCGCCTGGGCAACCAGCACCTCGTCCACCTCAATCAGACGGGCCACCATGTCGGTTGTGATCGACTCAGCGCTCGTGTGCTTGTAGCGGTCCACGATGTCGGGGTGATTCTTGAGGTCGTACCATGTCTGGAGTCCGACCGTCAGCTTGTTCGCCTGGAATCCCGTACCCCTCTGGATGCGGAACCTGGCGTCGTGGATGTCCTCGATGGGCGTCGACGCTGCGTTGGACCAGGCGGTGAAGTCGGTGCCGGAAACAAGGTCGCCGGCGTCGCTCGTGCCGGTCCAAACGCCGGTCGAAAAGAACGTGCCTGCCCATTCCTTTTCCATCTTGATGAGCGCCTGTTGCGTCAGGAAGATGGTGGTGTCGCTGTCGGCGTCGTAGCCTCCCGACTGGTTGGCTCGTTCCTGGTCATCGACCGGGCGCTCCGCTCCGAACTCCTCACAGTTGTACGTGAGGGTGTTGTCCGTGCGGTAGCCCACCCGTGCATACCGCGACCCCGGAGCACGCTTTTGCATCTCGGAGCGCAGGAAGTCCGCACGGCTGTACTGCGGGAAGATGCCGCTTTGGATGTTGACCCCGACCACCGGGGCAAACCTGCTTGCCACGTAGTTGGTCGAGGACTGGATGAACGCCACCGAAACATCGGTGAGCAGTTCGTCGACGTAGACTGCGCTTGGCGTCGGGTTTGGCATGTTTCTCTCCTAGACCCGGCGCTCTTGGCGCTCTGTGGTGGCTTAGTTGTTAGGCTCCTGCACCTGCGTGAGGGAAGATCAAGGCTGAAATGACCTCGGCTGAGGTCGACGTGCTGCCCACCTCACCGAGTGAAATGGCTGTTTGGAAGTTGGTCGTGCCCGCAATGAACCGACCGTCAGTATCACACGTCAGGGCCGACCCGAAGTCGGTCAGAGTGGACCCGGCGAGCACCTTGGCGATCCCGCCGAACTGCACGGTCTGAGCCGCTGCGTCCGTTGAGCCGGTCGTGCCAGCCGACGTGATGACGCCGATGATGCGGCCCGTGGTCGTCGGGTTGATGAGCAGGTTCCCGGTTGACAGGTCGACGCCCTGGTACTGCCTGAGCGCGGTGCTCGCGTCGAACGTGCCGAGAAGGGATGCGTTTTCGTATGCCATGTTCAGCTCCTATTTCTCAGGCGTTCAGCGACTCGCGGTATTCCGCGACCCACTCCGGGTGTTCCTTGGCGACTTTCGCCTTCGCTATCTCGATGGTCTTGCATACCCCGGTCTCGACCAGAGCACTCGCGGCCTTCGTGATCTTCTCCATGCCTGCGTTGGCCGTCCCGTTGGGCATTCCCTTGGACACCTGGCGCATGTGCTCCGCTGAGGAGAGCTGCGCCGAAGCGGCCTTGAGGACTCGCTCCAACGTGGCCTGCGTCTCGGCAGGCACGGTGTCAGCAATGGACTTGAGCATCGGGCCGATTTCGTCAGCGGCACCGAGGGGCTCGTAGTCAGCCTTTGCCAGGGAGAGGTAGTGAGCATCCTTGCGCTCTGCCTCCGCCTTGGCGAGTGCTTCCTGCGCCTTTGCCAACTCGGTCTGTGTCGCCTCGTTCGCCTTGGCGAGTGCTTCGAGCTGTTCGGTCAGCGGCTTGGCTGCCTCGATGGCCTTGGCGGTCTCGGCATCAGCCTTCGCCTTCGCCTTCTCGGCATCAGCAGCGGCCTTCGCTATCTCTGCGTCCTTGGCCTCCTGGGCCTTGCGCATGTCCTCGATCTCTTTGCTCAGTGCTGCGATCTTCTCTTCGGGGGTTGGCATGGGGCCTCCTGGATTCTGTCGCTCCGATGATACATCGGGGTGAGCCTTGAATAGTGTTACATGACATTCGGGGTTTTTGGGGGATCCGCACAGATCCACGCGGTCCAGGTCCATCTCGATCAGTTCCGGCATTATGCGACCCTCCCCATTCCCTGAATCGAAAAGCTCCGCAGTTCGCCCGACTTGACCCGCTCCCAGGTCGG
>CAYGDI010000027.1:0-2592 GCA_964348695.1 uncultured Candidatus Saccharibacteria bacterium | reverse complement strand
AGGCCGATCCCATGATCTTCCCTCGTGCAGCAGAGAACTGGGAGAACTTCCAGGAGAAGTACCCGGAGGAATACGAGCGCCCATACTGGTGCGCTAGCGTCCCGAACGTGTCCGATTGGACGGTCCACGCTGAAGAATCGGAATCCGGCGAGTGGCATGTCGGGTTCGGTGAGACGGGTTCGCGAATTTTCGACGAGCACACACCATCTCTCGGCGGCCCGTACCGAACCGCTGAGGAGGCCAAGGCCGCGGTCGACGCCTGGTGTGAGAAGTGGGCTCCGATCGTGGTCGGCCTGGAGAGCATCTACGGGGTGCGACGGCTGGTGCCCGTTGCCTGCCGTAGTCTCGAGGGATGTCGCAGCCAAGATCTCACATGAGATCCAGGTCCAGCAAACCGCAACACCAGTGGAGGCGCCAGATCCAAACTGGTGGGGCAAGTGCTGCTGTTACCGTCCGGGTTGGCTGGGTGGTCGTCACGATGACCCGGACTGCGAGTTCCGCGAGAAGTAGTCCTCGACGGAGCCACTGATAAGAACACTTATCAGTTGACAGGCGGTCGCAGGGCCGTTAGGATGGCGAACATGTCCAACAAGTCCGTTTCGTTCATCTCGTTCTCACTCCTCCTCCTCTTCCTCCTTGGCTTCGGCCTCGCGCGCATCTTCGCCAGCCAGACGGCCGCAGCACCGACAGCTTCGCCGATCCCGTCGCACCTGGTGGTGGTCGGGCACAGCATCCAAGTCGGACGCCTGACCTTCAGGGAAGTGTATGACGAGCAGAACCACGTCAGGTGCTACACCGTCGAGAACTACTACAACTCCGGGTCAGGAGGGATCTCCTGCGTCAAAGAGACCGTCAAATGACCCGCCGCCAGTCCACCCCCGCCTCCGTCTTCGAGTCCCTCCTCGCCGACCTGGGCTCCGACGCCTCCCGCCGCGCCTACCGCTCGGACTGGAGTCAGTTCGTGTTCTGGCTCAAGTACGGCAACGACCGGATCCCCGTCCTCAAGGTCTCCCCCAAGGACGTGAAGCGCTACGTCGTCCACCTTGCCAAGACCGGCAAGGCGCAGCGGACCAGGGGCAGGGCGTTGTCCGTCATCCGCGAGGTGTACCGCTCGTTCGTCGCGGAGGAACTGCTCGCGGTGAACCCGGCCCGGGAGGTCAAGAACACGAAGCAGGGCAAGGGGCCGGGCAAGACGCCGTACCTCGAGGAGGGCGACCTCGCGAAGTTCCTGGCGTTCGGCAAGCCGACGATCCTTGATCTTCGCGTAGTTCGGAACGAGTCCGAATGGTACGTACAGTACATGTCGAACCCGAAAACGCGCATCACCGAAGGGTTGGCGCGTGTGTTGTGGACCAACCGCCGCGACCGCATGGTCATTCAGCTCCTCGCCGGCACGGGGCGGCGCCGGTCCGAGGTCGCTCGGATGCTCGTCGAGGACTTCTCCGCCGACGGCGTCACGGGCCAGGTCAAGGGCGGGGCGATCAAGACCGCCCCCGTGCCCAACTGGCTCCGCCAGGAGATCGCGGACTGGTGCTCGTTCGTGGGGATCACGAGTGGACCGCTGTTGCCGCGGGGGCCGGACGACCCCTCGGCGATCTCCGGGGACGCGGTGTACCTGATCGTCAAGCGCGTGGCCCGGGCGGTGGGCGTGGACCCGACGAAGATCGCCCCGCATGGCCTGCGGAGGAGCCTCGCGACCCTGTCCGAGCGCCGGGACGTGCCGCTCGCCGACATCCAAGCGCAACTTGGGCATGTTTCGCGTCAGACAACCGAGACCTACCTCAAGGGTTCGCGCAAGGTGGAGACGGCGCCCGGGGAGTGGATGAGCGAACTGGTCAAGTCGCAGGAGACACCATGAGAAATATAGTGAAGACGCTTCGAGCGACATGGGTTTTTGGGCTAGAGAACGGACAACAAAAAGAGATCATTCTTCCCGAAGACGTGTGCGACAGACTGCTGGATCAAGTAGCACCGAACGTGTACGTCGACGTTTTCGGTGGAGTGGGCATGAACGTAGACGACGAATTCTACTACATTCTTGGGGCTTTACCTGAGAATTGGCCATCGGTAGACGGTCGGATACAGTGGTGCACAGCAGGGCCGTTTGATGGGACTGACCCGCAGTTGTGGGCGTTTTTGGTCGACGCGCCGATTCCGTCAGATAATGTGCGTGAGGAGGGGCAGCAGGGGAACGGGATGCTGGCTAGGGTATTCGTCGAGGAGGATGGCTCGTTTAGGGTCCTTCTTCACGTGAAATGTCCTGGTCTTGATGAAGATGACTATGCTGATCACGAGATTGAGATGAATTCCTATGCCTCCTATGAGGAAGTTCGAGCCGCAGTAACGAAGGTGATCAATGACCACCTGGACGGAAAATGCGAGTTGGTGAGGGTCGGGTAATGGGTGACATCGTCAAGCGCAAGGGTCGTGACGGAAAGCCGCGCTACTACGTTCGGTACTTCGATGCGGACGGTGTGCGGCGCATGAAGGCGTCGAAGCAGACCACCAAGGCCGACGCGCGGATCTTCCTCGCGACCGTCGAGGAACGGGTCCGAAAGATGATCGCTGTGCGCAAGGACGCGAACCGTCTCG
>CAYGDI010000026.1:0-2599 GCA_964348695.1 uncultured Candidatus Saccharibacteria bacterium | reverse complement strand
CTGTAACCTAATTCATGGCAAGGACAAATACAGACATTAAACATTTTTTCTAGGACGTTTACTAAAATTGTTATTATATTTTTCATTTAAAGTATAAAGCTAATCCGAACATCACTAGCGAACCCAGGAATCCTAGGATCACACTTACAAGTATCTGCCAAGTTCGATTTTCTACCTTATCCCATCTTTTTTCCCATTCTCCGTAGACACCTTTTATCCAATTAACGTGGGTTTTTATTTCAGCTATATCTTCTTTAATTATGGACATTTCTTCATTAGCCACCTTTGCATGATCGTATAACTTTTCTATATCTTTTTGGGTCTGTTTGGTCATTCGATTATTATTATAAAATCATCAGTGAATCCTGTAGTTGCTACAACTGCTGTACAAGTGGCAGTCACGTCATAGACTACTCTCGGTTGACCCAATACCCAGTCGAACAAGGCTACCGCTTGGTTGTTACAAAGATTAGTCACATCATCTACTAGAGTAGGTTGTCCTAGTGACCAGTCGAATAAGACATTCTCACCAGTAACGGCTTGGGCTTGGTGGCCCAGGAATAATAGGGATAGAGCTATGATTGTAAGGATTAGGTATCTCATATCGTATTATTGTGTCAAAACGGGCTTAACATCTACATAAAATCTGTTGTTGTCTGTTGAATCAGTCCCGATTGTTTCAACTGGTTTTCCATACCACGCCCGAAGATAAGCGTTCCCGGATTGAGAAGCTATGACCGGAATCGTCAAAGATTGCCAATCAGAATCTCCATTGAAGTTTAGTGTTCCAGTCGAACGCTTGGTATATCTATATGCCTTAGAAGCCGAGGCCAAGACATCTATCTCAACCCATAATTCAGTAACAAGGGGGTCTGCCGTCCAAGAAGCCGTGTTAGCTGGCTTAAACCAAGTCGTTATAGTTGTTGCCGAAGTATTCAGATAAATTGGATATTCAAAGAGTTTGAGATATGAGTTCGGAAAGTAATTAGTTGATATTCCAGTCCCGGCAGTTCCAGTAGGTGGCCTAACCTCGATACTTGAGGCTCCTCCACCAACCCTAACAGTAGTAGTATTCTTGCTTATCGTTTGAACTCCTGTTTCTAGGTTATTAGTTTTACCAGTCATAAAAGAATTAGAACCCACAACTGAACCCTTATCTTCAAAATAAAAGTCGCTCATAGCTGGGTCGGCTGGAATTATAAATAAGTGCGGCCCAATGATATTCCTAAAATAAAAATTGCTATCCGTAGTCGTGCCGTAACTAAAAGAATCTGTGCAGTTCTTAATTTCAATAGAATCTACATAATAATTCCCCTCTCCACCACCTATCCCGAAAGATGATGTTCCGCTATCACAATCAACTAATATGTCAGAATAATATCCAGCACCAGCGGTAGCATTTCCTAATCCTCCTATATGACCAAAAGTTCTTGATTTAGACATATAAAACTTAGACATAACGGCTCCCAACGCACAAGAACTTGTTTTATTGGTTTTTAGAACCATATCTTTAACTACTGCGATACTTGAGGCAAAGGTCATATTACAAGCCGAATCAGTCCCTCTAACATCAAATCCCCTCAACATCCAATAATCATCATTATTACTACTCCATTGAAAATCTCCTGTTGTTACATTCCAGAATGGAGCATCTGGCATTATAGTAAGAGTTCGTCCGGCTCCCGGGTTATCACCTTTGTAGGGCAAATAAAGGGTGAGAACAGTATCTACAACTGATGCAACTTCATAGGCGAAATCTCTCCTTCTTGTTTTATCATTATAAACATATATCCAATCTCCGGCGGCAATATCAGATATGGTAGTAGAGGCGGTTAGTTGTTTCGCCCCACGAGTTACTGTGTAGGTTTGGGAGGAAGACGCAAAATCTCCCCATACATTATCGTAGTCGGCCTCGAGGGTTATTGGGGTATTTACGGTTCCACTAGAGGTAAAGGTTAAATCTGTCCCATTGTCTGTTGCCGTAGCACTTCGCCTTGCTTTAGCTATGTCCCCTGCCGTCCTAGCAGCTTCAGTAAAATCATCTAGGTCATCGTAACTATCATTAGCGTCCCCATCGCAAGTCGGGGTAGTTCCATCCCCTGGTGTTCCACAACCACCATCAATATAAAAAGTAGCAGAAAAAGCATTGTTTCCCCAGAACATTAGTCCAAAAATTGTAATTAATAAGTATTTTTTCATTTTTGATATGGGCTATTTTTTATATAGTTTAAGTCCTCGGTTCGGTCTATATCTTCCTTGCTTCTCAATTCAATTTCTTTCTGCATACGCTCTATCGACTGATTCATTTTATCAAGCTCCCATTTCATATTGGCTAGTTTCTCGTTGGTTTGTTTCTCTACTTCTTGAGCGTCCATTCCACTCTTTTCAAACTCGGCTCGGAGAGAATCGGGATATTTGATTTGGGGAGCGTAGTCGGCGGTTAATCTTTCTAGTTTCGCTTGATGGCTTTCTAGCATTGTTTGGAGTTCTTTATCGGTTCGGAAGTTTAAACTTTCCTTTTTATTATCCTCCGCCCATTGTTGGTCGGTTGTCGGTTTAGTCCATTCTAAAACTTGATAGGTATATGTTTCCTTAGCTC
>CAYGDI010000025.1:0-2692 GCA_964348695.1 uncultured Candidatus Saccharibacteria bacterium | reverse complement strand
TTGATGAATTTTCTGCCGTTATCTTCGGTAGATGCGACCACGAAACCTACAGTTGCGTTATTAGTTTGCGCTACGAAGCATATCCAGTTTTCTTCATTCTTTGCTAGTTTGTCTTTGAACCACGCAATTCGTTTCCGTACAAATTCGCCATGCAGGCCTTTGGCATTTATTTCTATATCTTTTGCGGTGATGCCTAGTTCTGGGTTCGGATAAGCATCAATCCAGGCCTTATCCCTGATGTCGCAAATAATTTCTGCATCATCGGGTGCGGCTCTTTTAATTTTGGCTCCATGGCTATCTTGTGGCATGTAATGTAACTTCAACTCTCATATCTCTGATATATTTACCGTTGTCATCAAGTTCGTCACCGTTCATCCAGATTTTTTGTGGGGTAGCTTTGTAAACACGGCGTACTGAGTCACCTTTAAACTTTTCTGCCTCATCCCCGGTCATCTCAGAGAGCTGCCCTTTGCGGGTTTGCGTAGTTCGTCTAGCTACAATTATTTCTGCATCTTCATCTAACTCTTTTGCCTTAGCCTGTATATATACACCTTCGCCACTGCCTGCTTCGGCCGTAGAGTCATAGATAACGATAAAAACTCTACCATTAGCACAGATATTCTTTGAATGTTGGCTGTCTTTGTCAGATGACCAGTAAAAGTTAAGCTCGTTATCAAAACCGCTATAAACTGGGCTGTTCCAAGGTTGGCCTTCGTCGGAAACAGTAGCAATGGTTGCATACAGTATTTTATTTATGATTTCTGCGGCTCGTTTGTTATGAAAATCGCTCATATAACTTTTTAAGCACCCAAAGCATTCTCTCTAGAATGTTTGCGAGCTACACCAGGCGTAAAGCCTTTGATGATCAGCCACAATGCTAGTGTCATTTCTTGGATAGCTAAAGGAGCCATGAGCACACCAAATCCTTCAATCCCTAACATCGCTATTAGCGGAGAAAATAGGTACAGCACAGCTCCTACTAAACCCCAAACCGACAGCCATTTAGGGATTAGTCTAGAAACATAAAACAGCCAGTAGATCATTAATGCTCCTAGGCTAAAGACAATTGCTAAAATGTGGGTGATCCAATCCTCGAGATGCATCAGCAAATCACCCATACCATTTTGCATTATTAATGCCTCTGCAACACCTGCATCTGTGAATTCTCTACTGAGTGACACTAGCGCTAGCCAAGTCAGTACGATGGCTATATAGGCAACTGCTTCTAATGCTCCACGGAATAAAACTGCACCTAGAGCTAAAATTTCATTGTATTTTCTAAAAATTGGATATAAAACAACAGGAATCATTGATAATGATAGTGCCATTATCATCACTAACAAAGCGCCTATTATCATCATGGTCTCGTTTTCAGAGATCATTTTTAAATAGTCAGAGCTATTCAAGATGTTAAAAGTAGATATCGCACTTGCAATGCCTGCAGCGGTGCCGATTATAAAGAGTATTCCTACTATCCTGGCAATCGTTTTGTTATTACCCATCATGAAAATCATATCATTTGTACAAACCAAATACTAATTCTTTTTGATACGATAGAGTACAAAAAGAATTTCTGCATCGTCAGGTGCGGGTCTTTTAATCTCACCAGCTTGGCTCATAGCTCAATAATAGCAAATAAGAATACTAAGTACCCGGACTGAATCATAAGTTGATATAATAAAATGTATGAGTGAAATATTAGACATTGTAAATGACAATGACGAAATAATAGGACAGGCAAAACGTGACCGTGTACACCGCGAGGGTCTAGTGTGTCGTCTTGTATATGTTTGTTTCTACACAGCTAATCGAGAAGTTATCCTACAAAAGCGAAGTGATATCAAAAAGAACGACCCAGGCAAGCTCACCACAACGGCGAGCGGGCATGTAGCCAGCGGACAGTCGTACTTAGAAGCCGCCGCGCGAGAAACGTTTGAAGAAACAGGAATAGAGGTATCGCCAGAAGATCTAAAGAGCTTTGGCGTCGTTAGAGCAGATTATGTGCAGGGTGACTATCTGAGCAATGCAATGCGTGCGTTATACGCATATAAGTTCGAGGGAACTGTCGAGGATTTGAAGGTTGAAGACGAAGAAGGTGCAGGCTTTGAAGTATTTGATGTCGATACATTAGTAGTGGAGCTTGAGTCTAATCCGGATAGGTTCGCCTTCTTTCTAACTGATACAGTTGGTAAAGGCCTCATTCAAAGTATCAAAAAATTGCTGGATAGTTAGAATCTCAAATCAACAAAATCTTTCTAAGCCAGCAGCGCTATAGCACCAACTAATGACATGATCGTTAGAGCATATTTCGCAAACGTTTCACCTCTTTTCACTGCATATTTTGTACCAATATAACTGCCGATACTTCCACCTATAAATCCAGCTACAGCATGTTGCCAGATGAAATAGCCCTGTACTGTAAATGCTATGAACAGCACTACTGACTGTACGACACCAAGTAAACGTCGGAGCGCAGTCATCTGTAAGACTGACATATTGAAAAAAGTAACGAGTGTGAGTGCGAATAGAATTGAGAATGCGCTACTGGTAATTGTAGAGCCAATAATAAGTAGACTTATTATTAAACCAAGTCCGACGCCTCTATACTTGCTTAATCGATGTTTTATATTTGGTTTGATAAACAAAAGGGGCAGAGCTGATATTGTGATGACCGAAAGAATGTATTTAAAGG
>CAYGDI010000024.1:0-2733 GCA_964348695.1 uncultured Candidatus Saccharibacteria bacterium | reverse complement strand
ACGCGGAGATCCTTGATGGCATCTTTGGCCACACGACCAACCCGGGCTTTGAATTTTCGCCCGACGGGTCGACTGCCGCAGGGCGGCACTTGCTGACCGGCACAGGAATACTTACGTCGCTGAACTACGGAGCTTCAGTCGGCGACAAGGTCACGATGTCCGGAGAGTTTCTAGTCTCCGGCGCGGTCACGAGTACAAATCATTAGGTACCAACCACAGCAACTGAGCGCGTGCCGCACTAGCACGAACCACTAAACGAAGGAGAGAGCCAATGAGCACCTTGAGAGACATAATCCTCCAAGCCGACGACACATCGAAACTGTTGGTCGAAGTCCCCGAGTGGGGCGTAACCGTCGAGCTGAGGTCGATGTCCGCGGCACAACGTATGAGCCTACTGAAAGACGCGGGGGCGCTGGATGGAAACACGGACGCGGCTGTCCTGTATCCCCGCCTCATCATTGATACGGTCTTTGATCCTGAGACAGGCGAGAAGCTATTCACCACGGAGGACATCGACGCGCTGATGGGAAAGTCCCCGACAGCTTTAGACCGCCTGGGAACGGCTGCTATGAAGGTTGGAGGACTTGACTCTGAGGCGGTGGAGGCGGGAAAAGACTCTTCCTCCTCCGGCCAGACGAACGATATCTCTACATCCTCGCCGAACGGCTAGGCATGACCGCGGGCGAGTTGGGCGCGCGCATGTCGTCGGCGGAGCTGACAAACTGGATCGCGCACGACTCACTGACCGCGGCAGAGCGGGAACACGAGGCACAAATGGCCGACCAGCGATCTCGCGCTAGGCGCTGACGTGTCAGTGACGGTTGCGGAACTTACCGCTAGGTTGAGCGCCGATACGACCGATTTTGACGCGGGCATGCGAAGAGCGGGTGCGATGTCGGGTGACCTCGGCGCGAAGATTAAAGCTGGGGCGGTTGTCGGGGGCGCTGCTCTGCTTGCTATGGGCGTTTCGGCAGTCAACGCCTCATTTACTTTCGGTGCAGCGATGGCGAATGTTGGTTCGCTTATTCCCGGGAACACAGAAAAAATCAAAGCGATGGGCAACTCGGTTCAGCAGTTGGCCATTGATGTCGGAGGTTCGTCCGGCGATATGGCAGCAGGTCTCTATCAGGTGGTGTCGGCCTTCGGCGATACCGCTGACACGATGGACATCTTGCGCATCAACGCCGAGGCAGCGAAGGGCGGGGTAGCGTCCGTTAGCGATGCTATCGCCCTGACATCAGCAGTGACGAAAGGCTATGGCGACACTTCCAGCGGGGCAGTCCAGCACGTGTCGGACCTCGCTGCGATGACCGTGCGCCTCGGGCAAACCACCTTTCCCGAGCTGGCCGGGGCGATTGGTACAGTCACGCCATTGACGGCTGCGCTCGGAGTTAAACAAGAGGAACTGTTCGCTGTCATGGCGACAGGAACAGGAGTAACTGGCGGCGCGGCAGAGGTAGCGACACAACTTCGGGGCGTCATGCAATCGCTGATGGCTCCTACCGATTCAATGACAGCACTGTTCAAGCAGAACAAGGTCGCTTCAGGCGAGGCGCTGATCGAGCAGAAAGGACTTGCCGGAACGATCGATCTTATTGTTGCTGCCGCGGAAAAGAGCGGGAAGCCATTGCAGTCGTTCATCGGATCGATCGAGGGCCAGACGCTAGCGCTCTCTTTGTCTGGCCCTCAAGCGGAGGTCTTGCGGCAAAAGCTCGCAGAGATGGGCAATGCCGCGGGAGCGAGCGGGGCGGCGTTCAAAGAGCAGACGGAGGGCGTGAACGCTGCTGGCCAGAAGTACGCAGAGCTGAAAGCGCATATCAGCCGTGCTATGGAAGACGGCGGGGCTGCCATAGCTACATTCATTCTTGGCATGGGTAAATGGGGAGACGAAATGGGTGTCGCTCTTGATACGGCCAAGCCTGTTGCAGCGTTCCTTGCCGTGGTGTTCGGCCCCGCTTTGATCAAGATGGGGGTCCAGGCCACCATCGCAGGGGGCAAGGTTGTTGCATCGTTTGTCCTACAGAAGTTAGAGGCCATCGCGTCTGTGGCGATCACGTCGTTCCAAATCGGCCTTGCTATTGCTGCATGGGTGCTTATGGGCGTGCAAGCAATGGCGTCCGCAGTCGTCGTCGCCGCTTCGTGGTTGATTGCTCTCGGCCCCATAGGGCTGTTGATCGCAGGGGTAGTCGCCCTCGTCGCCGTGGTTGTCAAGAACTGGGACACGATCAAAGAGAAAACCGGACAGGTTATTGACTGGATACGGGAGAACTGGCCCCTCCTGTTAGCCATCTTGACTGGTCCGTTCGGCCTTGCTGTGCTCGCCATTGTTAAGAACTGGGACACGATCAAAGAGGGCGCTGCCGCGGTGAAAGACTGGATTGTCGAAGTCTGGGATGCAGTCGTGGCATTTCTCGGGGCTATCCCTGGCCGCGTATTGGGGGTGTTGTCTGGCATGTGGGATTTCATCAAGAATCAAGCAGGGAACGTCAAGGATGGTGCCATAAGCATCTGGGAGGACCTTGTTAAATGGGTGACGGACCTCCCGGGCAAGATCATTGGGGCGCTGGGCGATGTCGGCAAGATGCTTTACGAGTCTGGAAAGAAGATCATCCAAGGCTTGATCGACGGGATTAAGAACAAGGCCCTAGACATTACTGGCGTCATCGGTGGCATTCTGAGCACGGCCCGCAATCTCCTTCCCTTTTCCCCCGCCAAGGAAGGGCCGTTCTCGGG
>CAYGDI010000023.1:0-2740 GCA_964348695.1 uncultured Candidatus Saccharibacteria bacterium | reverse complement strand
GCGAACCGGGTGGAGTTGGTATCGACGAACGTCCCCAGCTCCTCGATCATCCCCATGTCAGGCCGCCGTCGACGATGAGGCGAGCGGGAACTGCGTGACTTCCTTGCATGCTGAACACTTAATCTCAACCACCGTCATAGCGTCTGTGACCCGCCCTAAGAGCCTGTGGCAGTCCCCACGGGACGTGTGACCAGAACAGCGGAGGTCGTGCATCATACGTGCTCCACCGCCGCTCTAATGCGCTTGGCAAGGTTGCCCGCCAGTTTGGGCGCGTGCTCCAACACCGGGCGCTCCAGATACTTGGCCTCGCCGACCGTGTGCCGGTAGCTCGTCTCCTCGTGTTGGCGCAGGGCGTAGGCCGAAGCAGCCCCGCCGTAGCCCATCTCGATGGAGACGGAGCCTCCTCGCTTCTCGGGAGGCAGGACCACCCCGGAAGCTCGGAGGGGGCCGCGGTCCACGGGCGCGCGTCTCTTGGATTCCTCCATGATGATGTCCGCCTCGTCGGCCATAGCGGACGCCAGGGCATCCGTGCCACGCCGTCCAGCGGCCGCTAGAGCCGCCTTGAGCGCAGGCAGTCCTTCGATCCTCATACCTCCGGCCATTACCTCAACCCCCCCCCCGTACCCAACAGCAGCTTGACGTGGTGCGGCCCCTGGGAGTCACCATACCGACGCACCTGGGCTATCGGGGGGGTGGTGCCGTCGGGGAGGGTGATCCGGTCATCGACGGTAATGGTGCCGCCCGTTGAGGCCAGCCACACCTCCGTTTGGATCGCCAAGGTGTGCGAGTCGTCCACCCGCACGAACCGGGGCTTGTCCACGATCCGGGCACGGTAGGACGTGTTCGAGCCATAGGTGGGCTCGCCATAGTTGGAATGAGCCGAGCGACCTGCAATCTGGACGGTCGACGGCATCATCGTAAGGAAGGTTGCCGACTCCCAACTCATGTGGACTCGGTGCCCGCCGCCGGATTGTCGAACTGCCCACGAACGAACGCAGGCTCCACTCTGTCCGTATCCGCCACCGCCGTGGCCTTGGACGCTTTGGAGATCCCGCCGGCGAAGGGTGAGACCCCCGCCGCTTGGCGCATCTCGAACGTCTTGGCTAGTGCCCGGTAGTGGGCTGCGTTGCCGAGGGTGTAGCTCAGGTCGCCGATGCTCTTGGTCAGCCCACGCCCACCGTTGAGCGCAGCCAGACTGTTCGCTGCGAGGATGGCCGCGGCGTAGTGGTTCGGGGTGAGCGAGATGAAGTAGTCGTAATCGGCATCGGCCAAGAACTGAGTGGCCGTGGTGGTGCCTATATCGCCGACGAGGAGACGCACAGCATCGCTGGCGTCGGATGACGGTGTGCCGCCGTAGGGCATGTCAGGCCAGATGCACGCCGACGGAGTAGGTCGTGTCCGTCGTGGAGGCGTAGGTCGTAATGACCCGGAACTGGCTTGGCAGGATCGCCGCCGCCCTCTTGTTGGCGGACGTGGACCACCCCGGCCCCACCTGCATGATCTCCGTTACCGCGTCAGCGGTGGACGAGGTGCCTATGGCGGTCGAGGACAGGACGGTGTAGAACGTGCCCGTGGTCCCAGGCACAAGGCCCTGGACGCTCACAACCGGACCGGCGTCCGTGGATGCCCTCGCCGTGATGTTGGTCACGAACTGCCCGAACTGATAGCCAGTGTTCGCTATGACCCGAGACGTGCGGTCAGCCGTCGAGTTGAGCGAAGGCAATAACTCTAGTGATGCTTTATCCCTCATGGGTCTGTTCTCCTGTTGGTTCCACTGGCAAGGATACCCCCCCGGCGTCCCCCGCCTCGCGCACCCCGCGGGGAGATGTGGCAACGGTGCCGAAATAGCGGGTAGCTTCGAGCGCCCCTTGGAGCTGGGACAGGCGCAGGTGCCCTTGGTTTACCTGCTCGTGTAGCTGGGCCATCTGTGTGACCAGTTCCTTCTCACGGGTCGCAATCCGGGTGTGAAGCCAGGAATCGTCCTCGACGCCGTAGAGGGTGCCCGCATGGAGTAGGTCGGACGATGGCGGGATGTAGACCTTGACGCCCATGCCGACGGCGATCCCGAGGTGGTACTCCGCCGATGGCCTTTGCGCCGCATATTCCGTGCCTTGCGCCAAATCCACGCCGTAGATGTGCAGCTCGGTAACGCCTTCCATGAGTGCGTGCGCAATCATCCACGAGATCGAGTTGGTGAAGTACCGGCCCAAGGTGTCGAGGATCGGCTCTTTGGGGAACGCGACAGAGGTGGGCCATTCCGGCTGCGGCTCGAAGACGTAGACGGGCTTCTCGCAGCGGGCTAGGTAGGCCGCGTGCTCGGCGTCCTTAATGATGTTGTGGTGCTCGTGGAGGTCATAGAGCCGGTCCCACTTGCCTTCGGGTGCGAACTTCCAGAGGTTGTTGCACAACCACTTCTCGAAGGTCGGGTCGTCCCAGGGCGCTTCATTGCGCGAGCTGGTGAAGCCGACGATTGCGATCTTGCGTTCTGGTCGTGCCTCGGGGACATCGGCCTCGGGCTTGGCCTTGGTGCTCACAGGCACTCTCCTTTGTGTATCAGGCTATGGAAGTTGAACCAGTGGAAGCCGACAAGTCCCAGTTGAAGGTTGTGCCAGCCACCAGCGCCCACTGTGAGGTCGACGCGCCGACCAGTGTAAGGGCTACGGTGCCTCCGGGCGTGCCACCGGGGGAGCCGGTTGACGCTGCCGAGATGGTCGCCGTGTTGAAGGTGGTGCCCCAGAAC
>CAYGDI010000022.1:0-2911 GCA_964348695.1 uncultured Candidatus Saccharibacteria bacterium | reverse complement strand
GAGGTCGAGGTGCTCTCCGGCCTCTTCAAGGGCAAGCTCGGGGTGCCTGTGTCCGCGTTCTCCGCCGAGACGAGGGCGCTGCTCCTGCGCTTGAAGGTGGTTTAGTGGCCCGCCTGTCCAACATGGCCGTCTCCGTCCTCATGGAGAAGATTGAGGTAAGCGCGACGACGTACGTGTGGTCAGCCTCCGTCTCGACGACGTCGAGTCCCTTCTCAACGAAGTCCGCGCCTCGAGGATGTTGCCCCTGTCGGGCGAGGTCCCCGGCGTCCTGGTCGAGGTCGCCGCCTACCTCCTCGACCGGGCGGACCAGTACGCGACCGAGTCCTCCTGTATCGCTCGTGGAGAAGGAGATGTCGACTCCCTGTGCGCGTGGAGGGTCGCCGAGTTGCGCCGTCAGGGGTTAGCGGCCGAGGTCGTGCTGGTGATGAACCGTAGCGCCGATGGTGGGGTGCCGTTCACCTGCCGTGTCAGGTTGCCGGACGGTACCTACGAGGACGTGAGTTCGCTGTGCGGGAGGTCGGTGTCGTGGAGTCGGACGGATCAGGAACCGCCTGCTTGAAGCGCGCGTCACCGACGGTGTACGATTTGTTGTTGACGAGTTCTCAAACAGGTCGTATGATGGCATCTTCAACGTCAGGAGATCGCCGATGCCACAGTCCCTCGACACGGACAACGAGAGCTACCTGCTCCACTTCTACGACAGAGATCACCTCCTCCACAAGCAACACGACACCATCGACAACGCGCGCAAGGTGTGTGTTTCTTCCCGTCGCGTGGCCTTGATCATGCGCGGCTCGAAGAACATCGGCCGCGTCGAACCCAACGGACTCGTCGACTGGTTCGAGATCGCCGACGCGATCAAGGCGCGTGAGGCAGCATGCCGCGCCTGTGACGTGGCGGAAGCTGCTGTCGAGGAGGCGAGCAAGGCTCTCCGCATCGCTCTCGATGCGCGGGCGATCGTGGTGGGGAGGCTCATCGACGCTGA
Organism: uncultured Candidatus Saccharibacteria bacterium; assembly: GCA_964348695.1. Classification (GTDB taxonomy): domain Bacteria; phylum Patescibacteriota; class Saccharimonadia; order Saccharimonadales; family Saccharimonadaceae; genus JACPYF01. The sequence continues at coordinate 1,926 of CAYGDI010000022.1, read as the reverse complement.
GAACAACGAACAAGCCCTGCGCAGCAGGAAGGCGTCGTGATGAACTGGTTCGAGGTCGACAAGCAAGGTCTGTCCAAGCTCCTCCACGGCCGTCCCCGGGCCGTCGTGGTCCACGAGCTGGTGCAGAACGCCTGGGACACGGGCGCCTCCCGCGTCGACGTGTTCCTTCGCCCGGTCCCTAGCTCCCCTCACGTCGAGGTGGAGGTCGTCGACGACGACCCGGACGGCTTCAAGGACCTCTCCCACGCCTTTACGCTCTTCGCCGAGAGCGACAAGAAGGGCAGGGTCGACAAGAGGGGGAGGTTCAACCTCGGGGAGAAGCTGGTCCTCTCGCTGTGTGACAGAGCCGTGATCGAGACCACGACCGGGACGGTGACCTTCGACGGCGCAGGTCGACGCAAGTCGAGGGCGAGGCGCGAGGCAGGTTCGCGCTTCTGGGGCCTCATGCGGATGACCCGCGCCGAGCACGCCGAGGTGCTGCTCGCCCTGAAGTTCCTCATCCCGCCCTCGACGTGCGTCACAGCGGTTAATGGCGAGGTGATCGAGGTTCGCAAGCCCCTCGCCACGATCGAGGCCGCCCTGCCGACCGAGATCGCCGACGAGGACGGCGTCCTGCGGCGCACGAGGCGCAAGACCGCAGTCCACGTCTACGAGCCGCTCGATGGAGAGACCCCGTCGCTCTACGAACTCGGCATCCCAGTTGTCGAGCACGATTGCCGCTGGCACGTCGACTGCGGGCAGAAGGTCCCGCTCACGATGTCGCGCGACAACGCCCCGCCCGCGTTCCTTCGCGAGGTCCGCGCCCTGGTCGTCAATGCGATGCACGACTACTTGTCTCCCGCCGACGCCTCGAGCGGGTGGGTGAGGGATGCCGCGGGGAGCCCCGAGGCCACCGACGAGGCCGTCCGGAGGGTCCTCGACCTGCGCTTTGGAGAGAAGCGCGTCTCGCATGACCCGAGCGACCCTGAGGCCAACAAGATCGCCGTGTCGAAGGGCTATGTCGTGGTCCATGGTGGCATGATGTCGGGCGAGGAGTGGACAAACGCCCGGCGGGCCGAGGCCATCCTGCCGGCGGGCAAGGTCACGCCCTCACCCAAGCCCTATTCGCCGGACGGGGAGAAGCTCAATCTCATCCCGTTGTCCGAGTGGACCGATGCGATGCATCATGTCGCGGTGTACGCCAAATGGCTCGCCGTGCAGCTCCTCGGTCGCAGCGTCAAGGTCCAGGTCGCGGCTGAACCCGGCTGGGGCGTGGCCGCGACCTACGGGAAGTCGGGCGTCCTCACCCTGAACCGCGACGGCCTGCCCAAGGATTTCTTCGACGGCGGTTGGAACTCGGTCCAGGTGGACGCCCTGCTCCTGCACGAGTTCGCCCACGAGCACGTGAGCGACCACTTGTCCTCCGACTTCCACGAGGCCATCTGCCAGCTCGGGGCGAGGCTGCGGCGGTTGCCGGAGTACCGTCTATGAGCACCAACTACTACCTCATCTCCGACGCCACCAAGGAGGGCTACGACCTCGGTTCCGGCCCCTGGTACGAGGACGATGTCTCGCTCGCCCTCTGGTCCGCTGACCCCGCAGGGGAATTGACCGACTTCTTGAACAAGAAGTGCGGGCTCGTGCACGAGGCCGACGTCGCGCACCAGGCGCGAGTGGTCCGGGACATCGTCGCCTTCTGCGCGCAGCGACCGGACTGGAGGATCATCAGCGAGCACCACATGATCATGGTGGTTGACGACGAGAAGCACGGTCTGTTGGTGTCCAAAGGGTGGAACCAGGACGATTTGTATCGAGAAGTCGGGTCCTGCTTCTCGAGGCGTGAGCCGTGAATTCGCGGTCCTTCAACTCGCCGAAGAGGAGGGAGTAGACCGTGGCCACCGACATTGACTTGTACGTGGAACGCAAGAGCGGCCCGTTCTGGGAGCA
>CAYGDI010000021.1:0-3025 GCA_964348695.1 uncultured Candidatus Saccharibacteria bacterium | reverse complement strand
TGCTCTAGGAACGCAAACACGTTCTCTTTCGGCACCCCGCTTGAGAGCGCCTGATACAGCGCCGGGACCACCTTCTGGGGTAGGACTCCGAACTCCTTGGAGAAGTCCTTGACCTGGCCGGTCATGTCATCCATTGCATCGCGGGAGATGCCGGGCAGGAGGGTGAAGACTTCGTTCATTTGCTTCTCAAAGCTGATGAAGCTCTGAGTCGACTTGATCCCGAACGCCACCACGGCCGCTACGGCAGCAGCAGCCCCGCCCTTGGCTGCAGAACCGAACCTGGCCCCGAAGGAATCGGCGCTCTTGCCCGCGCCGGCTAGGCCCCGATCGAAGTCGGTCGTGTTCGCTTCCAGCCGGGCGACGAGGGTGCCGACGTTGACAGACATCAGCGACGCCTCTTGGCCCGTTGCTCTGCCATTGCGTTCTCGTGCTCGGCGTCAGCAGCAGTCAGGGCGTCATGAGCTACCCACATCGTCAGCTCAGCCGACGACATGGAGCCCGACAACTCCGCGACCGTCATGCCTAGTCGCTCGGCGAGGACGTAGAGGTATCGCTCGTCGGGGTTGGAGAGGAGCTGTCTTTTCCCACTTCCACCGCGTCGTCACCCAGGGATGAGACCTTCATCGCGACCGTCGCCAACCGCTCCAACGCCTTGACGGACTTCTCGGCAAGCCACTCCTCGTCCTCGGCGTCGAATAGCTTCTCGCCCGTCTCGGGGTCGTAGCAACACTCGATGGCAAGGCGCGGGTAAAGGGCTACGGCATCGGTGTCTGGGTCGAACGCCCGCGCTGCCTTAAGGGTGCGAACCCTCACGGCGGCGGACATCGAACGCACCTCGACCACAACATCGTCCCATTCGGGGACCGTTACCAACTCCGTCTGTAGGTCGTTGGCAGCCTTGATGGCGTCTCGTATGGAACTCATGGGCTCTCTCCTGTCGGTTGGCTATCAGTGGTTCGTACTCGTGACCGCTCCGCTTACCAGGAACTCTCCGCTCACAGTCACCCGGTCATCCACCTTCGCCCCGTAGTTGAGGCTGGTGAGGATGCCCGTTCCTGTGAGCAGGTGGCGTCCCGCTGCGGTGGACCCGTCAGGGCTGAACTCGAATCCGGGGTTGGTCGTGTGGCCGAAGATGCCATCAAGGATCTCCGCGTGGGTCGATGCGAACATGCCCGAGAACGAGATGGTCGCACCACGCAGCCCGGCGATATAGCTCTTGTCGTTGTCTCCGAACGAGGAGACCTCCGACGTGTCGAGACTGCGGTCGATGCTCATGTCGTCGATACCGCTGGAGAGGTTGACCAGCGACCCCGCAGCGTTGGCGATCTTGAGGTTCGCTCCCTTACCGTGCCTAAACGTGACTGCCATGATGCTTTCCTCCTATGTCTTGTAAATGCCTCGACGTGCTCCGGCCACTGCCCATGTCAGCGACCCGCCCGTCGCTCCCTCCGTGAGAGTGCTAAGCGTGGCCCTGAGCTGTTCCTTGATCGTCCCCGCCACGGTGGACCGCTGGGCTGTTACCCCTGTGGTCGCCGTGAAGGCCGTTAAATCGGCCCAGGTGGACCCCGAGGTGGAGTGCTGGACCTTGACCGTGGCCGTCGTGACGTTGCGCTCAGCGGTGACGTGGAGGTGGAAGACGCCGCCTCCGGTGGATCCGCCCGCCGAAGTGGTGCCGATGCTTGCCACTGCCGAGCCTGAGCCTGTGGACGTGGAGGCGGTTAGCGCTCGAAGCAGCCGCCCGCCGTCGTAACCATCGCTGCCTTGGAGCTCCAGCGAGGTCTTCACTACGTCGTCCACGGGTGCCGATATCGCATAGGCCGTGACATCGCCGGTCAGGAGCAACGCCCTAGCGCCCGCGGTGTAGCCGGACGGCAGGACAGTCGTTACGAAGCGCGTTGACCCGCCGAGCATGGTGTCGAGCACCTGGACGATGTGCGTGGAAGCCGAGCCGGTCGAGTCGGCAGTGGTGCCGAATGAGTAGAGGCCGCTGAACGATGCCGTTACATCGCCCAGGCCACCGGCTAGGTACGTCTTGTGAGACGATCCGAATGCTGATGTCTCGGGAGCATCGATCGACGCATCGACGGACGCCTCGGTGAGAAACGGGCTCATGTCGTAGCGTCCGAGCAGGACTCGGGTGCTCTTGCCGTGGACGAAGGTCGCCATTACGCGCCCTCCCCATCGTCGGTGGAGGTGGGCTGGCGCTTGGTCTTGGTCTCTAGCGGTTCAGCGATCCCCGCATCGATCCATGCTTGCGCTTGGGCGTGGGTGCATTCGATGACATCGCCAGGCTCGTGTGCCTTGTCCCCGACTGCCCCGCCTATCAGGCTTTTTACTCTCATCGACCCCTCCGGGCACGTCGAGAGCAGCCCGTCTGGCTGGTCGTCTGGTCCGCGGGGGGCGCTGCGTCTCGGAGAGGTTCGGGCCGCTCAGGCCACTAGCGCAATAGTAGCGCAGCTACCGAGCTTCGCAGCGGTTCTTACACCGTGGGCAGGTGAGGGAATAGGGGCGAGTTAGGTACTCGGCCAGACGACGCCCACAAGCATCGCAGCGAGGGTTCGTGTCCAGGGTAGGCAGAGCGGGCGCACCGTAGGCCCCTTGGTCAACCGCCACCCCGCTCACCGCCGCCGCCAACACTCCGCGTTGAACGCAAAGACAGGCCGGGCGAGGTCGTCTCGCCATGCCAGAAATGGGGATTGCAGGGTGGACACTCGGAGGTATGTCGAGCCGCTGAGCGCCTGGTTCTGCACGCCTTCGAGCATCGTCCATGCGGCGTCAGCGTTGGCCCTCGCGGTGACCGACGAGGTGGACCGACAGAGCACCTGAACCCTTGCTACTTCCCATGCCGGGCGGGTCGACCCCCCGATCGTGTGAGTCGCTGGTTGCCCACCGGTCTCAATGATCGCCGCAGCGGTGGCCGCAACGGTCGAGCCATCAGGCAGGAGGTTCAGGAATAGGGAGGTGCCGAGTGCGAACCGGGTGGAGTTGGTATCGACGAACGTCCCCAGCTCCTCGATCATCCCCA
>CAYGDI010000020.1:0-3153 GCA_964348695.1 uncultured Candidatus Saccharibacteria bacterium | reverse complement strand
CCGTGGCCAACCGCCGAGCAAACCCTCCCAAGTCGAGGAGCAACACCTACAACCGCTGGGGCGACCTGATCGCGCGAGGCGCTGTCGTGACCCTTCACGGTGGCGGCAAGGGCGTGGTCCTGCGCCTCGAGCCGCTCGACGACTTCTCGCGCGCCTACGGGCGCCAGGCCGTCGTCCAGACCTACGGCAAGAGAGGCGACGTGCACGAGAGTTCGCACGGCATCTCCGACATGAAGGTGGTCGGGTGGGTGAAGCACGTGCCCGAGGTGGCCGACGTCGGCTACCCGCCGCGCGCGGAGGAGATCGCCTACCGCGTGAAGAGCCGGGACATCCGCCGCGAGGGGCAGGGCCCGGGCTACGACCCCAACGCCGTCTACAACAAGACGGCCGAGGACATCTACACGGGGACCACGGGACGGATCGTGACGAGGCGCCTGCTCAAGAAGTCGAGGCGGAGGTAGACCGTGTCGAACTCCCGCACTCTCCAGCACCACCGCCGCCCCAGGCGAGATCGTCGCATCGCGACGACCTTCACGACCATCACGCCTGCGGACGAGGACGACGGCGACCACGGCGAGGAGCACGGGTGGGTGGACAAGCGCGGGGAGAGGATCACCCTCGACCGCTACGACCTCGAGACCGGCGAGACGATCGCGAGCAAGGCCGCCAAGTGGCTCCGTGACCACGGCCCGGTCGAGGCGTCGTCCTCGCACTTCCACAAGGGTGAGTGGTACACGCAGTCCGACGGGGACACGAACTACCGCACCGGAGAGTGGACGCAGGAGTCCTACCACCTCAAGGGGTTCTCCGAGGCGGAGGAGCAGGAGATCTTCCGGCTCGTGAAGGGGCGGAGGTAGACCATGGCCAACTCCCGCATCCCCCTGAGCAAGTTCAAGGTCGGTGACGACGTGGTCATCGCCTACGCCAAGCACGCGCCCGGCTTCTTCACCGGTGCGGCGGGTCGCGTGAAGGACCGTGCCGTCAAGGAGCGGCGCGGCGACAAGCGGCCCAACCGCTACGACGTGGTGCTCGAGGGCCAGTACCCCGAGGTGAGGGCTTGGTTCAACGAGGACGACCTGTGCACCTACGCCGAGGCGCGGGAGGAGGGCTTGATTTCATGAATTCCAGAAAGACCCATGAGCAGAGGGCGTTTGAACTGCTCGACACAGCGAAGCGGAGAGGCGCCAGCGATGCTGCACTGGAACCGCTTCGAGTAGCGTGGCAGAAGACGAAGCAGGACATCCTTCGCTCCAAGGAGAGGAAGAACTCCCGATCCAAGTCTGCTACGGACGTAACCCGGTCCCTCATCCGCTCGGTCCTCTACCCCGGTGGCGACCTCGACCACGAGTGGAGCCCCGACACGATCAACCAGCTCGGCCACGTCCTGCGTGGCCGGACCGACGCCCTCGCTAGGAGCGCGAGGGCGTACCTCGGGCAGGACGAGTCGGCGGCCGACACGCTCGACGCGGTGGCCCGCCTCGTGGAGAAGAGGACCCGATGAGCAACCGACGCCGCAAGGCCACCATCGCGAGGATCACCAAGGCGTACGTCCGCCGCTACAGTGACACAGGGCAGGTGAAGGTCTACGTCGAGTGGGTGGACACCAACGGCAAGAGTGGCCGGACCGAAGGGAACCTCTCACACGAACCGGAATTCGAGGGCGACAGCCCGCCCATGCGCCTCGGCACGCACATGCGCGCCCTCCTCGCCCGGGCCAAGCGCGAGGGCGTGCCCCTCAAGAAGGAGGTGTGGTGATGGCGAACAAGCGCAAGAAGAAGCCCTCAACAGGTCGTTGGCGGTGCAAGAACGAAGAGGAGTGCGACTTCGAGGGACCGAAGAGCATGTTCGACTTCGGGCAGTTCGGAGGCATGCCCGGTCTGGGTGGTTGCACGAAGTGCGGCAGCAACGAGATCGAGAAGGTCCCTCCTGGCGAAGAGAACTACGACAACTACGACAAGCGTGGCATCGAGAAGTAGGAGACGACCGTGGCCAACTCAAGAAGTCGTTCCGGCAAGTTCCCCACCATCAAGGAGATCGCTCGCCTCTGCGCGCAGATCAAGACCCAGATCGAGCCCGAGTTCCGCGTCTCGGACGACTCGGACGACGACGAGCCCGGCATCCTGTTGACGGTGGGTGCGGACGGCAAGGGTGGCTGGGGCTGGCAGACCGGTGACACGCAGTACCACGGCGGGGCCTACGGGTATCCTCACTGGGGATCGGCGGGCATCCACGGGGACACGAAGGCGACCGAGGCCGCGAAGAGTATCCTGGACGAGATCCGCGACTCCTACGCGATGTCGAGGTAGACCATGGCCAACTCCCGCACAACTTCCCACCCCACGCACGTCGTCCTCTGGTCCAACGGGGCGGTCGTGTGGAAGCGCACGAAGAAGACGAAGGACATCGCGAACCGTCTCCGTCTTCTTGGGGCTCACGTGGCCTCGGTCGAAGGCAAGACCGAGAACTGGTACATGCCGAGGGCGAGGTAGACCGTGGCCAACTCCCGCAAGAACCCGAACGTCGAGAAGTGGAAGAAGCAGGAGGGCCGCGACCGCGGTGTGGTCGTGGTCCGGAACCTCTCGACGGGCACCGAGCATACGTACCAGGGCATCACGGCCCGCCAAGCGGTCGTGGCCGCGTACGCGCAGTCCCTCAAGGACTACAACACGTGGGACTACGAAAAGAAGTACGACCACCTCGTCAAGATGAGCGCGAACAACGTGCTCATCGGCGACTTCACGGCCTGGAGGTAGGGACATGGCCAACACCAGAACCAAGTCCGACACCACCTACAACGGCTGGAAGAACCGCGCCACCTGGAACTGCGCCCTGTGGCTCGACAACGACTACGGCCTTTACTCGGCCGCCGTCGCATTCACGAAGTCCTGGATCGCCAAGCGCGGCAAGAAGGGCGGCGTGTACGCGGCCTTCATCCGGGCCCAGGGCATGGACAGCGAGAAGACGGGCGATGGTTTCAAGTGGCTGTCGCGGGACCTGGACTACAAGGCGTTGAACGAGAACATGTTCGAGATGGTGTCGTGAACAAACGTCGCAAGAAGACTGACCCCATCATCGACCGCCTCGGCCGCCGCTACACGGTCCGGATGCGCAGCGACGGCGGGAGAGAGCGCGACACGACGCTGTTCGCCAGCG
>CAYGDI010000019.1:0-3326 GCA_964348695.1 uncultured Candidatus Saccharibacteria bacterium | reverse complement strand
CTCCCGCGGGTGTCCGGCAAGGGGACGGTGGTCGGGGACCTTGTTTTTTACGGGACGGAAGCACACGTGAACCACGTCATGATGCTGATCGGCGACGGCAAGTGCATCGGCGAGTGCGGGGGCGGGCCGCGGTGCACGACGGTGGAGATCTCGAGGAAGGTGGGGGCTCGGATGCAGATCAAGAAGGTCGCGTACCGGAACGACATCGTGGGTTTCAGGAGGATTGCGTGAACACGAGGGAACCTCTGCCGACCCGTGCGGAACTGGAACGTCGCGCTCGGGAGCGTTGGAACGAGTCGATCGACCTTTGCGGCCTCGCCGCGACAGATGAGGCACGCGAGCAGGCCGGTCTTCCAGATCCGTTCGTCTGGTCGAATCTCACCGGGAATGACCTCTTCCGATTGGCTGTGGCCTTGAGGGTTCGCATCATGCAGGCAAGACCGTGAACCGTAGAGAAAAAGAGCACTCCTTCTCCCCTTCCTGCGTGGCGTTCTGGCGCGAGCAGCTCGACGACTACATCGCCGACCTGGTCTACAGCCGCATCAAGGCTCTCGACCTCAAGCGCCTGCGGCCAGTCATTCGCGACACGGGCGAGAAGATCGCCGGAGTCCCACGGCTCCCGACGGCCGGCGAGCTACGGGCCGAGCAGGGCGGGAGGTGGCTTGTCGCGCTCCAGGATCAGGTAGCCAACGCGGCACCGTCGCAGATCGCGCAGTACGCCGAGGCGTGGTTTCACGGGGCTCACCTGGGTTCTTCGTTCGAATGCTCCGCCTGCGGGTTCGGGGAGTAGGAGGTAGGCCATGGCCAACTCGCGCGATCCGTCAGGCCCGTACAGGTCCGACTACGACTCGAAGTTTCGGGACGATGTGTACGTCGGCCCTGCCGGCGACGTCGTCCTATTGACCTGGCACGGGGACCAGTTGTTTGCCCTGCGTGCGCAGGTTGACGCGAGCTTCCTGAAACCGTCGTACGCCAAGACGCGGGTCTGGAATCCCGCACTCCACAACGTGCGCTACCCGAAGACGAAGTTCCGCGTGGGACACCTCGGGGACGTGTTCGCCGAGCACCCCTTCATGGCCCTCGACGTGCTGCGCGACCTGGGATTCAAGCAGAGACCAGGGACGAAGTTCCCGCGAGCCTGGTTGGACAACCCCACGCGCTCGAGACCGAGGTAGACCGTGGCCAATTCGCGCAGCAAGACATCCTTCCAGGTCGGCGACCGTGTCCGCCTCACGGGCAAGTTCCTGCGCAACACCGGCCAGTACACCGGCAAGGACGCGCATGGCAAGTGGACGGTCGTCTCCGTCGACGACGACTTCGTCGGCGTGGACGAGTCGGCTGACACGAGCTGGTTTTCGCCCGAAGAGGCCAAGGCGCTCGAGGTGACGTGGCGGGGCAGGACGTTCGTGCCGCGTAAGATCAACGCCCACAACCTGATGCTGGCCGACAAGCCGGATTACTCGTGAACTCCCGCGCCCCCACCAGCTCGTACACGAAGCGGTTCCGCTATAGGGAACCGTCCTTCGGCAGTGGGGGTCTGTCCAGGGTCATGCAGCACGACAACAAGGTCCTCGGCGAGGCGTGGAAATTGGGAACGTCGAGCATCGACGACAATGCGGCACTCGAACTGGTGGAAGAGGCAGGGTGGGCCGACAAGTTCCCCGACGGGTCCTTCCTCGACGACTGGAGCGACGTTTCGATCACCGTGCACGATGTCCGCATCGACCCGATGGGCCTGAGCGGGGATCTCTATAGCTACGACGTGACGCTTGTCGTGCCCGCGTCCGCGAGGTACTCATGAACCGCCGCTCTACAGCGAGTCCCCACTTCAAGTCCGCCCTCTCGGGCGCGGTCTGTCGTCACAGGCACTTGACCTACCGCGAGGCGCGGGATTGCGGGTACAAGCGCGAGAAGAAGGAGGGCGCGTTTCCCTCCTCGGTCGTCGACCAGGACGGCGCCTCCGTCTCGGCCGAGGCGGGCCGCGGGATCGACGAGCGGATCGCCGAGACGGCCCTCGAGGCGAGGCAGGCAGCGAGGCGTGAGGAGTCGCTGAAACTCCGCCAGGAGATCCACGCTCGCGACGTGAAGCAGTGGTGGAACCCGTACAGGCCAAGAGACCGAGGTGAGTCGTGAACAACCGCGCACCCGAACCGCACTTCGACTTCTTCGAGGAGGGACCCTCGGGGTGGGAGTTCGTCGACGACGTCACCCTCGCGTCGATGGGGTGGGGCACGGCCAAGGCCCGGCGGGACCTGAACGTCGTCGGTCTGTGCCGGCGGTTGAACAAGATGGCGGTCGGCGTGGTGCTGGTCGAGGATGGTGGGATGCGCGGTAGGACGAAGTTCGTGAGGAGAGCCTGACCGTGGCCAACAGCCGTTCAAAAATCTTGAGCAGCACGACGATCTGCAAGCAGCTCGACAGCGGCATGTTCGTCTGCGCACTCGTCGACCGCTACGGCAGCGAGCGCCTGTTCAAGACGCGCTCCCTTGCCGAGGCTGCGGCAGCTCGCCTTCTCTCTCGTGGCGTGCCTGCGCAGGTCGCCGGCGCGATCTCGCGCATGGACCCCATGGACGGGGGAGGGATCTGGTTGAAACCGCTGGGCCTGAACAGCCTGTTCACCGTCCGCTGGCGAGTTCGTTACCCACACCACCACACGAGGTAGACCATGGCCAACAGCAGAGTCGTCAGGAAGAAGAAGCCCCGTTCGATCACCGTCCACGGGCGTCGGTGGTTCAACAAGGGCCCGGGCAACACGTACCACTCGGCGAGGATCTACGTCGACGGACATCTCGTGCACACGATCGAGTTCGCCTACGGGTACGGGGAGCAGTACCTCTGGAATGCCCGCAACTGGCTGAAGCACGCGGGCTACCTGCCAGGCATCGAGGACCACGACAACGGCGGCGGCGAGATGCTCTGGCGCTATTGCGAGCGGATCAAGTGCAAGTTCGCGTACGACTGCGCCGACGTGCAGCGGAAGAAGGATCTGTAGGAGGAGACGTCATGGACCCCACCCAGACCGACATCGCTTCAGACGTCCTGCGAGCCATCGAGTCCTCGGATTGGAAGTACGTCGCCTCGACCGTCCTCGCGGTCGCGGCCCACTTCCTGCGCGGCCCGGCTGCCAAGAGGGTCCCGTTCTTCGGGACGGACCCGGGCGGCGTCGCGTTCGTGACCCTCCTGGGGGCCGCCGGTGGCCTGCTCAACGCCTTCCTCGCGAAGTGGTCCCTGGGCACGGCCCTTCTCGACCCCATCCTCGGGACCACCGTCCTCAAGGTGGTGGGCGGGGCGATTGCGCAGTACGTGGTGGTCAAGAAGATCTGGCC
>CAYGDI010000018.1:0-3682 GCA_964348695.1 uncultured Candidatus Saccharibacteria bacterium | reverse complement strand
GCATCAACTCCCTCGGGACCGGGATCATGTGGTCGACGGCCAAGCCGGCGATCGTCATCACGCTCCAGGTCAACTTCCTCAGCACGGGCACGATGTGGGGGACGATGTATGGGAAGACGCTCGCTTGATCTGAAACAAGATCAAGTAGTTAGCGGCCAACCCATGAGGTTGCACTTGAACGCCGCCGCTATCGCAAGATGGCGGCGGCGTTTCGCTTTTTTCGAGGCTCAATGATCTCTCTGCTGCTGACTCTGATGTTCAATGGCGAGCCTCGCGCTCTCGGCCTTCCGGTCAAGAGATTCGCATGCGTTCTCGTACAAGAACTTGATGATCGCCGTGGCGGGAGCGCCCGTAGTACCGATCGTCCAGATATGCTCCTCTTTGGAGACGTTGAGTCGCGCAAGCCGCTGGTCAACCAGGAACCTACTGAAGGTCCCCAGCAAAGCGATCTGTCCGGCGAGGCGTACACGGACGTAAGTGTACCCACCACTCGTGTACGTCCCGAGAGACCCGTCTCCGTCAACCATCCCGCGCCAGAAATCGCGCGAAGCAGCGACCTCAGAAACAGGAACACGGTCGCCCTTCGAGACGATGCCGTAGGACCGCAGCGCGGCGCACAACTGCTTCGAGCGGACGCTGAGATAGACGCTCGGACCAGTATTGACGATGGGACCGCCCTTGGATGTCGGGGCACTGTCGTGAGCCGGATGGTCCGAGATCTTGTGCGTGGACCCGAGGAACGTCCTCAGCTTCTCCAGGTGCCCTCGATCGACAACCGAGAGTCCGACATTGAGTGCGGGAGAACCTGCGGTCGCGCGACTCTTCCTCGGTCCCTTGATCACGTCCTGGTGCACATTCCCGTCGGCGAAGAGGAACCCGATCCAGTACAGACTCTCGGGCGTGAGCACGTCGAACGCCGCGTCGTTGACCTCGCAGGTGCGAGGCTTTCCGCCAACCCGGTGCATACCGGCATCACACACGGCCCGGGAGGCCGTCTTCTTGCTGACCCCGACCTCGTCGGCGGCCTCCTGAAGCGTGTACCCCTCGTCTCGGCAGAGCACGACCAGCCTCTCCCGCTGCTCGTCCGTGACGACGGGGTTGCTCTCGTGCGCGGCCTTGCGCAGGACGACGTCGCATCTCTTCAGCACGTTCCTGACCGTGATGCCGTCGACGTGCCTGCCAGGGATGATGTCCCCGGCGATGACCTCGCTCGACTCTCCGGCGGCGTAGCGGCGGACGATTTCGGCTTCTTGCTCGGTCGTGAACAGGCGGGCGCTCATGATGTTTTTCCTTTCTTGCGTCGGACGACTGTCGCGATGTCCTCGTGGAAGGTCTCGCAGTACAGCGCGTTGAGTGCCTGCCGCAGGATGTCGCTCTGCGTCCACGTCGCGCCCGGGAACAGCGCCTCGAACTGTTTCACAAGTTCGTCAAGCGCCTCTTTCTCGTCGTCGTTGAACCGAGCCATGACCTGCCAGTGTCGTGTGCGTCCTGATTTTTCTCTCATAAAGCCAGTGTATGACGCCTGCTGTGCTTTGTCAACCCAAAAGGCGGTGCCCTCGTGAGCATGCCCACCATCATCTGGCGAGCGGGCCTATTCGAGGGAGGCAACCGCAAGACCTCCGAGGACACGATCCTCAAGCTCTTGGCCGTCCTGGTGGACCGCAACTGCCAGTACCTCAGGGCCAACCCGAAGACCCCCAAGCTCTACGACTCGGGCGTGGTCTACGCGCTGCCAGACCAGATGACCAAGAAGCCGAGCGAGGACCACCTCGCCCGCCTGGTCCAGTTCATGTCCAAGGACATGGCCCTCGACGAGGAGACGATCGAGGTCATCGAGACGATCCTGCACGGCTGCGAGGTCTTCCGCGACATCCCGATGATCCTGAAAAAGCGCGAGGTCGATTGCTTCCCGCTCTCCCAGCGCGTGATCGTCCGCTCCTGCTCCACGGGCATGTACGAGCTTCTCACGCTGGGCGAGTTGCGCCACGTGTACCCGCACTACGAGGCGCTCTCCTACAACTTCTCGAAGTGCCGGTACGAGTTCCAGCCGATCACCGGCTTCCACGACGGTGGTGTCAAGCCGGTCTCGAGAGCGCGCCTGTCCAACGGCACCGACCTGGTCGCGACGAACGACCACCGCTTCTGGACGCTCGACGGCCCCCGCCACAACCTCCACCTGAACGAGCGGACGATGGGTGAGTACGTCCAGACGTACATCGATCACAAGAAGGGGAGGATCTCGAAGAGCGCGCGCACGGAGCACTCGCGAATCCTCCAGGCCGCGAAGATCCCCTCTCTCGACGCCGTCAAGGTCTCGCAGTCGCAGGCGTACCTCGCGGGCATGTACGCCGCCGAGGGGTACCACAACGGCAAGCATGCGACTCGCATCGCTCAGTACAAGCCGTCCGTACGCGCCAAGATCGAGGCTTCCCTCCACGAAGAAGGTGTCGCCTACGCCTACGGCGGGAGCGAGGGCAAGACCCCGGGCAGCGGCAAGGAGTACCGTCTTCACGGCGGCGCGGCGAACCCGATCGTCGCCATGATGCGTGGACAGGGGCGCGACTCGTTCTCCAAGCGTCTCCCGCAGTTCATCCTCTCTTCGGATGAAGCGACCATCGCCCGCGCCATGGAAGGCCACGGTGACGGAGACGCATGGCGCCCCGGTACTGAGACCAGCAAGTACGAGCGCCCTAACATCTCCGCCATCTACGCGACGTCGTCCGACGAGCTCATGGAACAGCTTCGTCTCGGAGCGCTCATCCTCGGACGTCCGACGTACGCGTACCAGTACGAGGACCACGGGGGCTCGGGCTCCTCTCCGATCTGGCGCCTCCACGAGTACAACGACAAAGCGAGCAAGCTGCACTCCAGGGAAGCGCTCCTCGCTGACGACCTCCCGGGCGTCCGCTACGCCACGGTCCGGAACGCCGTACCCGCGGGAGAAGAGCACGTCGCCTGCATCGAGGTCGACGGCAACCACAACTTCATCCTCGCCGACGGCACGATCGTCCACAACTGCGACAATCTCGCCTGCTTCAGAGTCGCCGAGCTCCGCTGCGGCGGCATCGAGGCCGTCCCGTACATCATCTGGCGCGAGACCGGCCGCGGCACGACCTACCACGCGCTCCTGCGCTGGCCTGACGGCTCGAGCGAGGACCCGAGCCTCATCCTGGGCATGGGTGGCGCTGCCCGCGAGGCCGACCGCACCGAGGAGAAGCGCAAGAACAGGGAGCGCTACGACAACATGATCGCGATGGCCCGCGAGCTCTGCAACTCCAACCTGACGACGCCCATCGAGGTCGGCAAGCGCATCGACGCGCTCGGGCTCTTGCCCACTGGAGGGTGGTAGTGACACCCCACCTCCACATCGCCCGCGGTGACGACTTCGAGTCGCCCAAGCTCTCGGCCAGGCTCCCCAGCCCGCTGAGTGGCATCGCGTCGGCCGAGTGGTCCAACTTCGTCAACGCCCTGGTCACCCAGGGTCTTGGCGATGTGTCTGCTTCAAATGGCCTCGGCTGGTTCGAGATGCGCCCCAGGCGCCTCGCCGACCTCGGCCTCATGTCGAACCTGCGCCGGGTCAACAACAAGGCAAATCGCCAGGTCTACGAAGGCGACTTTGTTCTGCCTCTGACCATGAGGAAGTTCCTCGAAAACCCGGTCATCCAATACAACACGCTGGTCA
>CAYGDI010000017.1:0-4176 GCA_964348695.1 uncultured Candidatus Saccharibacteria bacterium | reverse complement strand
GGCAAACGGATAGTTACTGGTAACGCCACAACCTCGCCGGGCTTTACCGTAAAGTTTGTGATCAGCGGATAGAGATACCCACGGAGACTCGTAAGGCTCTTGGAGTCCCCAGAAAGCTCTGCCCCCACAAATGGATCACTACTCTGTCCTAAATCTTCTGTATAGACTCGAATAGTAACCGGAGTAGAAAAACCACTCGCAATTCGGACATGAACAGTCGTCTCTTGTCCCGGATCAAGAGAGACCTCAAGCTTTGCTGGACTTATTACAAGCTGGTCTTTGATCACCTGTTGACCAAATACCGGCGAAGGCAGCATGGTAAAGAAAAGTGTGATCACCCCAACAATAAACGATCGGCTAACCCAGTGTATGAAAAATGATGATTGTTCGTGCATATGGTTATTGTTGTACGGGAACAAGCAAGAAAATATACGAGTCGTCCGTTGGAGATTTAAACTGTGGTCGTACAACACCAGCAGTCTTGGACGCATCAAGTTCGACCTTCACCTCATCAGAAAACGAATTACGAATTCGCTCCTTGATTGCAGCATCTCCGGAGACAGAGCCCGAACTCGGCACAACGACCATTCCTTCCTTCGGAGCTTCACCTTCAGCAAATCTTTTGTCCAACTCTTCATTAAATATTTTTCTAATCTCATCCTCAGACAACATGCTCGTATCTGAAATTCCAGAAGGCACATTTTCAGTAGTTGACGTTACTGGAGAGAAGACCGTTGGAACTGTTTGCGTATCTTTGTTACGTAAACGATTAATCGCTTCCCACCCACGATCGCCTACGCCAAGCACAAACTCTCGAACGTTAATCGCAAGCGTTAAAAAGAAATCTTGTATGGAGTGTACAATTGCAAAATACTGATTATCGAGTCGCGCAAGTGTATTGTGATCAAACGAAGTTGTGTA
The DNA here is from genome assembly GCA_964348695.1 of uncultured Candidatus Saccharibacteria bacterium. Taxonomy (GTDB): domain Bacteria; phylum Patescibacteriota; class Saccharimonadia; order Saccharimonadales; family Saccharimonadaceae; genus JACPYF01. Next base: position 3,255 of record CAYGDI010000017.1, on the reverse strand, counting down.
CGGACTCGCGGTCAAAGACGAGCGACCCAAAATTTGATCTGCTCGTTCAGAAATCCCAGATCCTCCAACTGACTCAACAAGTGCCACAATGGCGGATCGAGTTTGTGGCATAGCAAAAGTAGTTGCGATAAGTGCAGTGACAACAAGAAGAAGAGTACGTTCAAAAAGTCCGTTAGGAAATCTCGACTGGAGCGTAACCGTGTTTCCAAACGTCTGACTAATATTTGAAAAAGTTGGGGTTATCGAAGCCGATCGAGGAGTGATGCTAGTGTCACTTTCGGGCTTATTTTTTGGCACATCCAGAGACTCTTTTTTTACACCCGAAACAACAACGGTTTCAGGACCCATTTTTGCATTAAGCGAGTGAAGGTATGTGAAGAGAGATTCTTCACAAACATAGCGGTTACGACCAACCATCTCGGACTCAATTTTTCCTGACCTTGAAAGTTGACCGAGATAGTCGATGTGATAACCCGAGATTTCACTAGCTCGTCTAGACGAGATATATTTTTTACCGTTGAAAACTAAGGGTTCTTCAGACATTCGTTAGTGTGTTCTCCTCGCTATCTATTGTACCTTCTAAAGGACGCCAGCTGAAGCATTTCTGAGACAAAATAGTGGATAAGTTTTCAGAAAAATTGGTACGCACGAGAATAGTTTACGTAACCCCAAAAATCTGCGATTATTAGCTTGCTAAATATGTATTTTTTAACCAACGTACTACCGCTCGGAAGAGTGCCCCTGGGTACCCTTAGTTACTTCCACTCAACCAAGCTCCCAGTAGGATCTCTCGTCACTATCCAAATAGGTAAAAAACAGACCCCTGGAATCGTCTCCGGTCAGCAGTCGATCGCCGACCTAAAACTGCACGTACGAAAGCACGGAGTAACTCTCAAGAAGATACACTCTGTCGTACATGAAGGACTCTTGAGGAAAGAGGTTGTCGACTCAATACGCAAGCAAGCAGACTTCTTTTTAACTCGGCCAGGTAATCTCCTTTCTCAATTTTTCGACGCGACGCTTCCCCGCCCTGCTCGTCAAATTGATACAAAGAAAAACTATCACGAACTTCAAAGTCTTCATGGGCCTGTTGCTGATCGCCTTGTGTACTACAAAACACTTATTCGAGAAACACTCGCACGGAAAGAATCAATCATGTTCGTCTTCCCTTCCAAGAAAGATCAAGAGAGTTTTGCGCGCGAGCTCATGATCGGCATCGAGCACAGAGTCGTTGTTGTAAACGGTGACACTAAAAATAAAGTACGGGGAGAGATGCTAGAAAAAGATTCGATTGTATATTTTTCTACGCCACAGTTTTTTTTAAACATGCCACACGACACCGGAGTCTGTGTTGTTGAACGCGCGACTGATGTGTACCCGCGATTACACGCAAGTGATGTTGCTACGCAAACGTTTGTAAAAAATGTTTGTCGCGATCTGCAAATTAAAAATATTATTGCGGACGACGTCATTGGTATTTCAGATGCACACAAAGTTCGCGAACATACACTCACTCCACTTTTTTCTTCATCGCTCGCACTTCCCTTTTTATTTTCTGTTGTTGATTTAAAAAAAGATATCGGTCCTAAAAATTCAAATATTTTTTTTAGTGCACAACTTTTAGATTCATTGCGTGATACTCTTTTGAAAAATAAAACGGCACTACTCGTAGTCAACAGAACAGGTTACGCACCAATCACAATTTGTCGCGACTGTGGTTCACTGGTACGATGTCGAACCTGCAACAGTTCGTTAACTCTTTTTTCTCAGTCAGACAGTACGCGAATATTTATTTGTCGTTCATGTAACATAAAAACCTCAAGTAACACGCTCTGTAACATCTGCCGAAGTTGGCGACTTGAGACGCTCGGTATCGGTACTGAGCAGGTGCGCGAGTTTATCGCGAAAGAGTTCCCGACTATCCCGATCTCTATTTTTGACAGTAAACATATCAAGACTGCTTCAGGGGTTAAGAAATTCCTCGTATCCATCGATCAACCAGGACCTCGGATAGTGATCGCAACCGAAATGTTGCTCTATCACTGCGACCGACAGTTTGACCAGGTGGGAATTATCAGCCTCGACAACATGCTCTCTATTCCGCACTTTTCTACCCCCGAGCGTATCGCCTATCTAGCACTACGTTTTGGAGCGCTCTCTCGATCTACCCCAATCCTTCAAACAAGACTAATCGAGGAGCCCGTATTCCAAGCACTACAAAAGAGGCACCTAGGCGACTTCTACAAAGCCGAACTTGTCGACAGAAAAACCTTTGCATACCCACCCTTTGGAGTCATGATAAAAATTAGACCCTCAGACCAGAGAAATTCTGTGGCGACAATGGGACAACTAAGGCAGAGACTAGAAAAGTGGTACCCGGTAGCAACAAAAGATGGGCTCATTATAAAAACACCGGGAACAAGCTGGCCAGACCAAGAGTTGGCCGAGGCCATACAAGAGTTCAGAGCTCTAGTGCTTGTTAGCATAGACACAGACGGTGCCTAATGGTTAGACAGCCTTGAGTATATGAAATTAGACTTTGATATTGTAAAATAGCCCCATGATGGAAATCTTACAAAAAGAGAACACTCTCTTGCGGAAAATTTCGAGGGAGATCAAACTAAAGGACATATCTTCTGTCGGTATAAAAGACATAATCAAGGACATGATAAAAACATTGTCCTTTACAAAAGATGGCATCGCTCTGGCTGCCCCTCAAATTGGTCAGTCGGTAAGACTCTTCGTCGTCTCTCCAAAAGCGTTCACTGAAGAGTCGCCGCAGAACCAACTTGTGTATATAAATCCTCGAATTACGAAACGATCAGCTCGCAAAGTCGAGCTCGAAGAGGGGTGTTTATCTGTTCGAAATATATTTGGCTTTATTAAGCGATATGAGAAAGTCACCGTAGAGGCTTACGACGAACGTGGTGAAAAATTTACCCGAGGCGCCTCAGGACTACTTGCCGAGATTTTTCAACATGAAATAGACCATCTTGATGGAAAGCTGTTCATCGACACGGCTCGAGACCTTCGAGAGATCAAACGCGATACCGATGAGTAGCGCAAAATTTACGTTCTTCGGAACTGACGAGGTGTCAGTTGTAGTACTTGATACATTAAAAGCGTACGGCTTTTTGCCAACCCTTATTGTTACGCGAGCAGACAGACCAACTGGACGCAAACAACTTCTCACGCCACCTCTCGCAAAAGAGTGGGCTGACGCCAATCACATACCAACGCTTCAACCTGAAAAAT
>CAYGDI010000016.1:0-5075 GCA_964348695.1 uncultured Candidatus Saccharibacteria bacterium | reverse complement strand
GTTTACAACGACGAAAAAACAGCTCTATCAAGGCTGCACTACTAGATCAGACTGTTTTGGCTGGTATTGGTAATATATATGCTGACGAAGCTCTGTGGGGCGCGAAAATACACCCTGAAACGAAAGTAGGGAATATCAGTATAGCAAGTATAAAAAAGCTATATACTGAGATTGTGACTGTTTTACAATTATCAATAGAAAAAGGTGGCAGCACCGACCGCAACTATGTGAATGCCGAAGGAAAAAAAGGCAGCTATATTGATTTTGCACGGGTTTTTCGTCGAGAAAACCTACCTTGCCCTAGGTGTGGCACAGCTATTATCAAAACGCGTGTAGCTGGTCGCGGTACGCATATTTGTCCAAAATGTCAGGTAGTTAAAAATGATTAGTCTACTGTATGGTGATAATGATTTTGAGTTAAAAAACTCACTTAAAAAGGTTGTTAAAGACTTTGATAATAACTATTCAGTTGAAAAAATTGATGGTGATACACTTTCGAGCAATGATTTGCCTGATTTACTTTCAGGCATTAGCCTCTTCTCGAGCAAGAGATTAATTGTGATATACGACGCTTCAAAAAATAAAGAGGTTTGGGAAAAACTAGCTGATTACATTAGTGAGGAGGGTTCTAGTAGTGAACTTGTACTTATTGAGTCGACTCCAGATAAGCGTACTCGCACTTTCAAATTATTACAAAAGCAGTCTCAGGCACATGAATATAAGAAGTTAGATGAAGCTGAAGCAAAAAAATGGTTACTTGATCAGGCGAAAACTATAAAAACTGAAATTAGCTCTCCACTTGCCAATAAAATAATTGAAAGAGCGGGTACTGATCAGTGGAAGTTGTATTATGGTTTGCAAAAATTGGCTCTGCTCGATGATATAGATGAGCAAAAAATAACTGAAAATATAGAAGCATCACCACAAGCTAATGTTTTTGCTCTGATAGACGCAAGTCTTCACCGGTCGCCAGAGAAAGTGCATCAGCTCGTTGGGATTGCAAGCATTAGTGAAGATCCTTATTTTTTCTTCGGTCTGCTTTCGTCACAAATATTTCAGCTGATTACACTAGCCTCAAGCGATAAAAGTTCAAGCGAGGTTGCGAGTGATCTTGGAGTGCATCCGTATCCACTACAGAAGCTCAGTGGGCTTGCAAGTCAAGTTGACCAAGCTCAAATGAAAAAAATTGCACATATCATTGCCGAGTGTGACGATAAATTGAAACGCTCAGGTGCAGAGCCATGGCTACTGATAGAACAAGCACTTATAAAGCTTGCTAACAGATAACTAGGCTTTTTTTGTAGAAGATTTTTTAGCCGGAGTTTTCTTCGCGGCAGGCTTTTTAACAGTAGCCTTCTTTGCAGGAGCTTTTTTAGCTGCTGGTTTAGCTACTTTTTTAGTAGCAGCGCCAAGTTTTACATTTGCAGCTTTAGCTTCTTTTGCGAGCTGTGCTTTACGGCGAGAAGCAGTGTTTTTCTTAAGTAGATTCTTCTTTACAGCTTTGTCGTACTCACTCTGAGCTGCGCTTAGTGTAGTAGCGCTTGGTTTTGCACGAAATGCTTTTACAGCTGTTTTGATGTCGCTTTTTAATGAGACATTACGAGCACGTCGTTTTGCGTTCTGGTGCATACGTTTGATAGCAGATTTGATGATTGGCATATTGTTCTATTAACTCCTTGGTGTATTTATAGAGATTTTTAAAAGTTTCAAGTAGTTACTATAGCGGTTGAGAAGAGTTTTGTAAAGAGTTAGGAAAAATATTTATTGTCCAGGAATTTTAAACTGACCGGGTGTGGCCGGAGCTGTTGGTGTTTTTGGTGGTGGTATTGTACTAGGCACGGGGTCGCGGGTTGTTTCAAGTGGAGTAGGTACTGTTGGAGGTAATGGAGGCAAGTTTGAGAAATCCGGTAACGGAGGAGGTGGAACAGGGGGTAACATACTGTCGGCATCTTGTTGATGTGCGCCAACACCCTGCTCGATATCTGCCAGCGTGTTTGGTGCTTTTGGTTCGTTTGAAGTTACCTGTAAATCCATAATTGTTGGAGGTGCTTCTTGCGGAACAGGAGGCACATCTATTGTTGGTGGTTCAATATCTTTGCCTTTTGTTCCTGTACTACCTCCATCGTGGCTTAGGATAGTTTTGTTGCGAGTTGCTTCTTCTTCATGATGATGCTTATCCGCAACATCTTGTGCTGTGGCATTTATAACTCCACCCATGCTTGGTTCTTCAAGGTTTGGATCACTCCAAACACCAGTCGGCTTACTCGTTCCTATTAATGGACTTTTTTGTGACTTGAGCGGTTTTGGTGTGGCTGATTTCAATTCTTCCTGGATATTGTCAGGTGTCTCTTTGTTTGCAACATTACCAAGCTTTTCTAGAGCAGCATCGAGGGCTTCTTCTCCGGCATTTTGCTTGTTTATAGTGTCATGTTCCTCTATAGAAGAGGCTTCAACTACTGGAAGTTGAGCTCCGTGGTCAATCTGTATTTGTCCTAATGAACCATCTTTTTCGGTTTTTTCTTCTTCACGTAGTTTTCCAGATTCACCTTCTTTGAGCGGAACAGATCCGTCTGGTTCGGCTGGTTTGCTACTTGATATCTCTGCTGCGCTTTCGAGTTTTGCCGCGATAAGCTGTTGGTTTGCGCCAGCAGCCATAAGCTGCGCAGCAATCGTCATAGATTTGCTGCTTGTTTGGTTGTTCGAGAAACGGTTTGTCGCTGCAACCACACCTGTCAGTAGAGCAGTAGCAATCTGCTCATCCAGCAAGCCATTTTTTAGAGATTCTCCTAGTGAGACTAACATTTCACTCAAGCTACTAGCTTTTTCATCTCGCCAGTCGATTGACCCTAGCGTACTTGTTTTATTTTGAGCATTAATTGTAGCGACAGTTGCGTCGTGCAGTATTTTGCCGTGTGCAGCAATTGCTTCGTCGAGCACATCCTGATTCTCTACACCGAGGGCAAGCACCAGCTCGACGTTGAAGTCGCCATGGGTAAATTCTAGATCTTCTTGGCTAATATTAGTCCTATATGGGGTGATGAATATGCGCACCACATCACCTTCAACTTTGTAGCGGAGGCGATCGGCCTTTTCTTTATCAATAGCAATGATGAAATCTCGCAGCGAATCAACATTATTTTCGAGTGTCTTACCGGGTTCCAAAAACTCAATAGCGGGGGGAATGGCACCAGAAAAGACAGCAGTGGCGTGTTTTTCAAGCTTGTTAAGCATTAGGGTGAGGCCAAGAGCAGCCGACAGTTCGTCGACACTAGGGTTCTTACTAACAGTAATCAAAATATTAGAGACTTCCTTTATACGTTCGGAAATCTGTTGTTTTGTATTAGGAGAACTGTTGTCTTTGTCCATTTGTGGTAGTTTTTATTTTTTTACAATGTTTCACCTTAAACTTTAGCATGAACGTTTTCAACTCGTCAACTATTTTACTGATTATTTTTACACTGAAACACTCAAACTACATCTCAGACCCGTAAACTCGCGAAGCCAATGCGAGTTTACTACTTGGGAAACAAGAGTCTTCGCTGTAGTTTGAGTGTTTCAGGTACAATGATTCCAAGATGATAGAAGATGGAATAATTTTAATCGACAAGCCTGCAGGAATGAGCAGCTTTGGTGTAGTTGCTCGGGTTCGACGCCAACTTTCGCAGCATTATGGCCATAAGATGAAAGTAGGGCATACAGGTACGCTCGATCCTTTTGCAACTGGACTTATGATTTTGGTCGTAGGAAAAGAGTGTAAAAATGCACAAAACTATTCGAAGCTTGATAAAACTTACGAAGCAACTATTGTTTTGGGTAAAACAAGTTCAACTGGCGACCCGGAAGGCGAGATTGTTACAGCTTCTAATAAAAAAGTTGTTCAAGCTGATGTTGAGAAAGCACTCGAACAATTTACTGGCGAAATTACACAAACACCACCCGCATTTAGTGCAATAAAAGTTGATGGTCAACGTGCTTACAAACTCGCTCGTGCGGGTAAGCAAGTTGATATTCCACCAAGAAATGTCACAATTTATTCACTACAACTCCTTAGCTATGAATATCCTATACTCAAAATTCGTACAAGCGTCAGTAGCGGAACCTATATTCGAACCCTAGCTCAAGATATTGGTGAGGCGCTTGGCGCAGGGGCATATTGCAGTGAGCTACGTCGTATGAGTATTGATAAGCATTCAGTTATTGACTCGGCAACATCATTTATTATTGAATAATTTAGCAAAGTATTTTATAGTAACACTTAGAGTTTTCTATTTGTATGGAAGGCTAGTAAACGACGATCGATTGTGGAGGTACTACATGCCTAAAATTGGTTTTTTCGCCGAAGATCTCAGAGTTTTGAGATGGCCAATGCTGGCGACTGTGGTTTTGTGGCTAGCAATCTTCTTCATGGGAGGCTCAGTAGGCCAGGGAGGCCTGGAATTCATGTATGCATTTTCCCTCGTGCTTTTGGGGATGATGTATAAATATGTCTTCTACGTACCCGGACAAGGTTATTTGAAGAATCTCATGAAGGTGGAGTTTTTGATCATTGCAACAGCATTGATCAATGCTCTGCTGATTCGCATCTTCTTTCCGAGCCATCATTTTCAAGGTTTTTGGAAGGAGGATGTTGACGGTTCGAATACGGGCATCCTAACGGTTGCGGTAATTGCTTTCTTTTTTGTGCCGTTGCTTTTGTATACGGTACAGAGGCAAATTGCATTTGATCGCAGGAAGTATGCTCGGTTGAAAGAAGTTAAGGAGCTGCGACAGCAAGAAGTTATTGATGCTGTCGAAGCTGAGACTCAGACACCTCTTAGCCCAGAACTAAGAGAAAAGATCAGTTCGTTCACATAAGCTCCTGGGGAGGTAGCTAGATGAGCTGCTGGAAGAGAATCTCCGGCTGGATCGCAAGCTTCTTTGAAGCAATCGGTCGAGCGGAGGCTCAAAAAAATGGGGCAGTATTTCCAGATCAGCAGAAGGCTGACGTGAAGGATTACACCTCGTAGTAAAAGCCCGTTCTTAGTATGGATACTAGGAGCGGGCTGTTTCATTTCCAGCGAAGTACCACCCCTATT
>CAYGDI010000015.1:0-5299 GCA_964348695.1 uncultured Candidatus Saccharibacteria bacterium | reverse complement strand
ACGGCCGCGAGCTTGGCCTCGGTGGCGGCCAGCGCACCACCACCGAGGATGTGGTATCCGGTGCCGACGGACATGACTAGATGTCGTCCATCATCTCGATGGTGTCCACGTCGTCCGCCACTTCGCCCGGGACTTCCTCGTCATCGTTGAACACGTCGTCGATGGTCTCCTGGTCCTGCTGGTCCACGGTCGGCTGCCGAGCCGGCCGACGAGCCGGCTGTTGGGCCTGCGGGCCGTACGCCTGCTGGGGATTGGCCGCCTCATACGCCTGCTGCGACCTCTGGCGCTCGAGGTCGATCTCGGCGGCTCTGCGGTCGAGCTCCATCTGCGCCGCCTGCGCCGCGGCGTAGTTCTGCCGCTCGGCCTGCTGCGCCGCGAGGTCAGCCTGGTACTGCTGCGCGTCGGCCTGCGCGGCGGCGGCTCTCTCGGCCATGTCCGCCTGCTGCTGCTGCAAGGCGGCCTGCTGCTCGGCCTGCTTGGCCTGCATGTCGGCGGTCGCCTGCTGCTGTGCGAGGGCGGCGTCCGCCGCGGCGGTCGCCTGCTCGCTCTTGGTCTGGTCGATCTCCTGCTGCGACTTCTGCGTTTCCTGCTTGGCCTTCTCGATGCGGTCGCTGGACGCTTGCTCCTCCTCGGCCAGGGCCATGGCGGCTCTCTTCTGCTCGAGGACCGCGTCGTTTTCGGCCTTGGCCTTGGCCTTCTCGGCGGCCTCGGCATCGGCGGTGGCCTTGTCGGCGGCCTGCTTGGCCGTCAGGAGTTGGGCGGCGACGAGGCGTTCCTCGGCGTTGGCGTATGCGGGTGCCTCGTTGAGGTACCAGAACCACTTCTTGCTGGCCGGGTCGAACCGCAGGTTCTTGAAGTCCGGGTCGTCGGGGTCGCCGATGAGCGGCCCGAAGGACCCTGACCATCCTCCACCGTCACTAGAACGCGGCAATATCTTCGAACCGTTTGCGCGCGCACCGGCCATGCTCAGCTCCGAGACCTTGCCGGAGTCCCCTGCCGCGGAGGGGTTCTTCGCGTTGAAGTCGTCATAGTGGAGCCCGCTGTGGTTGAACGTGTTGCTGTCCGGGCCCATCACGACCCACCACCTGGCCCCTTCCGGTGACTTGGGCCATCCCCACACCCAGCCGTACTGTCCACCCGTTTTGAAGTACGACGCCGAACCGAACTTGCCCTTCGGCCACCCCTTCTGCTCCTTGTAGACCACCGCGTCCTTGGGCATCCCCAGCGTGATGAGCTGATCGAAGTCGACGACGACGGTCTCGGGCGGCGGGGGCGGCTCGGTCACGGCCACGTCCTCCGGCGCCACGTACCCATCGGACGCGGGGTCGGACGACGCGTCGTACCCGGGATCTCCCGGGGCCTTCCCCGTCCCGTCCACGCCGAAGACCTCGATCGTCTCCGGGTCGTAGCCGACCTGCCCCGGCACGAGGCCGTAGAAGTCCGAGCCGAACACGGTGATCTCCTCGCCGTGGATGGCTTGCGCGACCGCCGCGTAGCTGGTCGGAACGGCCGCGTTGACGGTCTTGGCGTCGTACCCGCCGGGTCCAGCGACCAGGCAGATGGCCGCACCGCAGCGCGGGCACGAGCACAGGCATGCGCCGGGGGTGGCCGCCCGGAGCACGGGCCTCGACCTGCCGGGGTTGAGCAGCTCGCCCAGGATGTGGCCGTCGGGGCCACCGCCGCTCGGCATGCCGACGCCGCCGCGGGTCATGACCACGCCGGCCTTGCTCCCCGGGCGCACGGCCGGGGGAGGGGCGAGGACGAGCATGAGTCCCTGGCCGCACTTGGGGCAGGCGCAGGTGCCGTTGCGGGAGAACGTCGTCCGTTCGGCCTGCATCTCGGCGCCGAACACCTCGGTGACGTCGCCCTCGGCGCCATAGACGTTGAACGCCGCGGGGTCGTATCCGTAGACGTTGAACGCCGCGGGGTCGTAGCCGAGCGCGCCGAGTACCTCGGTCACGTCGTCGCCCGTGATGTTGCAGTACGCCTCGATCTGGGCGAGGCTCAGGCCGACGATCTCCTGGGGATCCGCACCCTCCTCGAAGAGCTGCTCCTCGACCACGAAGCGCTCGTCGAGGCCGTCGCCGGCGATCTCCTCGTCGCCGAAGCCGACGATCTCCTCGTCGCCGAAGCCCTTCATCTTGGTCTGCTTGGCCATCATGGCCTTGACCAGGCCCGAGGCGTTCTTGATGTCGGCGTTCGCCTTCTTGGCGACGGTGATCGCGGCGCTGCCCTTCTGCTTGGCGACGGCCGTTGCCGAGGCGACCTTCTTGACGGCCGTGTTGTACTTCTGCACCGCGGCGGTCTGCTTGGGCGTCAGCGGCTTCTTGGTGGCGATCAGGGGGGCGCCGCCGATGCAGACGACGTCGCCGGGGTAACCGCCGCCACCCAAGACGTCGCCGTTCTGTGGCCAACCGAAGATGCCCTTGACGACGGTCATCTCCTTGAAGATGCGCTTGGGGGGCGCCGCGGCCCGAACCCCGGCGCTGTTCGCGCGCTTGGCCGATGCGGCGGCCGTGGGCGCGGCGTGGTACGGGTGCTTCTTGGCGGCGGCCGACGGCGGGAGCGGCGACTTCCTCGGCTGGACCTTGGGCTGTACCCGGGGCTGGACCTTGGGCTGGACCTTGGGCTGGACCTTGGGCTGTACCCGGGGCGTCACGGCCCCGGCACCGAAGATGGCGCTGAGGTCGTCGTCGCTGAGGTCGCCGTCGATGTACTCCAGCTCGCCGTCGAATCCGAACTCGTTCTCGTCGCTCATCTTGGATCTCCGCTGTGCTTGCCGTTGGGTGTTGTTGTTGTCGGTGCCGCCGGTGCTGCCTAGTAGCTGATCGTCTCCGGATCGAACCCGATCTGCCCAGGGAAGAGGCCGCCACTGTCCGAGCCGAACACGGTGATGTCGCCGTGGATGGCCTGCGCCGCCGCCGCGTACATGTTGGGGAGCTGCGCGTTGACCTTCTTCGCGTCGTAGCCGCCGGGGCCGACGCTGAGGCACAGGACGGTGCCGCAGCTCGGGCACGAGCAGAGGCACGAGCCGGGGGTGGCGGCCCGCAGGGCGGGGGCGACCGCCATCTTGGCGACCGGTGCGCCGAAGACGTCGATCTCGTCTCCGTAGATGTAGTTCTTCTTCTTGGAGGGTGCGTCGGGGGGCAGATTGCCATTCGCGTCGAGCGGGCGACCGTAGCGATCTCTTCTTCCACTTCCCTGGCATACACCGCACCAGGCGACTCCCGAGGAGGTCTTGACGTAGCCGGGGCGGCAGCCGACGCCGCAGCCCGGACCACCGCATGGTGCGATGGCGTGCAGCCTGTTGAGGTTGTCCCACATCATCCCCGGACGCCATCCCGGGGGCGGTGTGTTGGGGTCCGGGCGATCTGGCGTGCCGGGACCCACGCCGCCGGGACGCTTCGGGGGCGCGCCCTGGCCCGGGCGTCCTCCTCCCGAGGGTGCGCCGGGGCGCGGGCGACCACCCGCGTCGGGGCGCGGTGCGCCGAACACCTCGATCTCGTCTCCGGAGATCACGTGGTCACCGGCGGCGCGCAAGGTGGTTGGCGCGCACCATCCGGATTTTCCGTTTTCGAATTGCACGCGGTACTGGGCACCGCCGGCCGCTCCTTTGTTGTTTCTGATGTCGGTGATGTGGCCGGCTCCAACCTTGTGGTGCACGACGCGGTCCCCGACCGCGAAAGCGCGCTTCGCCGCGACCACGCCCGCGGGCCTCCCCGGCGCCACGGCCGGCGGCGGCGCGAGGATCAGTTTGAGCTGGGCGTTGCACTTGGGGCAACGGCAGCCACCACCGGTCGAGACCTTGGCGACGGCGCCGCGCTTGCGCGCCTGCTGCTCCATGGCCAGGGCTGCGGCGGCTTCCTCGGCCTGCATGGCGGCGGCCCGGGCGGCCTCGGCCTGCAGGAGGCCCGCCTGCGCCTCCAGTGCGGCGGCGTCCTCGTCTGCCGCCGCGGCTGCGGCTTCGTAGCCGTCGCGGGGCATGGCTCGGGGTGGCACGGCGCGGGGCGCGGCTCGCTTGGGGACCGGGTTTTGGTTCAGCGGCGACTGCTGCCACCAGGGCGCACCGACCACGTGCGTGTCGAGTTCCGACGGCTCGTCGCCGTGCACGACGATCCCGTTGGCCTCGAGGGCGCCGTAGACGGTGATCGGGTCATCCCCGGTCATCGAGCAGTACGCGTCGACCTGCGCCTGGCTGACTCCGACGATCTCTTCGTATCCGGCTCCGATGGTCATGTGGTTCTCCTGGTGCGCGTGTTTGTTACAGGTCGAGCTGGAACACCAGCCGATACCCGGCCGTGCCCCCGGCGACGTTGGTCACCTTGATCTGGTAGACGTCGTTGCCGATGGGAATCGGTGCTGCGACGGTCCCGTTGATGAACTGCAACGAGTACAGCGTGTTGCCGCCGATGTCCTGGAAGTCGATTTTCATTTCGCCGCTGCTCGTCGCGAGGGCCGTGCTCTGTGGTGGCAAGAGGCACTGCGCGAAGAGCGGGACGACTTGCGTGGACGTCGCGCTGGTGGCGAGCTCGTCGATGTAGATCGTCCGCTGGACCGGCGCGGCGGACGTCCCGGAGAAGAAGCCCAGGTTGCCGGAGAGGTACATGGCCCCGGCCACGTAGGTGACCGACGCACCGACGGCGACCGTCGCGGTGAACGCGTCCATGCCGACATTCACATAGAGGTGCGAGGCGTTGACCGTGAACTGGACCCCGCGGCCGACGTCGCCGTAGACCTCGTTGGCCTGGCCGCGTGAGCCAGAGCCCCAGAATGCGTGGAAAAATGGCCGGTACGAGTACGAGTTGGTCCCGTCCGTGGCCAGCGGCCATGTCGCGTTGGCACCGCCGCCCAGGCGGCTGATCGCGACGCGGCAGGGCAGGGACTCGTTTTCGTCGCCGTCCCAGCGGATGATCGACGTCTCCTCTTTGGCCACGACGGGCCCGGCGACGCCGCCGGACTGGACGAACGAGCCCGTGCCCTGCGTCCCGCCGCGGCGCACGAGCACCGTGTCGCTGAGCTGGTTGCCGTCGGAACCGCAGGAATCTGGCGTGATCTGGACTGGGGTGACCTTTTCCCGGCGGCGCTCGGCCTGGTTGTGTGCGAACTGCGCGGACGCGGCCAGGTCACTGGCTGGGCCGCCGTCTGGACCGACCTTGGCCGCGGCGAAGTCGGCAACCACGCCGTCGAACTCGGTGGCGATCTCGCCCGACGGGTCGTCCGCCCAGGGGGCGATGATCTCGGCGTCGATCGCGTCGGTCTCCGGGACGATGGCCTCGGCCGCCATCTGGTCCAGCTTGCA
>CAYGDI010000014.1:0-5573 GCA_964348695.1 uncultured Candidatus Saccharibacteria bacterium | reverse complement strand
CATTAAAAAACCTAGAAATTCTCAGTACGTAGCAAAATTTAATTAATCTTAAGGAAAAATTTAGGACGAGTATTGTAGCCTATTTGTGCAGGCAATGGACATTGACTCAATATATACATTGTATATACTTTATTCATGTCAACCAAAATACAAAAATGGGGTAACAGCCTTGCTGTGCGATTACCACAATATTTAATTGAAAAGCTTGGGCTAGAAGCCGGCACAACTGTCGATATTGAAGATGAGCGAGGAGAAATAATTAAAATCAAACCAACCATGAAGAAAAAATTGTCGATCAAAAAACTTGTCGATCAAATCAACCCTCAAAACAAGCCTGAGGAAACTAATTGGGGTGATCGTGTTGGAAAAGAGACATGGTAAGCAAATACATCCCTGATAGAGGTGACTTGGTTTGGGTTGATTTCAATCCAACCAAAGGACACGAGCAAGAAGGACAGAGACCTGCCTTTGTTGTTTCACCAAAAATTTACAATGAAAAAGTTGGACTTGCACTCCTCTGCCCCATTACCTCAAAAATAAAAAACTATCCATTTGAAGTTGTGTTAAACGGAAAGCATATCGCTGGAGCAATTCTGACAGATCAAATTCGCTCTTTCGATTGGCATGCTCGACACGTCAAAAAAATAGAAACTGCTAAAGACATTGTCATTGAAGAGGTAAAATCAAAAATTCTAACCCTGATTTCGTAGTGGTCGGCCGAGCCAAGATTGACGGAGTGGGTATATTTTACACTATCGTTTCGAGACGTCTCGTGCGCTTCAAAAAGTGACAAAAGTGACACAATAAGCGACCTTCCACTGTTACATTTTCCGGCTATCATATGCCCAATGAAGGATGGCTTGCCTTTGTTTAGGTCTGCAGGATTCATCGCCGACTTGGCAGTTCTTTTTTACCTGAGCGATGTGTCTTTTTATCGCTTTCCATCGTCTGATCTGCTTTTCATCTTCGACTAATGTCCTCCTTCCCATGTAATAACGACAATACCACTGAAACCAACCTCTGGGATCGTCTTTGTGTATCCAACCTTTCTTTTTCCAAACAGATAATGGCTGTGAAGCATTGACGCCAAAATAGTTTAGCTTTGGGTCATGCTTTTCTGGGCAAAGCTTTGCATGCGTGTACCACTCTTTCGGGAACTCCTTGCCACAATCAGTCATATACTTGCCTCCAAAAACCCCAAGCCTGAGCATAACCTTGGGAGTAAGCTCCGGTTTAAATTCTGGAGAAAAGTTTTTACCCTCCGGCTCTAACAACTCATACCTATAACTCCGCTGCATCTTGTCATCTACTAAAACAGTTTTATTTCTCATCTGGAAATCAAATAATATACAAGTATTACCAATCCTCCCCACCAACCCACATCAGAAACTACTAAGCTAAATATAATCTTATTTTGCCAAGACTAAGGAAGAAGATCTCTTTGCCTCCCTTCTTTTTCTCTTTCAAGAAGAAATGGACTTACTTTAAATGAAAGAAAATATCCGTTAATAATAAGAACTATGGCAATGAGCAGGTGTGCGAGAGGAAGACCACTGAGTCCTGCATCACGATAGAAAATTAATCCTCCTAACACTGCCAAGGTTATGCCTACCCAGATCATAGGTTTTGTTACCTTGTGTGTTCGTGTAGTTGCCTCTGTCCAGTACGCAGATTTTCTTCCGAGAAAGCCGTGAATATCAATTACCGTTACCGCTCCGAGTCCGATGATAAACCCAGCAATGAGAATGAAAAGTCCAGAAAAATTCAGTATTGTTTCTGTCATTTTTTGCGAATTATCGGACTTGTACCATTATTTCGTTTCGATTCATCCATGGAGGAGTCCAGGGTGGATTATAGCCGGCAAAGATTGGCGTACCAATTATAGTAATATTGTCACGATCAAGATCTGCAAATAACTGTTTCCGCATTTTCTCAAAGCGATTGTCTGTTCTATACCAAGAAAACCCTAGTGCTGCTATTTTTTGTTCAGACACTTCGACAAGCTTTATTCTGGAATCATTGGGAGTAGGTAACGTTTCGAGAGTATATCCGCTTGGCATCACAAAAGAGATCACCTGTGAATCACCCATCGCGCTTGCAGTCACCGGCACGGTCATCGCTATCTTTTCTGATGATTGCTGGGCGACGACGGGCGCAGTCATAGCGATACTCTCTTTTTTGACATTGTCTCCAAATATGTAGCCAGCGATAATAGTAAATCCTTTATTAAAAGCATCACCATTCACCCGAGTGCCCTCAACCACAGTTTGAGCAACGATATGGGCGGGATATTCCCGAATTTCGTAGCCATCGGCCTTTTTCAGTACCGAATATTTTGCTTGTTCGGCATTCGAAGTAAAGTATCCGACGAGTGACCAGATAATGATCAGACCTATAATTACAGAAAAAATGAGAAGAAGAATTTTCATAGCATAGTCATTTTTTGAGCGAACGGTATATGCCTATACTGGCAATGACGCTGACAATAATGCCAAAAATAAAGACCAGGCCATCATCCATCTATTTTTTGAAGTAAACAGCGAGTGAAAGCAATGACGGAACCCAGAGACCAATAAATAATCCTGCCTCTTTACTACCTGTAAACCACATGTAGACAGCGAGCAAAAACGAAACACCTGCGGCTGCGATTATCCCTGATCCTTTATTCATGAAATTAAATGGGCTAATGAGTAAGTACTAAGTGTATCACGGCCAAGCACGAGGATTGCTTGATACCAAATTGAAGAATAGACCATCTATCCAATCGTTAAAATTACTCCAGCGACCATTAAAAGAAAAAATACCATCTTCTTTATAATACTTCTGCGATCAATATTTTCTTTAAAAACATTTGGGAAAAGCGATGAAGTGCAATTGCGTACACAAGAACAAAGAAAGCTTGAAATGAGGCGATACCCTTAACAAGCGTGACCGGTACAAGTGATATCGCATAAACTGCGGTTGCAGAACCACCAAATGTCAGAATTTCTTCTGACGCAAAGATTGGTAAATTCTTTATAAAATTCTTTCTGTTTTCAATAATATCTTTTCGGGGTTTTGGAATAAAGAGAAAGAACAGAGAAATCACGAATGAGAAAATTACTGGCCAAACAAATCCCGTACTCCAGCTGACATTTTCAAAAAGATATTTATAAATGACAGCTTCAATTGAGAGCAATAAGGCAGACAGGATCATTAGGAGAAAAGATTTATTGATACGAAATTTCATTCGACCATTAAATGTTACGGCTACGCTTGAAATGATAATGATCAAGAAACCTATATATTGCGGAAGACTCAAAACTTCTTTAACAATGAAGAAGGCTAGAATTGGCACAAATATTCTTCCAATAGAAAATAATGCTGTAATAACTGACGTATCCTCGTTTTGGAGGGCTTTGTAATATGGAAATAGATAAAACACCTCTATTAGTCCTATCAATAAGAAGAGGGGTAGAAATTCTAGTGGTGGCAAATCAGGTACTTGGATCAATAAAACAAAGGGTAAAAAGACTGCGTTAAGGAGACTGCTATAAAAAATCAACGTCCAGAGATTTTTAAATAACTTGTTGGCTAAATAGTTATCAAGTATATTAGAAAACCCATGCAGTATGGGAGAAACAAAAGCAATGAGAATCCAGGGCATTTCTGTAAATTATATTACGTTTTTATCAGTTCTGAATGATTAGTCAAATCTACATTTCTAAGAATAGTTAGTGCACACTCCCGAAGTTTTCCGTCGGTACTGGATTCAATGCATTCTTCAATAACATAAGTGAAGTACCCGGCGTCAAAACTGTCAAAGGCAGTGGCGAGAACACAGTCATTAGCATCAACCCCAACGACATGTACTTCTTCTATTTTGTTTCCTATCAAAATTGAAATCAAATCTTTATCGCCCTTAAAAGCAGACTTAGTTGTTTTTGTAACAGTAATTACTTCCTTACCTTCAAGGTAATCTTTTACTTCTTTAACTGTTGGCTCTAATTTAAAAGTCCAATCTGTTTGTTTATCCCAGATAGATCCAAGCTCCGCATGGAAAATTGCCTCGATGTGGAGATCATATTTTCCTTTCTTAATAACCTGCTGGATATTGGGAATGATCCATTTTGTATGGTTTTTTAAGAACCCTTCCTGCATATCTACAATTATCAATGCCCGCTTACGGTGTAAGTTGGGAATAAAAATAGTGTCCATGACATTTATATTTTAACCTTAAATTTACCCCAACCATATTCCTTACCTATAGCGCGGACCGCTCTATCAATAAATTTAAAATCATTTGATTTTGTCATTACCACTACCCCATTTCCATCTGAAAAGAAAATATATCGTGCTCGATATCCAAAATTCGCTCCGTTGTGCGTGAATTGGATTCTGTTCTTCGTCTTATGAACAAATGTTCCAAGACCTACACTGGGCAGATATTTAGTAAGCATTACTTGTGCAGATTTTTTTGAAAGTACCTTGCCTTTCCCTTTCAAAGCCGATCCAATCTCAATGAGCAATTTAGTAAAATCTGTCGGAGTCGTCCAAAGTCCGGCGGCGGCACTTTCCGGATACAAATGATCATTTTTATTGATCTTAATTAATTCAAATGTGCTTTGCTTCATCCCCAAAGTTTTAAATACAAGTTCGTTGACAACGATTGGAAAAGGTTTACCAATAGCATCCTCAATCATTTTTTGCAGAATCATAAAACCTCCACCAGAATATCGATACCTACCTGACTTATATTTTTGAAAAATTTTAGGAGAATTCGCTGGCGAGATTCCCTCCAAGATTTGCGATAGATTGGGAATCTTCTGGTTATGTTCATAACCCCCGAAACCAGGCACTGAAATACCGGCGGAGTGAGAAAGAAGTTCTTTAATTTCGATTAATTTAAGTAGTTTTTGCTCAACAAGTTTAAGGCTTATTAGAGCGGTTAATGTTTTGCTTAATGAGGCCGCCTGAAATTTTGTGTGTACATTCACCCCACCGCCTGAAGCTGCAAATTTATCAATTTCAAAATTTTTTATGATGACAAAGCTATACGCTATAACCTTGTTTTGTTTAACGGCTTTTCTAATACGATCTTCCATTTAATCTTTACAGACTTCGGATTTTATCATCTTGACGCCTCTCGTGAAGCGCACGATTGGGCGACCATAGGGCTTCAATTACTCACACCACAGAGCGGGAAAGTCGTTCGTCGATTTTATCTATCAAGTCACTGATTTTCCAGTTTGATTTCACTAAATAGTAAGCAGGGCTATAATCAGCGATTGCTTGATTAATCTTATCATCATCCGCGCTAAGGTTGGTGAGTAAAATAATTGGAACATTATTTCCCCATGTATTCTCCTGTCGCAGCTTTTTCATCATCGTTAAACCATCCATGATAGGCATCGCAATATCAAGTAAAATAAGATCGGGGTGTTTGCGTAAAGCAGTAACTAACCCTTCACTACCGTTTGAGGCTTCAATCACCTCATAGCCTTCAAATTCAAGTTTGTTTCGAAGAGCCATTCGTAGAGAATGATCATCCTCTACTATTTCCACAACAGATATCTTTTTATTATCCCTTAATC
>CAYGDI010000013.1:5053-5705 GCA_964348695.1 uncultured Candidatus Saccharibacteria bacterium | reverse complement strand
GGGTTAGGGGTGGGTATAGTCCATTTGGGACTTATTGCCTTAGTGCTACAATTTATATTGTCGGGTTTTTTAAATTATTAGTTAACTTTAGGTATTATGATGTTACAAACCTGGGGAGATGTTCTCTCAAGATCATTTCAAAACCTTTGGGGCGGAGTAATTTCTTTCTTGCCTCAATTGGTCGTTGCGATCCTGATTGTGGTTATTGGTTGGTTGATTGGAGCTCTTATTGGCCGTGTCGTTGCTCAGATCATTCGTTCTCTAAGAGTAGACGAAGGTCTTAGAAAGGCCGGTGTTGAAGAGGCTCTTGCTCGTGGCGGTCTTACTCTGAACTCAGGAAGTTTCATTGGCGCCCTTATTAAATGGTTCATTATCTTGGTTTTCCTTGTTGCGGCGCTAGACGTCCTCAAGTTAACTCAGGTTAATGATTTCTTACAAGGCGTTGTTTTGTTCTACTTGCCACAGGTCATTATTGCCGTTCTTATCCTTTTGGTTGCGGCAGTTATTGGCGATGTGATGCAGAAAGTTGTTACAACTTCTGCAAAGACTGCGGAAATCAAGTCAGCTCGATTCCTCGGTAGCTTTACTAAATGGGCGATCTGGATCTTTGCAGTTTTGGCTGCATTATTCCAGCTAAACATTGCTTCAACCT
>CAYGDI010000013.1:0-5043 GCA_964348695.1 uncultured Candidatus Saccharibacteria bacterium | reverse complement strand
CAATTTTCACTGGTGTTGTTGTCGCTTTGTCACTCGCTATCGGTTTGGCTTTTGGCCTTGGTGGTCAGGAAGCAGCCGCTCGATTTATCGAAAAGACTCGACAGGAAATTTCTCACAAGGAGTAGGTTTTAGAAACCGCCCCACAGTTCGACCTTCCTTTGGGCGCCCTTTGGCCCATGCGGAAGCCCGAACTGTGGGGCGGTTTTTTGTATTGTTTGCTTGTCGGTCTGCCAACACTTATTCTTTGACCCACCTTCTGTTCTAACGTACTCTTAAAGGTATAAAATTTAATAATTTATCGGAACAATGTCAAAAAAAATAAAGTCAGCCTCGGTTTTTGTCGGTTTGGCTTTGGCGCTGTCCTTACTTTTCGCTCCGTATACCACAAAATCCCAGTCTTCTACGGCAGATTTGCTGTTGCTCCTCAACTCCTTGAGAGCCCAAGTTGCTGCTCTCCAGGCTCAAATTTCTGCTCAAACACCACCGACTCAGTCGGTAGGATTTACAGGATTTTATAGGGATCTAACTCTAAACAGTAAGGGTGCTGATGTTGCAGTACTTCAGCAGCGATTAATAGACCTTGGCTTTCTAAGTTTACCCGGAATACCGAAGGGAATATTTGGTCCGCTGACCAAACTAGCTCTTTCTGCGTATCAAAAATCTCTAGGCATCACTCCACCTATCGGTTACTTTGGACCAAAAACGAGGGCGAGTTTCTCTACTTATACTACGGTCGGCACTTCACCAACAGCAATTGTTCCAGTTTCAAATGACGCGCCACCTATCGGCCTAGTCGGCGGCGGACCTGGTAATGGCGGTGGAGGAGGGGGAGGTGGTGGCGGAGGAGGTGGTGGAACAACTAACCCACCAACTCTAACTTTCACTGCGACTCCAGGCACAATCACTTCGACTGGTCAGCAATCGCTTTTGGAATGGCACAGCACCCGTATGTCTAGCTGTACTTCAAGTGGCGGCTGGTCTGGATCACGTCCGCGAAACGGCACGCTTAACGTCAGCCCGATTGCTACGACTATTTACAATATTATCTGTACTCAAAATTCTACTGGTATTCAGCTGAGCCGATCAGTAACTGTGACTGTAAATATCGGTCCGCCACCGGTTACGAATCAAAGACCGGTCATTAACTCTGGTGCAGACAGAAGTATCACTCTTCCGGTAAACACCATTACTTTGCTTGGTGTTGCCACAGACGACAACCTGCCAAATCCTCCAGCGGCTATGACTCATGCGTGGAGCAGGGTTAGTGGCCCGGGGACAGTTGCTTTCGGAAACGCTTCTCTTTTGTCGACCACCGCTACTTTATCGGTAGCTGGTTCGTATGTACTAAGACTGACCACAACCGATTCTTCTTTGGTTGCCACAGACGACATGATGGTAGAAGTTTTGCCAGCGACAAGTTCTTCAAATCAGCCACCAGTGGTTAACGCAGGGTCTGACCGCTCGATTACTCTTCCTACAAGTTCAGTTTCTTTGACTGGTACAGCCACAGACGATGGTTTGCCTAACCCTCCAGCAACCTTGACCAAGACCTGGAGTAAGATCAGTGGCCCTGGAACAGTAAATTTCGGAAATGCTTCGGCCTTGTCTACTACCGCTTCGTTTTCTACCGCGGGTTCATATGTGCTTCGTTTGTCTGCATCAGATTCTCTGTTGACTAGCACCGACGATGTGAATATTGATCTTTTGAACGCTGGTGACCCACCTCCAACATCTGGTGGCGACAACACAGAATGTACTGACGGAAACGACAACGACAATGACGGCCAAACTGATTTTGCTGACTTTGGTTGTTCCGGTCCGAATTATCAGGAAACAAATACGAACTACGGCTTTACACGCTTTACACCAAGTACCGATACTCAAATTATCTATGTCTCGAGTTCAATTGGTAACGATTCATACACCGGTCTTTGTGCCACGGTGAGCGGTTCGTGTGGTCCGAAAGCGACAATTGCTGCTGGTAAGAATTTAATGCGAGATGGCTACCCGGATTGGCTTCTACTTCGTCGCGGTGACACCTGGACTACAGCGTTTGGAACTTGGACAAAAAGTGGCCGGAATGCTTCTGAAAGAATGCTCATTTCCTCTTACGGAAGTTCTCCAGAAAGACCAATGCTAAGAGATGCCGCTGGAACTGGTTTTCGAATGACCGGCCAAAGAAATATCGCTCTTGTTGGAATTAGATTTTATAGTAATACTCGAGATCCACTGAATACTTCAGAATTCGATGAATCCTTGGCGACTACTGGTGAAACTCACGGAGTATCTCTTGTGTATGCAAACGAAAATATTTTGATCGAGGATAATTACTTTAGTCATGGACACGGTATCGTTGTTGAGTCGTCAATCTCCGGTGGAATTATAAGAGATGCCAATAACAACCCAATTGGTGATACGAGATGTTATTCAAATATTGCTAATATCGATATTCGTCGAAACGTAATTTCCTATTCTTATGACACGGTAGCGCATGCTCAAGGTATCTTTGTTCACGGCGGACACGATTACCCACCATTTACCACAGGCGCAACAATTTGTTCCGGGCAACCCCCAAAGGGCGGACGGGTTCTGATCGAGGGCAACGTTCTGTATCACAACGGTTGGTATGACGAAGCCGAAATACAAGGAAGTCATGCTGACGGGTTTAACCGCAACATGTACCTCGCTTATGGTTGGGGAAATACTACCGTGAAAGACAATATTACTGCCGAAGGAGCATCTGGTGGAGTTCAGTTGCGAATGGGAGGACAGATACTAAATAATTTGTTTCTGAAAGAACCAGAAGGGTTTTCGATCGGTCATCCACAGAACCCGGGCGGAGTAGCTATAGGCGGACTTATGAGAGGAAACGTTGTTTTGAATTCAAACGATATTCACACTGGCGTCACTGCTGTGGACCCACGAGGAATTGGTTTGGCGGTGGGCGGCGTGATGCAAAACAACAGTGCTTCACCGAGCGGCCCAAGCTTGATCGACAACCTGGTAGTCAGCAGCAACATCGTTGCTCATAATCAATCAGGAACAGGAAATATTTTTGGACTAAAATTTGGTGGTGAAGGATCGAACAATGGAACAATGTCCAACGTTAACGTCTACAACAATATTGTTTACAACTGGTCTAAACCTTCTCCGTCGGACTTGAATCGAGACGAAGCTTGTGCAATATCTTTGTTCGTTAGATCAGGTTCACAAAACGTTTCTGTTCGAGACAACAGTTTCCAGCAGCCAAACAAGGGATTTGTGGCATGCGCCGTCAATCCTTCAACTGGCGCTACGGGGTTGAATGACAATTCATATTTCAGCACCAGTCCGGTTTCGACCTCAGATGAATCTAACTATCTAAACGGCTGGTTCCAAATTGCTGACGGTGGCACATTCAACACCGTGACTAGCGGTACCTGGACACAACGCCTTCCGGATCAAAATCAAAACCTAAACCAGAGAACCTACCCTGATCCAAACCGAACGATTGAAACTTATATGAATAGTCTCGGCATGACTCCTACATATGAAGCATTCATGACCGAAGCCCAAAGACAGTCTCGTACTAACTGGCGCCAAGAGTTTACTTCCGGAGCAGTTAACGATTACATTCGCGCTGGTTTCAACCTTACTGTGACCGCAGATGATAGGGAATCAAACCTTGCTCAAGCTCAGAATGCTGGCGGCGGAATAATAACCAAATTCTTTGTGGCTATCGGCTCGTTTGTTCTCGGTATATTCAGGTGGATCATTGGGCTCTTTGTTTAAGTTTATCTAAATTAATCTAGCAAAATCCTCTTAAATACTCTTCGAAACACTGTCCGTGGAGACGGCTGTGGACAAGGGTATTTGAGGGGATTTTTGCTTGTTGACAGCATTTTACCCCTCGCTTATACTAGTCCTACTAAGTTATGCAAACAGCCATCAACTTAATACAAAAAAAGCGGACGAGATAACGCCCCGGTTTGTTGTTATCTCTAAACCGCGAAAAGCGGTTTTTTGTTTCTCTGAATGGTTCGAAATTCGACAAAAAATTTAAGTCGAAGATGATCGAAAACTTTAGAGAGTCAGAAAATTCAGTCACGACCGAACGAACGATTTTTGAAAACTAAATTCTGTCGCACACAGTAACCCAAGTGGGTCTTTTCGTGTGTGCAGACAGCCAATGGTGCGTGGCATGAGTAATGTCGCAGACCAGTACGTCATCTCTTGAACCGACGATGACGTACGAAATTAGGTAACCTGTTTTCTGACAATGTCATAAAACAGGGTGTAAATAAGTCAGTCGTGCGATTGTAAACCGCGCGGCTGAGAAAATTGTGGTGCATTGGTTTCCTAATTGGAAATTAAGAGCATATGGTGGATGCCTAGACTTCTACAGGCGATGAAGGACGTAGCCTAGCTGCGATAAGCTTCGGTGAGGTGCTAAGCAACCTTTGACCCGAAGATTTCCGAATGAGGAAACTCCTCCGTTTTTACGGAGACCGATCGCGCAAGCGACGGAGCGAACCCAGGGAAGTAAAACATTTCAGTACCTGGAGGAAAAGAAAATAATTGTCGCAAGACAACATTTCCCAAGTAGCGGCGAGCGAAAAGGAATGAGCCCAAACTCAGTTTCATTCTCACGGCGTACTCGCAAGAGTATTATGTGGGAATGATACTGGGGGTTGTAAGGTAGCAACTTCGTTTTTTATTAAACGAGAAAAGTCAAAAAATAAAATGATAACTGAATGCGCTGGAAAGCGCGGCCCCAGAGGGTAATGGCCCCGTAAGTGAAATCATTTCATCTTTTTTGTTGCTATTCTTGAGTACTTCGAGACACGAATACCTCGGAGGAATCTGCCGGAACTAACCGGTAAGGCTAAATACTAGTAGAAGATCGATAGTGAACTAGTACCGTGAGGGAAAGGTGAAAAGTAGCCCGGTGAGGGCGGTGAAATAGACCTGAAACCATATGTTTACAAGGAGTCGAAGAGGTCGCAAGACCTCGACGGCGTGCCTATTGAAGAATGAGCCAACGAGTTCATGTATGTTGCAAGG
>CAYGDI010000012.1:0-7294 GCA_964348695.1 uncultured Candidatus Saccharibacteria bacterium | reverse complement strand
ATTCTCGCTCAAAACCGGGGAGGACTCGGAACGCTGACGCTCTTGGCGCAAATGCTCACGCAGCCCCTCTATGTAAATACTATTCTTACGAGAGATTAAAACAGTAACCATATCTGATGCAGGATAGTCTTGTTCATCGAGTGCATCGCGTAACATTACTACTGGTGAAGGCGCATTAGGAACATCAACACCCGCCCCAGCCGCGCGTGCTGCATTACCGAATATACCAGCCTTCCATTGCGCAACCCAATACTGTGCAACAACAAGAGATGCACCTTGCGACACCGCCATTTGAAGGCAGGTATCCCTATCCTGGTCGTCCGTAATTTCGTTAAGTGCAAGCGCTACCCCAAGCTTAATTTTACCGTCGCGCAAATGGGACTTAAGATCGTCGGGCATTTCGGCGACAGCAAGACGAGACACAACCCACTCACGCCCGCGATTTAACATTCCCATTACCTTACTCATATCGCCGCCGCAATGCTCCATGAGTCGCGCGGTGTGTGTAGCCTCGTCTACAGGGTTAACATCTTCACGTGCAAGATTCTCGCTGGTCATTACAGCAAACGCTTCGTCGTCGTTCAACTCACGCACGATACAACGAATAATCGCTATACCCTTGTATCTGTGCGCGAGATAGCGACGATGTCCAGCAACAATTTCGTACCGTTCGCCGCGCGGGCGCACAGTGATCGGGTTTATAAGTCCGTTTCTCTCTATGTCGTTACCGAGTTCAAAAATCGCATCACGATCAATATCAGTTCGCATTGCGTCGGCGGGTTCGTCTATTTCAGTAAGAAGGATGTTTTTCGTCTCGTAGTCCATATGCTAGTACTTAATTACTTGTAACTTTTCTTTTTCCGTGAGCTTGCGGAGTGTTATAAAACCTCCGCGAGCTGTGCTAATAATTACTTGATCCCCGCGCTCAATCATGAGCGCTTTACACATTCCGCGCGGTAGGGAAATCACGAGCGACGTACCGTTTTTATATACCGTTCCTAGTGTTAAGTCTTCCATGCATAGATTATATAGGCACTCCCCTAGAGACGCCACCTATTTACAAAGTAGTTATCCCCATGTGCACAAATTATCCACAGGCACGAAAGTTGCGTACGGCGTTATTGTTCAGTTACGCCGTTGAGGGATAATTCACGATTGCGGCGTTAAAGAAGAAGGAGCTGTGCCCATCGTGCCTTCTCCGCAGGTGTTTCCAGTTACGCTCTCCTAAACTCTCCTGGTTTAGAGCACCCGTAGACGCCACTTGTGTAAAGTTTCGTGACGCACTTTAACGAGAGCGAACCTTTCTTGCGCCTCCATGCGCAAGAGAGGGCGCTTTAACAAGCAAGGGCCTTCGGCCCTTTCCTTTCCCGCGCTAGAGCCAGTTTTCATAGAGTGATAAAGAGATGTTATTAATATTTGCGGCTGCGCGAGGAGTTATTGACAGAGATGTATGTGGATATGTGGATAAATAAGAGTAGTGTTACTCCATATGTCTAAATCAGCATCACAGGTTTCGCAGAAGTACGCTGATCGCTCAAGTGCAGCGACTGGCGATTTTATTCAGGGGGCACAGTCTACCAGTAAGGATCAGGCAGCGGCCGCAATTGCAGCATCTGCAATTTACGCGCAGGCAACACAAGCCGCGATTACTTCCGGCAGTTATGCAAAAGGTTTGCAGCGTTCGGGCAAGGCAGGTTGGTTGAAGGGAATTACCGAGAAGGGTGCGAATCGCTACGGTGAAGGTGTCTCGGCTGCTGCACCGAAGTATGCAGAAAACTCAGGTGCGTTTGACAGTGCGCGTAATGCCGCTGCCTCTGCTCCTCGTGGTATCAAAGGCTCACCACAGAATCTTGCACGCGTCGCAACAGTCGTGAAGGCGCTCATGGACGCTAAGAAGAATCGCTAAATACTTATATGAAACAACACAGACTTCGTGAAGGTGATGTAACGGCTGTTGATACAAAGACGCAGCTCACTACTGCTGGAAGCGATACAGCGCCGGGCGCGCTCATGGTTCCTGCGGGAATGACGCACATTACCGCTGTTACTGTTGCTGCAATTCAGAACATGGCCGCAGCCACAGGATTTACAGGCTTCGTACGTTTGGAAGGACCAGGACTCAAGAACGGTCCCGAGTCGCTTGCAGCCGTTGCCGGTGGTAACGCCGTGGCAACTGGTGGTAACGCAGTTACCCCCGCAACTCGTATCCCTGTAAACTTTGCCGTCAATGAGGCAAGTGAGATACAGATATTTGCAGAAATGACAGGTACCGACATCGGTGGAATGGGTTGTGTTGTCGGGATTGAGTTCAGTGATGCTGCGGGTGAAGGTGAGGCAGAAATGCGAACAATCACTGTTGAAGGCGATCTTGCTACTGTAGACTTGCGTACTGCTCTGACTACACAGGGCTCGGTTACTTCTCCGTCGCTGCTCGTCCCTGCTGGATATACTAAAATCGTTCACGTCATTGCTGCAGCCGCAAGCGAAGGGCTGGCTGACGGGAAACAATCGTGGTTTATCCGTCTTGGCGGCAATGCCGTACAGGGTGGAGAGCAATTGCTTCCAGTATCAGCATCGGGCCGTATTGCGGTGCAATCGGGAAGCGACGCAGCAGCGCAGGTATGTCCTCCTGTAATTCTCAAAAATGTCGACATTCCTGTATCCTCAAGCGACACTGTCTCAATATGGGCAGAGGGCGCGGGTAATGACACTGGTACAGGCTACGCCGTCGTAACTCTAGTGTTCGGTAAATAATCTATGTCAACAAGACTTCTCTCCACATCAGCGGAGGAAGTTCTACCAAGAAATGTATCGCGCAAGTCGTGGATAATTTCTAACGAGGACTCCGCAATCTCCGTATTCCTCAAGCGGGAACGCACCGAGACACCTACAGTGTCCTCGACTGTCCACGATCATCTGCTTCCCCCGGGTGGACTCATTACGTTGAGCGACCTTACTGACGGAAGGGAGGCGGTGCAAGATCGCTGGACGGCTGTGGCAGCCTCGGGCACGCCTCGTGTCTCGTTCTTCGAGACTGAAGATGTGCGGCGCTAACGTAAAAAAGATGTATGTATGCCACCAGTGGACGCAATATTTCAGATAGTGCTCTCATTAATCCGGGCGTTATTCAAACTAGCGATCTCACCGATAATGCCGTAACGGACGATAAGATTGCGGCGCATACAACCTCAAAGATAACTCTACCCGTTGCACAAATATCGGGGACAATAATAACGTCGCAGATTACGGACGAAGCGGTTACAAATGACAAACTAGCGGACGGAACGCAAGGAGGCGTTAAGTATTCTGGTGCTGGCGGCGAAGCATCGGAGCTTGCCGCAGGAACAAGCGGACAGTTCCTCAAGACACAGGGTGCAGGAGCCAATCCTATTTGGGCCGATCTTCCGGCGAGCGGAAACGATGCTACAGTAACCGCCGGAGAATATCTCGTTGCTGGTAAGGCTGTATATATTGAAAATGCATCTACAGCCAGTATCACCGCTCTCACTATTGACACCGCTGGCTCTAACTTCTTCCGTCTAGGAGAATTGACCGGAAACCAAAAAAGAGCGCAGAGCTTTCAGATTGCAGCAGGTGCAGGTGTTTCCAGCGTCAAGATTTATTTAACCAAGGACGGGACGCCTGCCGATAACCTCACTGTTGCGATACAAGCAGACAGTGCGGGCGCGCCTTCTGGCAGCGACCTTGCTGCTGGTACGCTTGCGGGCGGCTCTATCGGTGCTGCGGCCGATCATACAATTGCACTAAGTGCAGTGGTAAATATCTTGCCAGCCACAACATACTGGATTGTCTTCGGGCGTTCGGGGTCAGTAGACGCCGCCAATTACTACGACGTCGGGTATAACAACGCAAACGCTTATGCAACCTACGGAGAGTTCGTCTACGGCGGTGCAACATGGGCGGCAGACGCCGACGCCGACGTTCGAGGTGCTCTACTGCTTATAACAGTCGCGGGACGCGCGTACATGTCGAGCGCGGCGACAGCCGGACAGTACGAGGCTTTTGCAGGCTTCGTCAAGACTACAGCCAACGCGGGCGCCACGGTAACAATTACGACTTCGGGGCCTTACGACGGTTTAACTGGCTTGACAGCCGGGACGCCGTATTATGTATCTGACACGCGCGGCGCTATCGCGTCGTCGGCCGGTTCAAACTCACGCAAGGCGGGGATCGCCTACTCGTCTACGGGTGTCGCTATTACGAACGTCTGGTAGGTCATGCTAGAATATTACGCATATGCCCTCACCAGAGTTCTTACAGAAAAACCGACTAATGCTCGCCGTTATACTTTTCACGGCTATAATCAATCTCGGCCTTAGCTTTACCGGCACCACGAGCACTGTCGCGTGTACAGTGGCGGGCATGTTCGAGAAAACATACGCAGCAACAGAATGGACAACAACCCCGACAAACTAATTGTGCATCACGACGGCGTGAGCCGTTCCGGGCCGTCGTTCGACGTCATTAACGAAGCACACCGACAACGCGATTTTCCACTATCATCGCTCGGGTTTTACGTCGGGTATCACCGTCTCATAGAACGAGACGGAACCACGAGAACGGCACGAAAAGACGAAGAAGAAGGCGCACATACTATTGGGCAAAATCGCTCGTCAATCGGAATCTGTCTCGCGGGCAATTTCGACATCGAAGACCCTACGCCCGAACAAATTGCGGAGCTGGGTGCAGTATTAACGCATTACTGCGCAAAGTATCACATACCAGCTAAGGAGATATACCCGCATCGACACTTCGCCAACAAGTCGTGTTTTGGATCTCGTCTCCCTGCAAGTTTCGCTGCGCAAGTCTGTCTCGACCACAGACGAAAAACACTTGACGCCGAGCAGCACGATATAGATTTAGGTATACTATAGAGCAATGGACACCCCAAGCTGGCTACCGTATGAAAAGAGATACCATTACCCGGGCATGGCACCTCTCGATAGGAATATTTGGGAGCGTTTTGTTGCTGCTAATCCCGACGCCTTTGACGAGTGTTGGTATAACGTGGCTATAGGTGAAGGTACGCCAATGGACACAATTGTAAGCCCTGACACCGGCGGGGACGTTAACCGACTCTACCAAAGAAAAATCGACGTGCTCGCTCGCAGAGGCGATGCGTTCTACGTTATCGAAATCGGGCCGCGTGCAAGCACTGCTAAGATCGGACAGGTGCGGGGATACGCACGAATACTAGCCCGCGACTGGGGGAAAGGACGGAAACTTTACATGATGTTGCTCACTGACGCCGAATTACCAGAAATGCGGTTACTCGCGGAGGAGGAGGGCGTAGAGCTGCAAATAGTGTAAAATAAAGATACATATGCCAGCAGTATTGCTTAATCTCTTACGGCCATTTGTAATATGGGTAGTACAAATCGGCGCCACAACCGTTATTGCCGGTA
The DNA here is from genome assembly GCA_964348695.1 of uncultured Candidatus Saccharibacteria bacterium. GTDB lineage: Bacteria > Patescibacteriota > Saccharimonadia > Saccharimonadales > Saccharimonadaceae > JACPYF01. The sequence continues at coordinate 1,868 of CAYGDI010000012.1, read as the reverse complement.
TCGTCGCTGCTTTCCTTAAGCAGATAGTCTTTGCTATAGCAAAGTATTACGACATACCAGAAGACGACGCGCGAGTCGTTGTGTCAAATCAACTTATAGACATTGCTACGCTTCTCGGCATCGGTACTGGCGTGCTGGCAAGCAAACTGGGAGTAAAGGCAGCAGACTATCTAGGGATAAAGAGTGCTGGGGCAGTCAAGAAGGCGCTATCTGCACCTGCAGCTGCCAAAGTCAAAACAAAAGACGGAAATCCTGCAAACAAAGTGGCGGCGCAGGGAATTATGACGGCGTTCCTCGGCGGGGAGACTATTTGGAAGGGCATACTCTTTATAATGCTCGTGCAACAGGTAGGGGACTGGTTTATATTCGGAAGACCGCAATTGCAGGGGTACATTGACGCCGTTTTCGGTAAGGATCAGATTAACCTACCCACGGCGAGTGATGTACCAGCCCCCTTTGGACGTACAGGGTGGGATCAGTATTTAACTGGAATTGAGCAAGCCGGGGCACTAGGTATGCAAGGAGGCGCGGCGCGCCAATCCATTGCATATTCACGAGACGCTCTCTCGCGGCTCGCTTGGTGGGCCTACAGTGAAGTTCTAAAGGACGGAAAGAACCCGACAGAAGCAAATGTCAAGCCACTTATCCACAGCCACTTGATATTTAGTATTGGGCAGGGTACGATTATTCCCACAGCCGAAGGTGGTTCTTCGAGTGCTGTTTCTCCCTCGGGAGAAGCAGCACTCGGGGCGTCCTCACCTTCGGCTGTCTCCGTTCCGCAGCGTACAGTGAGCACTCGCGCAATAGGCAGCGGCACCTTTACGCCCCCAGCTACTGCATACATTGACAATACCGAAGAACTGCGCGCGCAAGCAGAGGCAGCAGCGCGGGCGTTTCTCTCGTCAATGTCTGGGGATTTAATACTGGAGATCAGTAGCGCTACTAAATACACAGACGACGAAGGCAATTCACACTACGCAGGCATTGCCGAAGTACAGGACGGCGTTGATAGCAGAGGTGCGCCGAAAGTAAAACGGTATACGGGAAAGTTTGCGTTGTTGTCGGTGTATTATGATGTTCCAGGGCCAGGACGGAAGAAGTTAATATCAATCCCCTTGGGGAGTATCAACGCGACAGCGTACCGACCAACCGCGCAAGAACTCGCGCAGATCGCCTCGAACATTTCCGCTGGTGTGGCTAGTCAGGTAGCAACAACACTTGCAAAACCTACTGTCGTAGTGCGAACGGAGGACGTGCAACAGCTCACGTCTTCCGTTGGCGCTGGGAAGTACCAAGTCGAAATATCAGACTCGCCAGAGGGTTTTGAGGTTATATATTACCCTCCTGGCACCACTCCCAACCCGTCTTTACGCTATCCGGGCGCACCAGAGCCCTCTACAACTCGTCCTATTTTTGTACCAACAGAGGCAACGGCTGCGCAGTTATATGCGCGTGAACACCCTACTGCTTTCACTGTCGCTATTCCTAGTGAACAAATGATATATCGCACCACGGGCGATACCGTTCAGGGAGTCGTATATCAAGTCCTCGCAGGAGTGCCGCGCATAATCAGTAGAAGTTCACTCATTGCAAATACAAATCTAATAGACCCGAACGGCATACTGTGGAAAACCGGGGAAGTCAAGCCCGCTGCTGTCGAAGAGCGCAGCGTGCGGCCCACAAGTCCGACATTCGTCGGGGGCTACTGGCGGACAGTTTATGATCGCGACACTTGGGACGCGGAGCACGCCGTCGGCTCTTGGGAAGCCCTACCGGTCTTCAACAGAGCCGACATCGAGACGGTAATGCGACAGACTGGCGGTAAGCTTCCAAACCAGACGAGCTTCACGCTCAACAACTAAAAAAAA
>CAYGDI010000011.1:0-8978 GCA_964348695.1 uncultured Candidatus Saccharibacteria bacterium | reverse complement strand
ATGACATCTTCAACGAACGCCCCGTTCGGCTCCTGACGTTCTTCGCCACGTCCCAACGGTCCGTTCTGCCACTGAATCTCAAGGCCGGTGCCGACGACAGTCCCACCCGAGGGATTGCCATCGGCGTCCAGCCAATTTTCAACCTTGATGTTCTGCCTCATTGGACTTCTCGCTGCAACGGCGCGTCGTCGGCCAACTCCCGCTGCTTTGCGGCCGTGTCCGACACGACCTGCAGGCCAGGGATTACGCGTTGCCGTGGGTCGTGGTCGTAGGTCTGGCTGTCGTTGATGAACACCAGTGCGCCGCGGGCCGGGCTCTTCGGCATGGTCGGCTTAATCTCTTCGTCGATGGTGACGGAGTTACTGTTCTTGACCGGGTTGATCCTCAAGGTGATCGTTACTGCGCCCGGCTTACCGACGATCATCACTTCGTCCGAGACGCGGATTAGCTCGCCGTGGACCATCTCCAAGAAGTCGCCTTGTGCCAGCCGGCGCAGGGTTTCGTAGGCGGTCAGCCCGTCCTCGATGGGTGTCTCTTGCTTTTCCTCAGCCATTTCTTACCTCCCTAAACTATGTTTGGCTACGTAAGTGATTCTGTGCCTAGTTGTTCCTGATTAAAACGGCGCGCCCTCCTTCTCGGCCAGCATCTGCCGTAGAAGCTGGATGGCCTGCACACGCTCTTTGTCCTGCATGGTGGACTTGGTGCGCCCCTCGAAGTGCTCCCGGAGCCAGTCTTGCGACTGCTTCTCGGCGGTGGCGCTGTCTGGCCAATACTGCACGTAGGTGTGGTTCCAGACGGCGTTCAGGAGCCCCTTCCGGTTGCACCAGACACCATGCACCATATGAGAAGGGGTAACACCCTTGGTCGGCCCCTGGTCAACGAACGGCGCTCCCATGTGCTCAGGGATGGGGCAACGCTCCCACCATGATTCCGGGTCGAGGTCGCGCCAGTCGCCTTCCGGGTCCGGCACCATTGCCTTGGCAGTATCCGGATTCATTAAGCGGTCGTAGTCTTCTTTATCCTTCTGGCGCAGTTGCTCCGGCGTCAGCTTTGGTGGCTCGTCGGTCAGTATCTCCCCGGTCGATTGGTCGACAGGGTGGCCGTCTTCGTCGAAGTAGGCCTGCTCTTGGCCCTCTGGTGCGGTGCTAGCCGGCTGCTGCTCCGTAACCTCACGGAACTCACCCTCCATCGCCTCGGGGCTATCGTCCTGCTCCTCGAAGGCAGCATCCAGCGGCACGCCCGCATTAACCGCGCCCTCAACCTCTGGCGTCATCATGTTGAGCTGAAGCCCGGAAAGGGTAGCCTGGTACACCTTACGGAACGCCTGCCGGACCGCTCGGCCCTCGGCAAACCGCTCAGGGTAGTCCTTCTCGACGGCATTGTTCCGGTGAGGCATTGTCCGGCTGGCCTTACCGACGCCCCACGCGGTGAGGATTTGCTGGTGGCCCATGATGGTCTTGACGTAGCGGATGCCGATCTTGCAGGCGATGAACACCTTAGGATCGATACCCTGGTCCTCGCGCTCGGCGGCACTCAGCCACTTGTGGGACTCGTCGTAATCGACAAAGTTCTCCTGGTTGGAGATGATCTTGTACAGCCCGTTAGTGCCAACCCACGGCTTGCCCTCGTAAACCGTCAATTCGCCGGAGATGCGAGGGTCGAGGCCGGTGGCGAGCACGATGGCCCGGATGGACTCGGCCAATCCTTTCGCATCTACCCCGGCCCGGCTTAACTCGGCCAGTGCCTTCGGGCTACTCAGATCCACAAAGCGAGTGAGCTTGTCGGCTTCCTCCTGAGTGATTACTTCCCGGCGCTGCTTCTCAACGAGCGCCTTAGATTCTCCTGTCGTCATCATTGCCTCCAATGTGTGATACGCGTTGGTTACTCGTGGCGGGGGTTCGTCCCCCTTTGTCTTTGCTCTAGCGATGAGCTTGTTTAGGTGGTTCTTGAGCATCATCCTTTCCAAGCCGTCAGTCAACAGACCGCGCTCAAACTTTACTAAGAGTCCAAGTTTCCCCGGCGCCGGGATGGTTTCGGGATCGTATTGATTGCACGTCGAGCACCGGTAACAATGCTTGCCATCGTACCAGGCAACCGTAAGTTCGCCGCCGTCGACGCAACGGAGCGTCGGCGCTTCTTTGAGCAGGTCGGCGTGGTTAGGCATTATGAATCGCTTTAACCTTCTCCAAGAGTGATTCTAACGTTAGTGATTCGTCGTGGTCTTGCAGAAAATCAATAAGGTCAGCGCGTTCCTTCTGGCGTCCGGCCTCGAACGCCTCCGTTATCGCGGCGAGCTGGTCCTTCGGCCCGAAGCGTCGAAGCATCTCGGCGTCGATACGCTGGTGCTGAGTAATCAACTGCTCGGCCACATTAACCGGCACGCCCTTACCTAAAGGAGTATCCATAACCATAACTGCGTCGTCGGTGTCTGTGGCAGGTCGGAAGTGGCTAAAATCCTCAGCGTATTCGCCGGGACGAGTGTACAGCTTCACTGTCCAAGAGTATTCGGGCGGGTTGTTCTTCGTCCCCGCGGTCCGATGTAACTCGATACTAGATTGTGCGGCTATCTCAGCCATGCTATTTCCCTCCTGGCTCAACGTAATCTCCCTACGAAATATCCGATAAGTACATAACCAACCGCAAACGACAATTCCCTAACGATGTGCCCCTGTGGGAACATAAGGGCTAGGCCAATCAGAAATAACAATACAGATACCAGAAACAGCAGCCTTACCATCAAAGCCCCTTTCTTCGATCGTCCCACTGCTTCTCGCAGTAGGCGATGCTGTCGGTGATGTTCGGAAACAACTCCCCACTCTTGGTGCCGCCGATGTCCCTGGCGGTAAAGGCCGTGAACGCCTGTAACTCCCCCTTGTTGCCAAACTGCGTCGTCTTATGCTGCGGCAGGGAGGCGTAGGGCGCTTCGTAGTTTACCGCGATCCACATCGGGTTCTGGAAGATGGCGACTGGTCCCGGATAGTGCAGGTCGATCATCTTCTGCCGGACCGCCGACGCGTCTAACGCCTCGATCTGCCAGAGGGGATGCTTCGGCCACAGGTACGTGCCGTCCGGCTGGCGAATCAAGCCCAACCTGGCTGCGTCGATCACGACGAGGGCGGCTAACTCGGTCGGGGTCACTTGTTCCACCGCTCGCCCTTACACTTCGAGCACAACCGGGGATTAGCCTTCCGACTCTCCCAACGATAGTGGCAGATGTTACAGACGTGGACGTAGATTGTCGCCCGTTTCTTGGTGGTACTCATTGCAAAAATGTCACCCCTAACAGCCAAGTACACAGATACTACTCGTTGCGCTACGCGTAGTCAACAAGAAAAGGCACCCAATTTCCGAGTGCCTTAACCTGTCTGAGAAATCGTGCTTACGCGGCCCTGGTCGGCAGCACCTTGGTCGGCTTCTTGGCCCCGTCGAGCCGCTGTCGGCACTTTGGGCAACTTACCGGCGTCTTCACCCGCGGGACCCACTGATACTTACAACGGGCGTGCGGGCACTGGAGCTTAGTTGGTGCTTTCACTTCTGTTCATCCTTTCTCTCGAATATGCCGTGGAGGTTCGCTTTGCAGCCGGGACACCAGCCGTCGTCTACCTGGGAGTAGATGTGATAGTTAGCTTCATTCAGCACCTTCATGGCCTGCGTGATTAGTTCGTTCGGCTGCTCGATTGGCGGCAGTAAGGCGTCGTCAATCTGTCGCATCGCCCACTTGCCATCTTCCTGTGCCGATACGAATAACCCCGGCTTCCGCGCCCCAAACTGCTTGATGAACTCTCGGAGCAACCACGCCATCTCGGGCGCGGCCTTGATCAACTCCCGGAATTGCGGCGTCACGCTCTCGCAGACGAGATAGCCGCCGTAGTCCTCAATGATGTCCGCCCCCCTCACTCTGTCCGGTGAAAGGTCAGGATCATCACTAACGATTACATACCCGGTCACTCCCCAGGTAGTCACCCCGTATCGCCACGGCTTCGGCGGTAGGTTACTCATCGTTGGCCTCGATCCGTTTGTGGTGGCTCCGGTTGCCGTTGTTGTAGTAGCTTGCTTCGGTCGCTGCGAAGCCGTGGTAGCCGTCCATCGTCGGCTGAACGTGCGCTACGGAGTGTAGTAGCGCTTCCGGGATAGTGCCGCAATTCATGCAGTACAACTCCCGGTCGTAGTCCATGAGCATCAGCCTGCCGCAGCGTGGGCACGTCATTGCCGGAGTGTCCACAAGAATAGGCCGTAGCCAAGACACCCAAAGACCATCCAAGCGAACACGATAGCGGTTGCTAGCAGGTTTGCGATGCGCTCGACGCGCTCCCGGTACGCCCGGTCGCGCTCGGCTCTGGTGCTGGTGTTGGGGACTGCCGGGTAATCGTGGTGGCGCTGGCCGTAGCGGTCGTAGCGTAGTGGCTTCATGACTCCCACTCCTTCCCTGTGGCCTTGAGGTAGGCAGCGCGGGCATCCTCATTACCGCCAGTGAACGGGTCACATTTAAGCAGTAGGTCAACCGCTGCCAGCAAGTCGGGCGCTGCCGCAATCAGGTCTGCTGTTATCGGCTGGTTGGCGTATGTGTTAGCGACAAGATCGCCGTTTGCGTCCAGCACGTCGATACATTCACCGTCGTCGCTGGTCATTATCTCGTCGTCCTTAATCCAAGGTGTTGGATGCTCACTCATGGCTCACTGCCTCCGTGAATAGCTCTACCCGGCGTTCAATGCCGTCCACAGCCTCAGCCTCAGCGCAGATCCACCTAATGCGGTCGTTGCCGGCCGCGGCCTCTTCTGGTGTGTCGTAGCTGAATAGCTCGAAGCCGTAGTAATCGTCTGCGGTCCGCAACTCGACGCGGTTGGGCGCCCGCTCTAGAGGCGCCTCCGCTTCGGTGGTGAACCAATCGCTCAGGTCAACGCGTGGAAGTTGGCTATAACCCTGCATCCATGCTTGGTTCAGGTAATCGAAGCCGATAGCGCCCGGCTGGAGGGGGTTCTTTGGGTAGACGGCAACGAGTCGACGTCCCGATTGCTTGGCCGATGCTCTGGCGGCTTTGGTAGCGGCGGTCATAGTGCCGCTGAATGTCTCCCGCACTACATCCAGCTTGCCATCGCGCCGTTCGTAGTAGGTGGCTTCCCAATTTGGCATCGTGTTACCGTCCTACCTGACCAACGTAGGGCATCCACCCAAACTCCTCGGTCACTTCCAAGGCATAGAGCAATCGACTGATGATCTCCTGCTTGGCGTTGGCGCTCATTTCGATGATTAGCTGGTGCTGTCTCATTCCAAACTCCATTCTGTGTCTCGAACTATCTCGGCGTCCGGCTCCTCGCCCTCGTGCAGCTTACCGAAGCACTGGCATTGCTTGGCGTCCTCGTGGGCGCAGGACAGGTAACGGGCGGTCCGCGTGGCGTCGACCTGCATCCATGCTTGGTTCAGATAATCGAAGCCGATAGCGCCCGGCTCCCGGCCATGTGCGATACGCCAAGCCAGTTGCTCGGCTTCATGGCGTTGTGCCTCGACTACGTAAGCCTCAGCCTTGGCTCGCGTCGGCTGCTGGCCAGAGTAGTGACCATCGGCCAACGTTACCCATGCTCGGCGCGGTGCATCTCGCTGGATCGTCCAGTTAGTCGGCATTAGCCGATCCTGAACACGGTGCGAGTCATTACCCAAACACCGTTATGGAACTCGGCGGTCTCGTTTGTGACCTTCTCCGGCATCCTGTCGTAGTCGGCCTTGGCATCCCGCAACTTACGGCGGCTATGGGTGCTGGCGTCGTCCGTGGTGCCATCGTCGAACGTGACCCGGCACTTGAACCCGAAGCTATCTTTGTTGAGGCGGTGCGGCGCTTCTAACGCCTCTCGCCATACGATAGCCTTCTCAACCTTCAGCTTCCCATCGTAGGTATACTTCGGCGCTGCGACCTCGGCTTGTACTGGCTCTAACATGGTGCTACCTCCAACTTTGTGCGTGATCTGTCTCATCAGGCAGGGTAGATCAACCCCCTGCGACGCCTCCCGGCGTTTCGACTTAGAAGACTGTTTTGATGGCGTACTCCGCGGGAGCACTGGCGGTCCCGAAGGCGTAGAAGGCGGCGCGAGGGTCGGCGTCGTTCGCTAGGCGCTTGGCTCGGCTAACGTGGCTCAATGCTCGGCCATGCGTCAGAAACGGCCCCAGGAGCCATCCTGTGCGGCCTCCATCCTTAACCGTGACGTAGTAGCGCCGGGAGCCGTCGCCATTGCTCAGGTCGAAGCGAATATCCTTATCCATGATTTACCTTCCTTCCTGCCCAACGTAGGGCATCCACCCAATGTCGGCGTAATGGTTCACTCCTGCATAGACTCCTGCCAGCTCGACGTAAGCGGCCTTGTTCTGACCGCCCAAAGATAGGTGGGTGTGCATCGCCAGAAGCAACAAGAAGGCGGCTAGGACGAGCCAAGTAACTCTAGCCGACTGCATGATTTGCCTCGCCTACGTCGAAGGTAGTGTTGCACTCGATGCACGTCACGGTCTCAGCTACCTCATCCTCGGTGTTGTCGCTTAGGCAGGTAGGACACTCCCACTCGTAGCCCGATGCTACCAGGTCGACGGTCTCGTCACTCCGGCTTGGCTCCGGCAGCTCCTTGACGGTCTCTAGTGCCGTGATCTCGGCAGTGCCCACGGTGTTGCCGTTCACGTCGGTGATAGGGATGCTGTGCGCCTCTCCGTCCCACGACTCGGCTAGGTTATTCTCGGCTTGCCGAAGCGTTTGCCGAAGCGTTTGCGCCGGCGCGTCCTCGAAGCTGGCATTGTCCGTGTTGATCCTGATGGTGATGTCCATTGCTGTGCCTCCAACTATATTTTTGGGCTAACCCGCCCACCAAAGGCCAGAACGCTCGGCTCCGGCCCTTGCTGCGATGGTTAGCGGTTACTACTTCAACTCAGCCATGAGCTGCGTAACTACCATCCGCTCAGCTAATCCGGCCCTCGGTGCCCACCCGCCGTTACCTGTGCAGTTGTAGGTCCCACCAAGGCAGGCGTAAACCGTCTCCGCTTCATTGTGATTGATATGGCCGTTCGCCTGTGCTAGGCTCTTCCAGTCCTGGTAGGCTGCGTGCTCCTCTTCAGTGATAGCGCTCACTGCGTCCAGCTTGCGAAGCGTTTCAGTGTCCAAGGCGTTGAGCCTGGTGCGCATCGCCTCAATCGCGTCCAGCACTCTGTTTGTCCCTAATCCCATTGCTGTTGTAGTTCCCATAACTTCGTGTCCTCCAACTTTGCTAGGCATCTCTTGTGCCTGCATCCTCATACTAATCCTCATCATCATCATATACAAGTACTTTCGGCTAATAATTCCGGCGCCTGGCTCGGTTTTCCCACTTGCGTGGCTTATTCCATCCCGGGGACTTGCACTTACCACAGCACCGTGGGTTCTTGGTGTCGGCGTTCCACCAGCGTTCACATCGCTGGCAATAGTGCTGGTACGGTGAGGTTCGCTTCCAATGGCAACTAAGGCAAACAGCCTGTACGTCCAGCCAGTGCGCCCTGTCGTACCCAAGGTAATGGTCATACTGAACGGCTGGCTCCTGGCAATCGAAGCAAAGCTGGCCCTCAGGCGGCGCAAGCTTCCCGTGAGTTATGGCGTAGTAGACCGCATTCCTAGCATCTCTGTTTGGCATAGTTGATACCTCCCGTCTTAATCATACCCCCAATTTGCCATAACCCCCGGCTCGGCTTAGACTTGAGGCAACAACTCGGCTTGGAGGCTAACATGGTTTCTGGCGCGCTTCACGTCCTGGTGGCAGCGATCTTGGTTCTTCTAGCACTACTCGTGTTGCTGAAGCCAGGTAATCTTCCACGACTCCCAACTCCCCAACCGCCCGGCTCCCTCTCCGTAACCTGCGACACCCTCATCCTAAAAGGCATGACCTCAGACGGCCGCTACCTCTACGAATGCACCGGCCAACTCACTTCCTCTCCCCCTCCCCTCTAGCTCGGCTAACCTCCGGCTCCAGGTCCCGGCTAGGTGACCAACACACCGGCTTCATCCTCGGCTTAGGGGGTGCTCTCATGTCATACGCCCTTCTCTACTGCTCTACCGTCCTCCACACTGCTCTAGGCACTAATCTCCCAACTTCCCCGAACAAACCGCAACCTCCAACAACCTCAGCAGCACCCCAAAACGGCAACCGTCCGCCGCTTCGCTGCTCACGAATGGCTAGGCACAACCGTGGTACACTGAATCAGATAGTGAATCAGTACACTGAATCAGATAGTGAATCAGTGAGGCGTCTCAATGGTGAAAGAAGAGAAGGATAAGCGAGCAATTACCAGCGTCACGGCATCCGAGCTGCGAGCATTCGAGACAGTGGCGAGGTTGAGCGGTCAGTCATTGTCGGCTTGGATACGCGTCCAACTCCGGCTGGCGGTGGCCAGGACGATCTCAGCGGATTTGCTAGAGTCGGACAGCGAAGATACTGTGACACAGAGTGTAGCAAGTTAGCGGAAAAGAGCGACTAAGTTAGCATTAACGGTGGGTTTTGGCGTTTCTAGGCACGAAAATGCTTTGCATATGTACTATTAAGTAAAGCATCAGGCATAAAAGGGGGGATTATGGACTGGCGACACAGTGATCAGCTTAAGGAAGAAGTCATCCGCTTTGCTCCCGGCTCTGCGGTCCGCGCTGGTGTCAGCATCTACTACAATGGGAAGCTCGCCTTCGACTTCTCGATGGACGTAAGCATGGGCGTACCCGGCGTGATGTGGGTCGATGAGGATAAGCTAGCCGACAGCGTGGCTAAGACTGAGGATGAGCTAGGCACACTGCGCTTCGAGAACACCTTCCTTCGACAAAGGATAGATGGCTTGCTCGATACTATCGTAGAGCTACAGCGTTCTGGCTCGGCCGGCTCGGTCTCCGCTCCGTCCGGCTCCAGCTCGGAGCTATCGTAGGGCGCTCGGCTCGTGGTAGATGGAACGAAAGAGTCGGAACGACCCAGGGGGGGAGCAAAGAAGAGGGG
>CAYGDI010000010.1:5901-9947 GCA_964348695.1 uncultured Candidatus Saccharibacteria bacterium | reverse complement strand
TTAAGCCTGGTTAATGAATTTGCCGGCTCGTAGACGACTTCGAGCTCTTTGGTACTCGTGCGGTTGAAACGATCAACAATAGTGACTGATAGTCGGTTGTATCCTTCGCCAAGCGCCACCATTTCTGAAAAGTGTCCGTCTTGATCGGTGAGGATTGTCCTTCCGTTTAAGCTCATGTTTTTTATATTACCGACTGATCCTGTTACCGAGATAAGCGGCGTCGTGAAGGTCTCTCCGTTGTGGGGAATTTCGATGGACAGATTTGCTCCGTGTATCAAGTCGCGCGACTCATAGTAGGCGTATCCACCAACTCCTGCAAAAGCGATCAAAAAGAGGACTATTTTAAAAATCTTCTGATAGTGAATAGTCTCTTTATGATACATGGTTTTCGCTGTTTGCTAAGTCTTGGGCGTACTCTTCGGTAGCTGTACCGCTTTTCTCGAACACTTCTCGGGGTTTTGCGCCATCACCAGGTCCTACAATCCCGCGCTCTTCAAGCATATCAAGGAGTCTTGCGGCGCGTGCATAACCAACCTTGAGCTTTCTCTGAAGTAGGGAGGTCGAAGCTTTGCCAAGCTGAATAACGGTGGCGCGGGCCTCCTCATAGAGTTCGTCATCGTCACCTCCGCCCATTGATTCGAATACACCGCTCGCACTACCACCTCCTGATCCGTCGCCTTCACCCCCGATTGTAATCTCTTCGCGAAGTTCGTCTTCGTACTGTTTGGCGAGGTAGCCCACAACCTGTTTGACCTCTCCCTCAGAGATAAATGCGTTTTGGATACGTTGCGGTTTGGACATCTCTCCCGAGAGGAACAACATGTCGCCACTACCGAGAAGTTTCTCGGCTCCGGGCATGTCGATAATAGTACGTGAGTCGATTTGTGAAGGTACCTGGAGGGCGACACGTGCGGGGATGTTTGCTTTGATGAGACCAGTGATCACTTCGGTAGAAGGTCGTTGTGTGGATAGTACAAGGTGAATTCCCACTGCGCGAGACATCTGTGCGAGTCGTACGACAGCAGCTTCCATCTCCCTCGGGTAGGTGCTCATAACATCAGCGAGTTCGTCAATAATGATCACAATATAAGGCATCGTTTCTGGCAGATCGACGATCTCTTCTTCTGTTTTACCTTTAATACTCTCTATCGCTGGCTTGAGGATGTTTGTGTGGTAGCTTTCTATATCGCGGACACTGTGTGTTTCCAAGATATCGTATCGGCGCGCCATCTCTTTGCCTGCCCACTTGAGTGCGAGGATTGTTTTTTTAGCGTCGGTGATAACAGGGGTGAGTAGGTGGGGGATTTTATTGTAGAGCGTAAGTTCAACGCGCTTCGGATCGATCATTATGAACTTCAGATTTTCTGGAGAGTTTCGGTACAAGAGCGATGTGACGAGTGTGTGAATGGTGACCGATTTACCAGAACCGGTAGTTCCCGCAATCAGGAGGTGAGGCATTTTGGCAAGATCTGCAAAGTGTGCCGCTCCTGAGATTCCCTTACCGAGTGCGGTAAGAAGAGGTCGAGGGGAAGCAGAGAAGTTTTGGTCGGCGAGAATAGATCCAAGTCGAACCGTTGTTTTGACAGAGTTTGGGATCTCGATACCCACAAGACTTTTGCCTGGGATAGGCGCTTCGATGCGCAGTGGGTGAGCGGCGAGTGCAAGCGATAGATCGTTCTGTAGGCCGACAATGCGAGCGAGTTTGACACCTTCGGCAGGTTTGAGGGCGTAACGAGTGATTGACGGACCGATTGTCACCTCGTCCATCTCAACTAAAATACCAAAATTCTGCAGCGTTCGTTTGATAATGTTGGCGTTCGCCTTGATATCTCCCGCTTGAGGCTTGCCACTGTCGCGCGCCAGAAGATCAAGTGGTGGGGGATTGTACGGTTTTGTTTCGGGGAGATGTGCGTTCGGAACCCGAGGTATTTTTTTACCAAGCGGAAGCATGCTGGCAACTCCAGCCATAATTTTTGATGGAGCCGGTCTCTCACCGGTCTCCTCGAGTGCTTCTGTCACTGCAGGCTCGTCGTCTGCTGTTTGGGCGTACACTTCGTCGGCCTCTTCTGGTACTTCTCGAGTAAACAGTTTTCGAATATCAAAAAGTGATAGTCGTTTTTCGAGCATGAGTACCAACGATACAATAATTAGTGCACCGAATATAAGAATGCTCGCGTAGTAGTCGAACAGCTTGTCGAATCCGCGCGCTATTCCTCCGCCGACAACTCCTCCTGTAATGGGGTCTAACACAAGACTCAAGAATCCAAGTATAGAGAGAAAGAACAATACACCTCCAACCACGTTACGAACCACAAGTTCTGGTCTCTCGGAACGGAAGAACGATATTGCCCAGAGGAAAAAGACCACTGGTAAAAAGTAGTATCCACTACCGAACAGGTAACTTAAAAATGTGTATGCGCCGTTTCCCACGAGCCCACCTCTGCCATAGGCAGCAAGTAGTAGAAAAATAGACGCCACGATGGCTATGAGGGCGATGATGGTGTTTTTTGTCTGCTCTGAAAACCAGGGCTCAGAAATTTTTTCGACAGGTTTTTGATTTTTTGATCGAGTCTCTTTTGATTTGGGTTTTGACATGAAAAATATCCATACGGGATAAGGGTATTTTAGCAAAATATCGAGACAGATTACATTCTCCTTTCCACATAGTTGAGGGGTTCCACCAAAGTTGTGTTGTCAGATAGTCCAAGGATTGGTAGCCGTGAAATTCAAATCAAAGACGAGCGTTCTTTACGCGACTTGTGTATGAGACACGGAGGTATATAATCAGGGATATATTTTTAACAGTTGCTCGTCCTAGACCTATATGGAAAACGTCACAGACACAAAAGACACAACTTCTATAAGTCCTATTAATAAGGACACTAAGTATTCAAAAGGACTACATTCAAAAAGGACAGATTATCTTTATTTAAAGTCTGAGAAACTGTCTTTTGCTTTATATAAGATCACAGAGTTTATTGATGATTCTGAGCCTTTAAAGTACAAAATAAGAGACCTTTCATTGTCCCTTGTTCTGGTCGTTGCTAGTCTTCAAGAACATAATAAGACAAGTGATGTTGTTGTCCTTAAAAAGGCTCTATCAGTCATAAAAGGCATAAAGTCATTTTTAGTAGTTGCAAGAGGACAATCTTTTTTGGGAGATATGAACTTTAGTGTCTTGATGAAAGAGTTTTCTGACCTTGAAGGTACCCTAGAAGGAGTAACGAATGAACCTGTTCTTGATCTGGCGGTTCCGCTCTCCTTGCCGGTCACCTCTGGCCAGTCTCGCGGACGAAAAGAGCAGGTTGTTTTGAGTGGAGATGAGGGCTTTCGTCACACAGTGGCCTCTCCTAAGTTAAATCATGACAGGAGACGTCAGATCGTTGATTTTTTGGGCACGGTGGGGCCGTCCGGCTCCCAGAGCTCTTACTCTATAAAAGAGATAGCCACTGTCATCCCAGGATGCAGTGAAAAGACCATCCAGCGAGAGCTTTCTGCTCTGGTCGCTTCCGGCTCGGTTAAACGAGTGGGTGAGCGAAGATGGAGTCGTTACTCTCTGCAAGAGGCCTGATACTACCAATTGACCAGTCGGTAATGGAAGTGTAGTATTAGCCGTTAGAGTATTGGGTTCCCGGGAACTCCGAAATACGAGTCTAGTATTTGTTTTTTGGAGGTTTTTGCTGGGTAGTTATCCACATGGGCAAGGCACGCCGCCGAAAGAAGTGGCTTATAATAAGCTCACAATTTCCGGAACGGCTTTTCTGCGTATTCAAGGCACCTTTAATAAAGGTGGCGCGAACTACCAAAAAAGGCGCCTGATCGAACATTGAAAATTAAATAGACAGACATTCAGAATTTTCCTGACACTTCATATAACATGAAGTTTGACTGTAAGGACGCATTTCAGAACTAATTATTTTGTGACCGAAACTTTATTTTCGTCCCAGAAACGAGAATGAAGATAGAAGGTTAATAGTGCAAAGTAGTACACCCCAGGTGAAATAAGCGTCGATCCTAGGTTTACAAAATGCACAAACTTTTTCTTG
>CAYGDI010000010.1:0-5801 GCA_964348695.1 uncultured Candidatus Saccharibacteria bacterium | reverse complement strand
CGATTATTAAAAGAATTACAAAACATGATAAAAACGAATTCATTTGCAACAAAGGCAGTCTCTGCTTTTGTGGGCATTATGATGGTCGTGGCACTGTTTGCTGCTTATTTGCCGCTTATCGCGCAAGCACAGACAGTTGCTCACACAAATCCGACTGGAATGGTTTTCGCAAGAAACCTTCAAGTTGGCTCGACTGGTCCTGATGTTATGGCGCTCCAAAAGCTCCTTAACACCAATGCCGCAACTATGGTTGCTGCAGCAGGTTCAGCGGGTGGTATTGGAAGTGAGACAAGTTACTTTGGTCTTCGTACCAAGGCAGCCGTTATCGCTTACCAGAACATGTACAGCGCAGCGATCCTCGCTCCTCTCGGTTTGACCGCAGGAACAGGTAATTTCTACGCTTCTACTCGCGCTCACGCAAACGCACTCGGTACTGTTGGAAACCCAACTCCGAATCCAAACCCAACTCCGAATCCAAACCCACAGGGTGGTAGTGTTAGCGTAAGTGCAGGCGCTTCGATTGCAAACGGAATTGCTCCGTTTTCAGCCGCTCGCGTTCCGTTCACGAACATTACTCTCACTGCTGGTTCACAAGATGTGACCATCGATGGAGTATTGGTTGAACGAACCGGTCCGTCTGTTGATGCAAACATCACGAGTGTAGTGCTCCTTGACGAATCTGGTCTCCAGGTCGGCATCGCACGCACGCTCAATGCTTCTCATCAGGCAACGATTGGTGCAACAACTGTTATCAAAGCTGGTACTTCACGCACCTTCACTGTAGCTGCAAACATTGCCTCTTCGGCAAATGCACTCGCAGGACAGGTTGTGAGTTTCTCAGTCAAAGGTTTGACTACGACAGCTTCGGTATCTGGTTCTCTCCCAATCAACGGCGCTGCTCACACGATCACGAACCTCACCATTGGTTCTGTAACTATGGCTCGAGGATCGTTTGATCCGGGTGCAGCTGCTACGAAAGAGGTTGGAACAGTTGGCTACAACTTTACCTCAGTTAAGGTAACTGCAGGTTCTGCAGAAGATGTTTGGATCAAGAACATTCGCTTCAACCAGACTGGTTCAGCGGGTGCTAGTGACTTCTCAAATGTTGCAGTTATAGTCGACGGGGTTTCATACCCAGTCATGGTCTCAAGTGATGGTAAGTACTACTCATCTGTCTTCCCAGGTTCTGGCCTCATGATCGCCAAAGGCGCTTCAAAGGACATTACTATGAAGGCTGACATTGCAGGTGGTTCAAACCGCACTATCGCCTTTGACATCGCAAAGAAAACTGATATCTCAATTGTCGGTGGAACTTACGGTTACGGTATTACACCTCCTCAGACGAACTCTTGTGGTGGAACAACTGGAACCTCATGCTTCACCTCAACTGAAGATCCTTGGTACGACGCAGCTGTTGTGACAGTTTCAACGGGAACCATCAACGTAAGTTCATGGACCGGTGTTGCTGCTCAGAACCTCAGTGTTGACACTGCTAATCAACCTATCGTTGGCTTCTCAGTCAGCGTTAAGGGTGAACCGGTAAGTGTTGGCTCGATGGTCTTCGGCTTCACACTTACTGACGCAGATTCTGGTGGTGAACCAGGACTTGCTGATGTTACTGGTATTACTTTGGTCAAGGAAGACGGTACAGTACTCGCAGGTCCAGTAGATGGATCCGGTGCCACCACTCTTACTGGTCAGGTAACACTCTCAAACACGATCACCTTCCCAGTTGGCGTAACTAACGTCATCTTGAAAGGTAAGATGAACAGCTCATCTGGATTCGAGGCTGGCGACACTGTTCGCGCAACCACGACCCCGGGTTCAGGCTGGACTTCTGTAACAGGTCAATCAACTGGCAATACGATCACCCCAACTCCTTCAACGGCTGTTGGTACGGTCACACAGACTCTCCGCGCAGGCTCACTCGCAATTAACGTTTCGAGTGTTCCGGCAGCACAGACTGTTATCGCTGGTGCAAGTCAGTTCACATTCGCAAACTACGTCTTCAACGCTGCTCAGTCAGGTGATGATGTACGTATGACGACTGTACCGCTCTACTTCGGTACGAACGGCACTCGAACTGATCTCAAAAACTGTTATCTCTATGATGGTGCAACACGCGTAACCGAACTCAAGGATCCTGCAACGGCTGACACCGCTTCGAGTACGTCGTTCACCTTCACTGGTAACGGTATGATCTTTGCTAAAGGTGTCTCAAAGACCCTCGCTCTCAAGTGTGACATCATCACTGGTGTTACCTCGAAGTACTGGTGGGGTATTGACGACGCTCAGACATTCTCTGCATCACTTGTCGCAAGTGGTACGTCTGTCACACCTACCGCAACCGACTCAAGTGGTCAGACAATGACCGCTGCAGCAAGTGGTAACTACCAGGTCACGAATGACACCTCGGTTACCTACAAGATCTCACAAGCTGGTTCAACGAACGTTCTCCTTGGCGCGATGAAATTCGAAGCAAGTTCAACTGAAGACCTCATGTTGAAACAGATTGCTCTCGCACTTGGAAACGTTGCCTCGAACTCTCCTGCTGATCTCGTTGGTCAGAAAGTAACTCTCTGGCACAACGGCGTTTCAGTTGGTGAAGCACAGTTTGGTGGTGCAAATCCAGACAATGCAACTTCAACTCCGCTCAACTCAGGAAACGGTGTCCGCATTCCAAAGGGTGAGACTATCACCATCCAGGTACGCGGCGACCTCGGTCCTCAGAACGGTAGTGAAGGAACTCCGGGTGCGTTCCTCGTAGTTAACTACGATGGTGACAACAACGGATTGAACGGTAACTACGCAACTGGTGGCGACTCGAGCTCAACGATCTCGGGAACAAGCGCTGATACATCGACCAACGGTCTTCGTATCTTCCGCACGATCCCAACATTCGAAGATGTCACGACAGCTACAGCTCTTGTCGCAGGCTCAGACCTCTATGCAGTTAAAGTAACTGCAGGTTCTGGTCGAGACATTGGTCTCCAGGCGCTTAGCTTCAACGTTGCAACAACGGCCTCGGGTGCAACCGTAACTGGTTGGCAGCTCTTTGGTCCAAATGGTGCAGTTAACGGAACGGCAATCTCGACAGGCACAGGCACTCAGGGTGCATACCTCCACATCAACTTCGACAACACTGCAGTAGATCGTGTTATTGAAGCTGGTACGTCGAAGACCTACCGACTCCGTGCTACAACCATAAACGGGTTGAGTGCTCAAAATACTGAACAGCTGAGCGTATACCTCCAGGCAGACTCTGCTTGGCCATCGAATGCAACCCTTTCAGGTTTGATGCCTTCGGTATCACAGATTCAATCATCGGCTTCAACAACCGACAACATTGTCTGGACACCGTTCTCGACCACGACTCCGCAGTCAACAGCCGCAATCAACAACAACGCAGACTGGGCAAACGCTTATGGCGCTCCGGGCTTCCCGGCAGTTGGTCAGAGCTTCTCAGCACGCGTATTCCGCGACTAAGTAACAAAATGGCCCTTGTGATCACACGGCTGGCTTAGTCCACCGGTGATGGCTAGCAAAACCCCTCCAACGAAAGTTGGAGGGGTTTTTGCGTTGCGCCTCTTTTCAGTTGTTTTTTTACTGTTATAATTTTGGTATGAATAAAAGAAGTACCGTTATTGCTGTTGTTGCGCTCGTTGTCGTTGTTGTCATTTTTTCATTTATTCAGTCAAGAGAGTCTGCTGACCCGGCACGTTTCTATGATCGTTCGGTTACCGCTCCTGAATCAATGCCAGAAGAGATACGCGAAAATATGTTAGCTCAAATTAAAGCAAACATTGCTCGTATCGATGCAAACGCTGAAGATTTTAATGCATGGTACGATCTCGGTGTCTACTATAAAGGAGTTAATGACTATGAAGGCGCCCGTTTAGTGTGGGAACACGCCGCTCAAATTAGGTCTGATAGTTATGCCCCTCGTGTGGCTTTGGGTGATCTGTACGGATTTTATCTACACGACAAAGAAAAAGCCGAGTACTACTATCGCGAAGCTATTAAAGCTGACCCCAAGCAAGGATTTAGCTATTTTCAGTTTGCTGTGTACTACCGAGATATTCTTAATGACAGAGAGAAAGCGCTTCAAATCGCAAATGAAGGGCTTTTGGCAATCCCGGCAGATAAAGATCTCCGAGAACTACGAGACAGTTTAGTAAAATAAAAATAATGCCATGAAGCAACAGAGAGTCCGATACACCTACTGGTTTATCGGGGTTATTGTCGTTTCTTTTGTTTTGCCGTTAGTAGCACATGCAGGTCTAGTCGTTAGCGAGGTTGCGTGGATGGGGACGAGCGTTAGTACGGCCGATGAGTGGATCGAGCTTCATAATACCGATGTAACAGCTCTTTCTTTGGAAGGTTGGACGCTTGAGTGGGGGACACTGAGCGCTCCAAAACTCGTTACGCTTTCCGGTTCGGTTGCGGGCAATAGCTACTATCTTTTAGAGCGAACCGACGACACGACTGTTTTGGGGGTAGCGGCTAATATCATCTATTCTGGCTCATTATCAAATACGGGAGAAACGTTACTTTTGAAGCAAAATGGGGTTGAGAAATATCGACTTGATGCAACTGCTGGTTGGCCGAGTGGAGACAATACCACCAAAGAGACAATGCAGCTTTCCGGTTCTGTTTGGGTTACAGCGCCACCAACTCCTAAAGCGCCAACAGCAGGCTCTAATCCTGTACCTCCAGAAGAAAACGAAGATGATCCTCCGGTAACTCCTGTGCCCCCATCTTCTAGTCCGGTAATTGTGGATAGCACGGGCGCTCTCTCTGTGATCAAAGTATCTACCGGACGTGACAGAACTGCAGTTGTTGGAGCACCACTTTCTTTTGACGCCATAACCACTGATGGCTCAAATCGTATTATAGACACACATGTTGTCTGGTCTTTTGGTGACGGTGCAAGCGGGAGTGGTAAAAAACCGACGCATGCGTACCAGTTTCCAGGTAGCTATGTCGTTGTAGCTACGGCTGAGAGTGGGGTGCTCTCTGCACAGGCGCGTTTTCTCGTAAAAGTTTTAGCACTCTCGGTCGTGATATCAAAAGCAACTCCGGGACCAACGGGGTTTGTAGAGCTCGAGAATAAGTCGACAGGTGAAGTAAATATTGGGGGACTGCGCATTTATGCTGACGGAGTTGTTCACACGCTTCCACCGAACACTATAATTTTGCCAGGTGGAAAAATCCAGATACCGAACTCTGTAACCGGCATGTACACGATGCAGTCGGTCGCTCTTGAACTCGCGGATGGAACGCGCATTGTTCCGGATGACGGAACGATTATTCCTCCAGTGCAGACACTTATCGAGGAGAACAAACTCCGAGAAAATGAAGTGGTGGCCCTCCAAGCAAAAGTTGCCACCCTCGCGAGCGCGCTCGCAAGTAGAAAAGTTGCGATAGTGCCACAAGCTCCGGCGGCAGTATCGGTTGCGACCCACATCGCAGCCCCGGTTGCGACAAGCTCACCAGTGCCCGAACCCATAATCGTGATCGCTAAAAAGAGACATTGGTGGAACACTTTGCCGGCGAGCATTTTGTCTATTTTTAGGAGATAATCCCGTACGAGATAAATGTATGTACTGGGCTGAAGGAACACTTTCATCCTTTTCCCCAAATTGATACAATTATCTGTAGCTTAATATATTTCGTACGGGATGAGACTATTCGATGAAACATTTTGGAAAATGCTCTTGGGCTTTATCGTGATGCTTGTGATTGGCCTTGCGAGTATTTTTGTTACTGGTTATCTGGGAACGACCAAGACGGCTTCGCGC
>CAYGDI010000009.1:0-10813 GCA_964348695.1 uncultured Candidatus Saccharibacteria bacterium | reverse complement strand
TTATGTACGGGTATGAGTAGTTTTACTGTGTCTACCATATCGTTCATCACTTCTTTCAAGTATCTCAACGCACTTAGCGACAACCGCTTGCTCAATAGCCTTACCAGCATCCTTAGTTACTGGGTAGAAGTAGTTGAGCTGGCGTGTGCCAACTTTCTTGGTTGGATAGGTTATGCGATAGCCCGTGCCGTCAAGCCGCTGGTGTACGCCGAGCGAGCCGATAAACAGCTGCCCGTCAACTACACAGCTCGCAAAGGCAACAAGCCCGTCAGTCGGTTTGACTGGCGTGATGTTTACTTCGCTAACGGTCATTTTTCTTCCGCTCCATCGCTATTTCCTTATTGCTTGCCCAAGACCAAGCCGAAAGAAGCAAGCTAATCAGTTTGTTGAGTGTTATTCGTAGTACCTTGTAGAAAATCATCACTTTCATTCCTTTGTTCATTACGTTGCCTTGAGGCAAAATCCATCTGTATGAGAACGTCAAAGAAACCAGTAAGGTTGCGAACAGCCTCATCGCTCAACTCAGCAGCCACGCCATCGTTTGCGGCATTGTCCTGTGGTTCTGCTGGTAGTGGTTTGTTCTTAGTTGCCATATAAAAAGTAGCCTCACTAACGAGACTACTTTCACGGCATACGAGCCAACCTAGACGCTCACTGGCTCACATTTCGCTCACATTTTACTACTGATATTTTGCAGTTATTCGCACTTTTGCGGCTTTATAGCTTAGTAACTTTCCTATTCCTAATTGCTCACGAGCCTTTTTATTGACCCTAAGCATTGCATCGTAAACAGCACGTTGGCTGTCTTGGCTTTTAGTTGTGTATTCAAGTATGTCATCTTCCTTTGCGGCTAACCTACGGTTCTTGAAGACCAGCTTACAGATATAGTATTCCAGCGTTTCATCGGGTATGCCGCACGACTTACCCTTATAAGTTAGCTTGCTCGCTTTAGCGTCAAACCTTACCTTGTCTTGAGGTGTTTCGTTGCTTTTTGGCTCGCTCGGCGGTTCTTTATCATCATCAAAGTGGGCAGGAGCATCATCAGGATAATTTGGCTGTGGTTTCGGTTGTTTATCAATAAAGACCCCTTTTTTACGAAAGTCTTTAGCAAAAGCATCGGCTCGTTTGTACCAATTATCAGCAGCCTCACGAGCAGCCTTTTTATGAGCGGCTATCAGTTCGTCAATTTGTTCAAATGCAGCAGCGAGTTTATCATCAAGCTCAAACTCTACTTGGCTGTTCAACATCCAATACTTTTGTAGTTTTGCGTAGTATTTCAATACTTCTGTGCGGCTATACTGCCAACCCTCGCCAATATCTTCGGCGTGTCCAAGCAGTGTATCGTAAAGTTCGGGAGCATCTTTTTGCCAGTCTTTCATCGTCGGCTTGCTCAGCACATCTTCAATCAATGCAGTTAGCCTTACATACGCAAAATCTAGTTTGTCATCTTCAATAACTACACCTGCTGAAACTACTGCATCAAGAATGGCAATAACCCTGTTATAAAACAACCTAAGCAGGTAAGCATCCTTTTGATGCTCTAACGCAGCATCGCTAAGCAGTTCATCGGCTAATGCGGCAAATGTTGGCAAAACCTGTACCTGATATTGTTGTTGCTCAAGGAGCTTATCAAACATATCGGTAGCCTCTGCCTCGTCCATTGAAACCTCGTGAATATCTACTTGGTCTCGTGGGTGTATATCGGCTCGGCTTTCATACTCGTTTTTGGCAGTATATTTGATAACCTTTTTGTCGCTAGCCAGAATGTCCAGCACCTGCTTTTGCTCGTGCAGCTGCAAGCCCCTGTCTTCTAAATTACCTGAGTGCAGCAAGACAGTATTGCCTGTAACCAAGCCTTGATATTTGTTGTTTATTTCCTCAATGATAGCCTGTATTTTTTCCTTACCCGTCATAATGCCGTTTTTTCGGGCGTGGTTTACTGATATTGGTTCAGTCTTTTGCGGCATATCAGTTTCAGGCTTTTCGCCAATCCAATCAAGGTATTTAGGGTCTTTGCGAAGTTCCTGAACATAGTTGTCAAAATCGGGCAGCAGCTCAATTTGGTACTTGCCGTAAGTTTGGTCAGTCGGTGCTTGGTTTAGCAGCTTTATGGCTTTATGCTCTTTTTCTAGCTTTTCAGCTAGCTGAATAAAGTCCATCTTCCCGTAATGACCGTTCAGGTCGTTCATCGGGTGCAATGCCACTGGCTGACCAGCCTCAGTAACCTCACGCTCGTCAAGCAGTCTGTCTATCAAAAACCATATTTTTTCTTTGCCGTGTAAACTCATAGGTCATCACATCACTCTCATAGTCTTGCAGTAGCAAGTTGTGTATAGTTATAGTATGACACAATCTGGGAAAAAAGAGCCGAAGCTACTTACCCTCAAGCAGGCGTGTGAGATTTTAAATTGTCATCCAAACACGCTAAGAGCGTGGGATGAAAAAGGTTATTTGGTTGCAGTGCGGTTCGGTACACGCCGTGATAGGCGTTATCGTCGTGAAGATGTGATGAAGCTGTTGAATAAGGAACAAAAATGAAAATCCTTTACATTGACGAGTCAGGCGACACTATCCCTTTGTCGCAGAATGGCAAAAGACACCTAGTTCTTACAGGCTGCATAATAGATGAAAAGGATATTCGTCCATCCGACGAGAAGCTCAGAGCAATAAAGAAAAAATATTACCAAGATGAAGATATTGAAATAAAATCTAACTTCCTGAGATACGCTAACCCTGACCTTAGCGAAAACTCGCCTATGAAGTTAATGGATAGGCAAAAATATAACGAGCTTGAGGCTGAAATAGCACAGTTTATGAAAGAGATACCCGTTGAGCTTATTACGGTTGTGATAGCAAAAGCTGAGTATTGGCAGAAGTATCCGTCTCAAAATCCATACGAAGTTGCCTATATGTTTTTGCTTGAACGTTTCCAAAAGTATTTGGCTGAGATTGATGAACTTGGCATTTGTATCATTGACCCTCGTGAAGGTCAGGTTGAAAAGCATTACTTCGGTAACGAGATAAATGACTTACACGAAAAGATGCGTCGTTCAGGTAGAGAAGACGGTAGGTTATGGAGTAAGTGTCCGAATATCATAGAGAAGTTACTGTTCTCACAATCAGATAAAACAATAGGTATACAAATAGCCGACCTATACTGTTATGCTGCTTTTCATATTTACGAATACGATAAAAAGCCATCAGAGTATTGGCGTTTCAATGATATTACATTACCAAAGTTACAAACAAAAAACGGTCGTTTAGACGGAATAGGTATTAAGTATTTCCCTGGTGTAAACAAAAAAATCCTTCAAAAGTGAAGGATGTTTTTGATGGGCACGATTCCTCGTGACCAACCTTATAATACTACGATATATAGCATAAGCACAACCATAAACGTTTTAACGAAAAACGCTTCTACCTTAGTCGCCGCAGGTACTCTCGTGTAGGGGTACTAGATTATCAAAGCGTGCTTTTATTTGTTCTTCAGTAGGCTCTTTTTCCTGTACGAATAGCACGACATTGCCAATAAGATTGTTGATGCGTGTCAGTTCTTCTTCCGATTTATTGGAAGGGTGTTCATCCACAACACCGCCGTGTGCAGAGGCTTTGGGAAACAGCCAGTCCAAAACATTGAAAGACGAAACCTCATTGTGGCCTATATTGCTTTTCTTGCCGAAGAAAGTTTCAAGGTCCTGGTTGAGAAAATCTTCCCAGTTCTTTTGCTGGTAGTTATTTTTATCGCCTACATAGATGTAAAAATTAGCCTTTTCAGGTATAGAGGGTAGTAGTTTGCCGTATATCTTTACCGAGCTGGGCATTAGACCAGCATCATAACGTCGCCCTAACAAATCATCACTGCCGCCAATGAAGTTCCAACCGAAGGATTTTAGAAACTCGCCGCCTGTCATACCGCTCCAATGCACGTGGGTCATTTGGTCCATCTTATCGTGAAAGTCTATTGGTACACTACCGACTGCCGCACTACACGTAGTAGACGTTCCTGTCTCTTCTTGAAATTCATCTTTTGAAAAGTCAACAGCCTTACCATCAGTTAGAACTTGAGTACGGAAATGGTAGTGCTGGTAGGTAGGTTTTCTTATGTGTTCAGGGGTTGAGGCATACAGATAGCTGTACACGCCGCCCACAAGAAGTAGTACGCCAGCCATCCCAGTAGCGGCATAGAGTATAAATTTTTTCTTTTTGCTCCGTTTTACCTCTACTTGTTCTTGTGCGTCATCATTTTTGCCTATGTTCATATCTATTTACTCCTTGTTTTTAATGCCCGCTGTGGTCGTGTGTGTCAGCTGAGCCACTAAAGATAGAGGGATTTTCATTGCCCTTAACTTCTATTGTGCCCCACGCACCACGGTCTAGCCTTGCAAGGGCGTGGTCAACGAGGACATATTTGCCAGGCACATCTGCCGTAAACTCTACGATAGTAGCTCCGCCAGCAGGGACGGTAGTGGTTTGAATGTTACGGTGTGTGTTAGTACCTGCACCCATAGCACCTTCGGGGTACACTTCGTCAAAAATCTCGCCTATAACGTGGAATGATGAAGTTAAGTTAACGCCGCCATTACCGACGTAGATACGTACACGGTCGCCGACCTTAGCTTCCATATTGCCGACAGTTCCATTCACTCTGCCGTTGAATACTACATATTCTGGTTTGCCATCAAGCATCTTTTGGGCATCAAAGATTTGGAGACCCTGTTTGCCAATTCTGCCTGTGGTGTAAAGCTCGCCTTGCATCACATAAAACTCTTTGTCTACTTTTGGCAAACCTTCTTTAGGCTCAACCAAAATCATACCGTACATACCGTGTGCCATATGAGCGCCGACGTTTGGGTGAGCACAGTGATACACATAGAGACCAGGATTAAGAGCTTTGAAAGTGAATGTTTTTGTCTCGCCAGGCTTGATGTTGGTAACTGCCGCTCCGCCGCCAGGACCAGTTACTGCGTGCAAGTCTATATTATGACCGTGTACGCTTGAAATGCTATTTTTCAGCGTCATTTCAACGGTATCGCCTTCTCGGACACGAAGCATTGGACCAGGCACTGTATCATTAAATGTCCAGTAGTTATATTCAACTCCGTTTGCCAATTTGCTAATAACTTCTTTGGTCTCAAGACTTATTTTAACTTTGTCAGGTGCAGTGCGTATTACGGCTGGGGGTACGTCGTTTGGGTTTCTAGCAATATCAGTGGGTCTTTCCATATCCGATGCCTTGTTAAAGAACGTCAGTAGATTTTTGAGAGGCAAGGCAGGTCCCTCGGCTGGACCGAAAGTAGTAGGAATAAACGGATATTCAGCTTTTAACATTGGCAAATATGGTCCCATAACAAATAAAGTAACTCCCAAGATAAATGCCACTATCGGTACGGAGTGCTTCTTTGTCTTAATACTCTCTATGAGTTTCTTGCGATTTACGTAAACAATAAATCCTATCGCCACGAAAACTACTAGCAGACCGATGAGCTGCAACAAAACAACACGTAAGCTGTATATCATAAACCTTGCCTATTGTAGATTGTCATTTTTATTCCTTATATTTTGATAATTAGCTCCATTATACCGTCAGCTGTAAAATAAATATGTGATGGCGGTCAACTTTTTTGGCAGCACTAAAGAAAGACGTGATGAACCAGCAGATAATAGACAAACTAACCAAGCATTTCAGTAAGTATGAGCTTAAAAAATATCCCAAAGGTAAGCTGATTACGCTTGCCAATCAAGAACCAGCTGGCATTTCTTTGCTCGTAAGCGGTCTAGTTGAACAATATGATATAACGCCAGAGGGCAACAAACTGACAGTCAATGTCTATAAACCCCCTGCATTTTTCCCAATGTCGTGGGCAATAAATAAAACGCCTAATGCCTACTTTTTCAGTGCTCTAACCGATGTTGAGTTGAAGCAAGCCAATGCTGATGAAACCGTAGCTTTTCTAAAAGCCAATCCTGACGTAATGTTTGACTTACTAAGTCGGGTATATAGAGGCACTGACGCACTGCTAAGACGTCTGATGTTGGCTGCGAGTGGCATTGCAGCTAGTCGGCTGATATTTGAACTGCTCATAGAGGCGTACCGTTTTGGAATAGAAAGTAACGATGGAACGGTGCTGGTAAAAGTTAAACAGAGCGTATTAGCTGCTCGTAGCGGACTTGCCAGAGAAACCGTAAGCCGTGAATTGTATAAGCTAGAACAGGAAAACCTTATTACTAGGAACAAACAAGAAATAACCATAAATATAAAAAGTCTTGAGCAAAAGCTAGATTTTAGTATTTGAGTAGTATAGTAAGCACAGTCCAAAAAACGCTGGAAAAATCTACCCCGAAAAATTAGGGATATACACGGCGGAGTACCTATAACAGAGATAAAGGGGGACTACCCCCCTATCAAAACTGTACTTGCATAGTACCCCCTAGGGGTATATAGTGAAGATATGATAAGCGATATAAAACAACGAGCATTGCACCGAGCCAAGATACTTGAGGGGCAAATGCGTGGCGTTCAAAAAATGATTGAAAACGAAGACTACTGTATGGACAT
Source organism: uncultured Candidatus Saccharibacteria bacterium (assembly GCA_964348695.1). GTDB lineage: Bacteria > Patescibacteriota > Saccharimonadia > Saccharimonadales > Saccharimonadaceae > JACPYF01. The sequence continues at coordinate 4,257 of CAYGDI010000009.1, read as the reverse complement.
TCTCACGCAGAGCCTAGCTATCCAAAAGTCTATCGGCTCACTAAATAAGCTGATACTTGAGAACCACGTTCGTACGCATATCAAAGAGAACCTTAGCTCCAGCTCAGAAAAAGCCCAAGAACAGGCAGTTGAGGAGCTGCTAGGATTATACGAGCTTTCAAACGTAAGAAGTAAGTAAGGAGTAAAGTGATGAAAAAAGAAAGCATTATGGTAGGCGTAATCGGGTTACTCATTGGAGTGGTAATAACTGGTTTTGCCGCAGGTCAAGCAGTGAATAACAACAATACTGGAATGATGCGGATGATGGGTATGGACACGAACAACAGTCATCAACAGACTGCTACGAGCCACGACACTATGTCTATGGCTGATATGACCGAACAGCTAAAAAACAAAACTGGCGATGATTTTGACAAGGCGTTCGTTGAAATGATGATTAGCCATCACGAAGGTGCGGTTGATATGGCTGAGCTTATCCCATCAAGAGCGAAGCACGATGAAGTTAAGCAGCTTGGGGTAGCTATTGTCGCTGCACAAACCAAAGAAATAGCTGATATGAAGCAATGGCAAAAAGACTGGGGATACTCTACTGACGAGTCAATGCAAATGATGCACGGTAGCCACTAAGATGAACGACAAGCATCCTACATATCAAAAGGTTTTGTATTGGGCTTGCTGGGCTATTCTAGCTATCATTATCGTAGTCGCAGGATTAAGGCTACTAAAGGGCTAAAAACTATGAAACATCTAAAAAACAGCGAAAAGTTAGTTAGTGCAAAATATGGCGAATGGCAAGCATCGCTATTTGGAGCGTGTTTTGTTGCCTTTGGCTTAGGAGTATTGCTGCACCGTTTCTTTGGATCGTGGGCATGGCTGATAATTGTTGCAGGAATACTGCTGCATAGTTGGGGTATGAACAAAACCTATAAGCGGAACAAGTAGCGTGAACGGTTCTCATCACGACCACGACCATAGCGAGCATCAAGAACACGATAAGCACGCAGGTCATTCCGTAGCTATGTTCAAAGATAAGTTCTGGTTGTCGCTGTTGCTGACAATACCAGTGCTAGTGTATTCCGAAATGATACAGCATTGGCTGAACTTTATGCCGCCATCATTTGCTGGTTCTCAGTACGTACCATTTGTATTTAGTTCCATAATTTTCTTTTACGGCGGCTTAGTATTTATAAAGAGTGCGTTAGACGAACTAAAATCAAAGCTACCAGGTATGATGACGCTCATCAGCTTGGCAATTATCACTGCATACGTTTACAGTGTTGCAACGCAGTTTTTTATTAAGGGCGATGGTTTCTTTTGGGAACTAGCAACGCTAGTGACCATTATGCTACTAGGTCATTGGCTTGAAATGGCATCGGTAGCTAAAGCAGAGAATGCACTAGATGCTATCTCAAAGCTGCTACCCGATAAAGCCGAAAAGCTCGTAAACGGTAAGCCAACACAGGTGTTAGTTAGTGAGCTGAAAGTTGGTGACCTGGTATTGATACGACCTGGTGCAAGCATACCTGTTGATGGTGTGATTGTGGATGGTAGCTCATCGGTTGATGAAGCTGCTATCACTGGCGAAAGTAAGCCCGTCAGTAAAGGTATTGATGATGAAGTTGTTGCTGGTACAGGAAACCAAGACGGCTCGTTGACCGTAAAAGTTACAAAGCTCGGTCAAGATACGGCACTCGCAGGGATTATGAGGCTTGTCGCCGAAGCTCAAAGCTCAAAATCTAATGTACAGGTATTGGCAGACAAAGCAGCTTTTTATCTGACGGTCATCGCAATCGCTACTGCCATCGCTACTTTTATATACTGGCTCATAGCCAAAGATGCGAACTTCGCACTAGAGCGGTCAGTTACCGTCCTAATTATCGCTTGTCCACACGCCCTAGGTTTGGCTATACCTTTGGTAGTGTCAATCTCAACTGCATTGTCAGCTCGTAATGGTCTACTTGTACGCAAGCGACTTGCCCTTGAAGCGGCACGCAAGCTGGATTGGGTGTTATTTGATAAGACAGGTACGCTTACGAAAGGCGAGCACGGCGTTACGGATGTATGGGCAACTAAGGGCTATACGGATGAGGATATATTACATCTCACTGCTAGTCTTGAGCAGAACAGTGAGCATATTATAGGCAAAGGTATTGTACGAAAAGCTGAGGAACAACACGTCCATCTTGATAAAGTTGCTAATTTCAAGGCATTGCCTGGACTAGGCGTACAGGGTACGTTGCACGGGAGCGAAGTGTACATTGCTGCCAGCTACCGCTATATTGAAGAAAATAAGCTGACTGTCCCTGCTGAAATTGCCAATGCGGTCAAACAAGCAGCAAAAGAGGGCAAGACAGAAGTGTATCTGGTTACCAATAAAAAGGTTGTTGGAGCTTTGGGCTTAGCTGACATAGTACGTGAACAATCCAAGCAAACTATAAAAACCCTCAAAGAAATGGGTATAAAGACAGCGATGATAACTGGCGACTCCGATGAGGTAGCCGCTTACGTCTCAAAACAACTTGGACTAGACCAGTATTTTGCTGAGGTTAAACCAGAAGATAAAGCGGCAAAAGTTAAAGAGTTACAGAAAAATGGGCAACAAGTCGCTATGGTCGGCGATGGTATCAATGATGCACCCGCTCTAACACAGGCAGATATAGGCATAGCTATTGGTGCTGGTACGGACGTGGCTATTAAGTCGGCAGATATAATTCTCGTAAAAAGCGACCCGCAGGATGTTGTAAAGGTAATCAACCTATCCAGACGGACATATAGCAAAATGGCTCAAAACCTCGTATGGGCTACTGGCTATAACATATTTGCTATTCCTTTAGCTGCTGGTGTTCTCTACGGTGCGGGTATAGTATTAGCCCCTGCACTAGGTGCTGTTCTTATGTCTGTATCTACCGTAGTTGTTGCATTAAATGCTCAACTTCTTCGGCGAGCAAAGTTAGCGTAATTAAACGAAAGGCATCCTATGCAAGAATTACCAGAGTTATTAAATCTAAAAGGTAAAGCAGCCATTGTAACTGGTGGAGCTAAAGGCATTGGTAAAGGTATTGCTTACCGCTTGGCAGAGGCTGGGGCTAAGGTTCTGGTTGCGGACTTAGATGAGGCAGCAGCGATAGCTACCGAAAAAGAACTGACCGACAAAGGCTGGAGCGTTTCTGCGATAGTGACTGATGTTTCTAGTGAGAAAGATGTGATAAAAATGATAGCTACCTGTAAAGAGCAATTTGGTGCTGTTGATATTTTAGTTAACAATGCGGGTATCTATCCGCCTGAGCCTGTCGCACAAATGTCCGAGGCTAATTTTGAAAAAGTGATGCACGTAAATCTGCGAAGTGTCTTTTTAACCACTAAGCACGTCGCCGAGGTTATGAAACAACAAGGTGGTGGCAAGATTATAAATATAACTTCTATTGATGCCCTACATCCCTCAATGATTGGGCTTGCTCATTATGATGCTTCCAAGCACGGAGTATGGGGATTTACTAAAAACTCTGCACTTGAACTGGCAGAACATAAGATATGGGTCAATGCCATTGCTCCTGGTGGAGTGATTACGCCTGGTGTTGCGGCAATGAGCCAGGGTGCTACAGCTGAACAATCAGCATCTTCAACAGAGGCGTTTATCGCAAAAATACCTATGCACCGTATGGGAGAGCCTGACGAAATAGGAATGGTTGCACTGTTCCTTGCAAGTGATATGTCTAGCTATATGACGGGCAGCCAAGTTGTTGTTGATGGCGGTGCGTTACTAAGCTAATAAACTATCCGATAAACCAAATACCTCAACCAGGTGTTTTAGTTTATAATCCTCTTGTGCATCTATAGCGGATGTTTGAAATACGTCAACTATGCTGCACCAAATGAACTTCTGTTCAATATTAATCAATCACAAGAGGGAGATAGGCATGGTTACAGGATATTGCGTAAAATGTAAGGAAAAGGGCGTTGAGCTTTCAGCACCAGAGATCGTACAAACTAAAAAAGGTGGTTACATGGCCAAGGGAAAGCACGCAAAGTGTGGAACTACTGTTTGTGCAATGATGTCAAAAGACAACGCTGAAAAAGCAGTAAAAGACGGCGCGAAAAAAGCTTACTAAGTTTTTAACAAACCAACTAAAAATACCGGATCTAGTGTCCGGTATTTTTAATTGGACAGAGACTCTTCACCGGCATCAACCAATGAGAGAAAGTAAGCATTGACATTTTCAATGTAATATGATATTATTAAATTAATCAGCTTGTAAC
>CAYGDI010000008.1:0-12502 GCA_964348695.1 uncultured Candidatus Saccharibacteria bacterium | reverse complement strand
GAGCACCTGCCTTTTAAGCAGGGTGTCGTGGGTTCAAGTCCCACCTGGTCCTCCAAATAAAAATCCTACATCATGTAGGATTTTTATTTGGAGAAAAGATCAAGGTTCTATATTTTCAAAATATATGTTATAAAGTAATAAACCAAAGCCTTAATTTAGGAGAGTGTATGACACATAATTTCGAACATCATAATAACAGCCCTATTGAGCAGAGGGCTACCGATGAAGAAATCAAAGAGGTTATATCACTAATAGAGACATTCCCTTATATATTAAACGAAGAAAACCCTCCCCAGTCGGGCGAATTAGCTTTCGCTAACGGAGCTGTTTATGGTGAAGAGATGTATATATTTATTCATCAGGCTCGTACATATCGTAAAATAATCTACACAACTTCTTTAGATGAACAACCAAAGGTTTTACTTAACATGGATGATTTTCTGGCTGATTACGAAGAAGATTCCATAGGTGCGCCTATCATAGGTCTTAAGCTAGAAGATCATGACGAAGACATTTTAAGTGCCCCAGGCTTGGAGTCTGATGATGCATTTGTTCGACTTGAACATCAATATAAAAGGGACGAGCTTTTAGAGTATCTCGGAGGTATTGGGATTGCACTTGCAAACGTAAAAGCAAATGATGTACTGACACTAGAACAAGCAGATGAGTTCAACCAAAGAAATGAATATTATAGTTTTTTTTCGGGTATGGCACGAGATGATGTTATATTATCGGAATACGGAAGAGGTTTCCCTGTCTTTTATGGTGTTGTGCCTCGTCCAAGTTCTGAGTTGGTCCAGAAGATTGCTCAAACCTTAAAATCAGGTGAAATAAAACATGGCAATGGTCATGAAGATGGAGACGCCGCAATGAAGATACTAATAGCAGGTGTAGAACAACCCAATTGATTTGATCTAGCAATTTCCCCTACTGTTATACTTGAATATATGAAAATATTAATACTTACTGGAGGGAAGTCAAATGAACGCGAAGTGTCGATTCGTTCTGCGGACAATATTGAGAGAGCTCTCCGTAGTGCTGGTTTTACAACCACAACGCATGATATAGCAGACAAAACATTTGACATAAAGAAAGCAACCCAGTCAGTCGATGTTGTTTTTCCGATTATTCATGGTGAAGGTGGAGAAGATGGACATATCCAGCAAGAGCTTGAAAAACATGGTATACATTTCCTTGGTACAAATGCAAAGCCATCAGCTGTTGCTTTTGACAAAGTAGCCTTTAAAGAACTATTAGCAGAGCATGGAGTGCTAACGCCGAACTGGCAAATTGTAGACCGACAAACACTGCGTGAATCTGGGCTACTACACAACCCATATGTTATAAAACCTATTCGAGGCGGGTCTAGCATCGATACTTTTATCGTACACAACCCTAGTAGGCAAAATCTTGATCATTTTGATAAAGCCTTTGAAAAATACGACAAGCTTTTGCTCGAGGAACTGATCATCGGCCAGGAGATTACAGTAGGAGTACTTGGAGAAACCGCTCTTCCGGTTGTTGTTATCATACCGCCTGAGGGCGAGGAGTTTGATTATGAAAACAAATACAACGGCAAAACACAGGAGCTTGTTGAGCCCGATGTGTTAGCAAAGACAGTCTGCGACGAGGCCAAGCAGCTTGCTGAAAAAATACATACACTTGCCAATCTCGATCATATATCTAGGACGGATATCATTGTGTCGGCTGACGGCGCGCTGTACGTACTTGAAACAAACACAATACCTGGGCTTACAGAGCAAAGTTTGTTACCAAAGGCTGCTTTGGCATCGGGTATGAGTTCTGCTCAGTTTGCGAAAAAGTTGGTTGAGCTAGCTCTGCAATAAAGCAAGTGCGGGTGGGTTGGTCTATGCAACATATTGTTATTGCAGCAAAACAACGCCAACACATCTCGGTATTCATTGCTGTTTTTTGCTGCGCGCTTGTAATTGGTATAGGTTTTGCAGCGTCAGATTTTAGCAGGTATTTTCAGTCTTTTTCGTGGCTGGTTGCTAGTATGATATTGCTCATCATTTGTGTATGGAAAAGGAGCACCTGGATGCTGCCATTGGTATTTGTAGTAGGCATGCTCCTGGGGCTACTTCGCGCAACACCTGTAGAACAAGAGCTTCGTACATATAGTAATTTCATAGGCCATTCTGTGACTATACAAGGATATGTATATGAAGATGTTGCTGTAGGCGGCAACAGAGAACAGCAATTCAAGATCAAGGATATTAAGATTGAAGATAAAACCTTATCCGGCATAGTATGGGTCAGTACAACGAGTCAGGTTGAGATCAAAAGAGGATACAAGGTAGAGCTAAATGGAAAAATACAAAAAGGCTTCGGTAATATTTCGGCTGCGGTATACAGACCAACAATTATATCCATCAAGGATCCGCGCACTGATACTGCCAGGGAGCTAAGAGATGTGTTTAGTGAGCGTATCCATGATAATATTGCGTCACCCGAAGCTGAACTAGGAGTTGGGTTTTTGGTAGGCCAAAAAAGTGGTTTGCCAGAAGATCTAGGAACTTCACTACAGATTGTAGGTTTGACACATATTGTGGTCGCGAGCGGATATAATCTAACTATTCTAGTGAGACTTGCTAGGCGGTTGTTTGCACGTATTTCCAAATATCAGGCAACAGTCGCTAGTAGCGGGCTGATTGTTGGGTTTTTGTTGGTTACTGGTATGAGTCCTAGTATGTCGCGAGCTGCTATTGTATCTGGAATTAGTTTGGCCGCGTGGTACTATGGGCGTTCTGTTCACCCGCTTGTACTCCTGCCGTTTGTGGCCGGGGTGACAGCATTTATTCAACCACAGTTTGTCTGGGGGGATTTGGGCTGGTATCTCTCATTTGCTGCATTTGCCGGGGTTATGATCATTGCGCCGCTACTTCAACATTATTTTTTTGGGCCCGAACGTCCCAGGCTATTTAGGCAGATAGCTGGAGAAACTATCGCTGCACAGATAGCAACAATGCCAATTATTGCTCTGAGTTTCGGGGTGATTGCACTATATGCACTACCGTCTAATCTACTAGTTGTTCCGCTCATTCCTTTTGTAATGGGTTTTGTCTTTGCAGCTGGTGTGTGTAGTTTCTTTTTTCCACCTCTTGCAATTATTTTTGCAGCTATTAGCTACATGCTGCTGCACTATATTGTGATTGTTGTTGAGACAATATCACGCACGCCAAACGCTCAGGTAGATGTAACATTTACGATGCATATACTGGCCATTTACTATATTTTACTGTTGGCAGTCGCTGTATATATGCAACGCAAAACCAAACATGATTTTCGACAAAATAATATTATCGAATAAAATTAACAGATGAGATATGTTAATATAGAGCTATATGGCAGGTCATAACAAATGGTCTAAGATCAAACGACAAAAAGGCGCAAACGATGCAAAGCGTGGTGCAGTATTCACAAAGCTTGGCAATTTGATTGCTATTGCTGCACGTGGTGGCGCCGACCCGGCGACGAATTCAGCACTAGCAATGGTGATAGAAAAAGCCAAAGCTGCTAATATGCCGAACGCTAATATTCAGCGCAGTATCGACCGAGCAAAAGACAAAAATGCTGCACAACTAGAAGAGGTGACCTACGAAGGGTACGGTCCCGGAGGTGTTGGGCTGATAATAGAAGCCGCCACCGACAACAAAAACCGCACTTTTCCAGAAGTTCGGAATATTCTTACAAAAAATGGTGGACGTATTGCCGAACCAGGCAGTGTGGCGTTTCAGTTTGATCGAAAAGGAGTCATCACGGTTTCCGGTGCTGGTGAAGAAGTGCTGCTGCAGGTGCTGGATGCAGGTGCAGAAGATGCCAGCGACGAAGAAGATGAAACAACTGTATATACAGCGGCTAAAGATCTAGCCAAAGTCAGGCAGGCGATTGTACAAGCAGGGCTAGAGATCAAGGATGCTGGTCTCGAATATGTCCCGCAAAGCACGATACAGCTAGATGAAGAAAAAACTACAAAGATGCTAAGGCTCCTAGATCTGATCGACGACTTGGACGATGTAGTCAATGTGAGTAGCAACGTAGAGCTCTGATGCTATAATAAGCTTATGTTTACTCGAAAGCCAAAAAATATAGTCAGTAAAGTAATCGATCTAACCAATCCAACTTCTGCCCAACAAGCCTCACACACTTGGATGAGTGAAGATACAACCCGATCTGCTCGTTTTGGGTCTACAAGTCGCGAAACTTTCTCCCAGAGGCGGCAGATTGATAAAGAACGTTCTGTTGTGTCACGATATGCAGATTCTAAAATAGCATCTTCTGCGATAACTGGTCGTGGAGATATATCCAGAGCGGCACGTTCTGAAAGAAATGAACGTGTACTACAGAACGGGGTAGAGGGGACGACAACCCAAATTTCCAACCCTATACCACCAGCTATGCAAAATACACCTACGCCTGATAATGCGTTTTACCCTGATTTTCGGCCCAAGTTGTGATAGAATATCATGTACTAGGGTTCGTATTTATGGCGGATGTAGCTCAGTTGGTTAGAGCGCCGGGTTGTGGTTCCGGAGGCCGTGGGTTCAATTCCCATCATTCGCCCCACAAGAAATAGTTTATGAAATATCATTATCAAAGAGGGATTGTAGAAAAAGACAAAAAAGGTCATGTGAAATCATGGGTAGGTTTTTTTGCTGTTTTTGGCGTGCTGCTATATGCAGGTTTTATGTTCGCCGTCCTAAATTTTAACGGTTGGCCACTTTCGGATATTTCCGACACCGCTCGTATCGTTAAAACAACCAAGCCTAGCAACCAAAAGGTGTTGATACCGGCAATCAATCTCACCGCTAACAGTGCAACAGTAAAAGTCAACGGAGATCCAACCTATAGCGATGTGACGGTTTCAGGTCCGTCATTTGGTTTTGGTGTTACACCTAGTAGCGTGAGACAAGCATCACCTTTTTATAACATCGATCAGCTAAAGGAAGGTGACGAGGTGTTTCTTGACAATGAAGGTACGCGGTATGTATACAAAGTGACCGACTCTATTGATGATGAAGATCAAAAACTGACTATCAAAACTGAACAAAAAAGTGTGGTTGCAAAAACAATCGGAACAATCGCCTGGGAAAACGGCAAACCTCGTCTAGAGAGTTTCTAGATTTCTCTAAACGACTCTATCTTTGCTCCTATACTATTGAGCCGATTTGCAAAATCTTCGTACCCTCTGGCTATAGAGTAAATATTACGCAAAGTAGATACGCCTGGTGCTGCTAGCATAGCAAGCAAAATAACAACTGCAGGACGTAGGGCAGGCGGTGTTATAATTTCGGCGTTTTTCCACTGTGTAGGGCCTTCTATATATGCACGATGCGGGTCGAGAAGTTCTATATTAGCATCAAGTTTGTTGAGCTCTGTCAGGTAAATCGCTCGGTTTTCAAACGACCAATCATGCAGCAAAGATCTGCCCTTGGCAGTTGCGGCGATGACTGCAAAAAACGGCAAATTGTCCATATTAATACCTGGGAACGGCAGCGCATGAAGCTTATCTTTTGGTGCAATGAGCTTGCTCTTTTTTGTCGTAATATCAACTAGACGTGTGAAGCCGTTTTTAGCAGTGTATTCTTTGCCCAGTGTGTACTGGAATCCCATTTTTTCTAGAACGACCAATTCTATTTCTAAAAATTCTATCGGCGCTCTTCGTATAGTAATCTCTGATTTTGTGGCTATTGCAGCTGTAAGAAAACTCATAGCTTCTATTGGATCTTCGGCTGGGTAATATTCAATATTTTTATTTATATCTTTTACTCCAGTGACGGTGAGCGTTGTCGTACCAATCCCTTCTATTTTGACGCCTAGTTTTTGCAAGAACAAACAAGTGTCCTGAACCATGTAGTTGAAGCTAGCATTTCTAATGACTGTTTTACCTTCGGTCATGGCCGCCCCGAAGAGGATATTTTCTGTAACAGTTTCACCACGTTCGCTGAGTACTATTGTTTTTTCAGCTGTTTTTTTATGAGATGTGACGTCATAATATTCGTCTTTTGCATCTACTTCCAAACCAAAATGTTTTAGACCATCCAAGTGAGGTTCAATAGTTCGCTCACCGAGATTGCAGCCGCCGGCATACGGTATCTTAAAATGTTTGTACCGATGTAGGAGTGGTCCTAAAAACATGATAATAGTTCGGGTGCGTTTTGCTGCCTCAAGGTCGATGCGATCTAGTTTGAGACGCGCGGGTGGAACAATTTCTAAATCACTTTCACCTATCCATCTAGTTCTTACGCCAATACTACTTAGTACTTCTATGATACGATTAACCTCCTCGATCTTTGGTACGTACCTCAAGGTTGTTGTACCGCGGTTGAGCAGAGCACCGCATAAAATCGATACCACGGCATTCTTGCTTGTCTTGACCGTTATCTCACCACTGAGTTCACGGCCACCATGTATTCGGAAATTAACCGCACCTGATTTGTTGAGATATATAATATCACTAGACAACACTTCGCTGATACGTGCTAACATTTCTAGGCTGATATTCTGACCGCCTTTTTCAATACGATTAACAGCGCTCTGCGATGTATGCAGGCTTTTTGCAAGCTGCAGTTGAGTCAAGCCTCTCGATAGACGCGCTTGTTGAATAAGGTGACCTATCTTGGCCTTGTAAGTCTCATTCATGTAACAAGTATTGTATATCATTTATGATATTTTGGCAACAACCATTTTGTACAAAAGATATTTTGGATAGGGTATAATAGTACCCAATATAACGGAGAAAAAGGTGCGACAAAAAAACAACACAACCCTATACTGCTTCTCCCCACCAGTCATGTTGGCCACCTTTTTGATCGAAATTTTTCTGATTGTTTATACTCTATGGCGGTATAAAATGACTACTATTACTCGTCTTGTTGTTGCGATATTGGGCTTTTTAGCTCTCTTTCAGCTGGCAGAGTATATGGTTTGTGGCGGTTTGGGTGTTTCTAGTGAAGGTTGGTCAAGAATAGGTTTTGTCGCTATTACGATGTTGCCGCCTCTAGGCGTACACCTTGCGACAAGGATTGTCGGTAAAAATGATCGATTGTTAGTAGGGTCTGCCTATGCAACAGCACTAGCATTTGGGTGTCTATTTATGATTGCCCAAGGCATAGTAGACCGCCAGGTATGCGGTGGTAATTATATTATTTACTCAGTGCCTCAAAATATTACTTGGCTATACGGTGTGTATTATTACGGGTGGCTTTTTGCGGGGTTGGTCTACACATGGCAACATGCTCAAAAGACCAAAAAATCAACAACCAAAAAAGCACTACTGGGATTGTTTGCTGGCTATGTATTATTTATGCTGCCAACAACTACAGTCAATATTATTGATCCCACAACGATGCAAGCTATACCATCTATTATGTGTGGTTTTGCAGTGTTGTTAGCGTTTGCGTTGGTTTACAAGGTAATACCAGAAGTAGTCCCACAAAAACACCGTTGGACGTGGCGGAGGATAAAATCATAAAAGACAAACAAGTACAGCTACTGATCGATGCCGAAGAAAAACGACAGCAAAACGGATTGGAGCTGATACCAAGTGAAAACTATGTGAGTGAAGATGTACTCAGGGCGCTTGGTAGTGTGTTTACGAACAAATATTCAGAAGGCTATCCGCATAGGCGTTATTATGGTGGTCAAGAAAATACCGACAAACTTGAAACGATAGCTATCGAAAGAGCAAAAAAGCTCTTTGGTGCTGACCACGCTAATGCACAACCTCATAGTGGGGCACAAGCCAACGAAGCTGTCTATCATGCATGGTGCAATTCAGGAGATACAATTCTTGCTATGGATCTTTCTCACGGCGGACATCTCACGCATGGACATCCAGTGACGGTGCTGGCAAAGCAGTTTAATTTTGTTCGCTACGGTATCAAAGATATATCAACAGGAGAGATAGACTACGAAGGTTTACAAAAACTGGCATTGAAACACAAGCCCAAGATTATTCTAGCTGGTTTTTCATCGTATCCACGCGAGCTTGATTATGAAAAGTTCGTCGCAATCGGCAAGGGGGTTGGAGCTTTGATGGTGGCAGATATGAGCCATTTGGCTGGGTTGATAGCAGCCAAAGTTGCAAAAAATCCTCTTGATTATGGTTTTCATGTTATGACGACAACCACACACAAAACACTGAGAGGGCCTAGGGGAGGTCTGATCCTCTCAAAAGGAATCGTAGGCAATCCACTCAAAAAAGTAGAACACACCCTAGAAAATATACCGACACTGATTGATCGTACGGTATTTCCGGGTTTGCAAGGCGGTCCTCATATGCATACTATTGCTGCAAAAGCAGTTGCCTTTCGCGAAGCCATGCAGCCAGAATTTAAAACATATGCATCTCAGGTTCTCAAAAATGCAAAGGCATTGAGTCTAGCTCTTGAGCAGCAAGGGTGTGAACTGATCACCGGTGGAACGGATAATCATCTATTGCTAGTTGATGTAAAGAAAAGTTTCGGTATTGATGGCGAGATTGCACAGCAGACTCTAGAAAAAGTAGGTATCACAGTCAACAAAAATGTTATCCCAGATGATGTATTGCCGGCATTTAGCCCTAGTGGTATTAGGATCGGTACTCCGGCGATCACAACTAGAGGGTTGAAAGAAAAAGACATGTCTAATATCGCCAGTCTAATAGTGAGCGCTATTAGGTTGCGTGATGATGACTCGCAGCTTGCTACTATTCGAACTAACGTTGAGAGAATATTCAAAGATAGGTAAATGTCATATCACTTCACTAAAAAACAGCCCTTTCGGGCTGTTTTTTAGATTCTTACGCTAAGCTGCGTTTGAAAGACTCTTTAAGTTGCAGCTGTCCATGTTGTACATGTACCACTAGTGTTACCAGTGTATGTACTTGAACCTCCGGCAATTAGCGCTGGAGTTGTTGCAGCGTAGTCCCAGTATCGTATACGGTAGCCTGTACCACCAGCTGTACAAGACTCGACTGCTACGGTCTTCTGACCGTTAGTATCTGTCACGCTACCAGCAGCAGCGATCGATATGCCAGATGAGCTAATGTTTGAAACGTTCACTCCGTTTAGAGCAGTTGTCAAACCAGCAGCAGTTGTCATCGCAGGGTATGTACCACTCTGGTCAGCAGCATATGCTTCGATTTTCTTTTGTAGTGCCGAAGCTGTCGCTTGTGCTGATTGAGCTTTTGCTCGGTTAGTGATGCCTGAGTAGGCGATAATCACCAATGCAGCCAAGATACCGATGATCACGATAACGATCAAAAGTTCGACGATGGTAAAACCACTCTCGTTCTTTTTATTATTTTTAATGTTGTTAAGAGTCATTTCTTGCCCCCTAATTAATTTGTTGTATGTACAAAGGATATACCATTTTAAACATAAGTGCAATAGTTTTTTGGATTAATTGTTGAGTCTAGCTGCTCTTAGCGTCGCAGAATAGCTAACGGTTTCGCCACCAGCATCCAGAGAGCTTGCAATAGTAATTTTGGCACTTCTGGCAACTGTGGGGTCGTTTGTGACGATGTCGTTTGTGATTCCCGTGTAGTATTCGACATCAAAAGTTGTAAAACCATCCGATTCTATCAGTTTGAGATCTTCGGAAGAGCAGGTTGAGCATGTTTGTTTTGCTAGTTTGGTACCGCATGTTGCAGGCAAAGATGAATCAGTCAATGTTCTGCGATACAAATTGTTGTCTCTTACAAAATACACAACCACAATGGATACAATATTACTACCATCGAGTGCTGTTGCGTTGCTGCAAGGAGCACCTCCTCGAAAAGCAGGTATCGTTTTTGTCCCAGTAGTATCGTTCGGATTCACTATTTGATCGTAGGTAGCTATCCGCAGTACTTTAGTACCAGTCGGTGGCGTTGTATAGTCAGAGCTTGCACTATCTGCAAAATTTACAGGTAAACCGGACAAAAGACCCGAGCTATTATTAATATCTGTCTCCATCGTGTCAAAGGCTTTTTCGGTTTGTTGTAGCAGTATACTGCGCGCATTTGGCCCTATAGTACTGCTGACAAGTGTGATGAGTACCGTGACAATAGAAAGTGCAACGACAATCATTAAAGGCGCGATAATAGCTATTTCAGTCAGAGTAAACCCGTTTTGACGTTTGAGGTGTTTAATTAATATATGTTGCATGACTTATCTTTAGTCCTTTACCATATGTAACTGTAGAAACCAATTTCACGACATCATAAATAGCCGTACAGCCATAAGGAAACGAAGCGACAACTGTTTCGTCAACAGGTCCCAGTTCTTGATATGCATTATTAGTCACGAGATTTGGGGTTGCACTGCCTTTTAGATAGGTGCTCGTGCCAGAACACGTCAAGCTAGTACTGGCGACAGTAGGGTAACGGCGCATATTTGAATACGCAAGGTTGCTTGCCTGAGCGGCATTACGCGCATCTGCATTGACTGTTACTAGTATGACAAACAATTGATAAAACACTCCAACAAAAAGCACTGCAGTGATAATAGTCACTAGTAGTTCAATGATGGTGAAACCTGATTGTTTTGTATTCATATGATGACTCGATTAGTATAAACCATCGCTACTGATCCTTTTGCTTCGTACTTTGATAATCATATCTTGGCTCTCAGAAAGATAATATATATTGTACCGCACACAGTTATCAGCCAATCGAGGTGCAATAACATGACTACTGTTGATACCAACCTTTCCGGTAGTTGCGCTGGTACCTGCTCCCGTACTCACTAGTCCTGTAGCGTACAAACATAGGGCTCCATTGCTGTCAAAAGGCTGGTAGACATACACATCGTTCGTTGTACTCAGTGCTATACCTCCTGCGGTCTTGGCACCATTATCAAGATCTGCTGTTGAGGTGGCAGCAACAATACTAAACGAAGGGCTGACTGCTCCGCTGTGAAGGTTTGGGCTTTTGCGTGCATCAAGACGTATGCTTTGTAAAATACCACTTGCTTGCGCCATGCTCATATAGGAACTGTTGACAAGTTGTGTGCTAGGGTAGCCCATTGGCACCGAATTTGTGACGCTAACATCTCCACTAGCGATGATACTATCGTCCACCTGACCTGTGTCGTATATATCCTGCAATGTCAGACTAATAGAAGTAACATCATCAGCGCGCTGCTTGTCTCTAGAAACAGTTTCCGATCGGAGTAGTTGTACTGTTGCTAGGCTAGCAAGAACACCAATGATAGTAATAACCACCACCATCTCTACTACTGTAAAACCTTTGTACCTCATACTCCTATTTCCTCCGGTTCTTGTTCTAGTGTAATACGAAATGTGTCGCGGACGGTAGATATTATGTGATCTCTCATTTCCAACAAACCCTCATACGTCCCACTTCCAGCAGGGTTTGTGATAACCAGTGCATTGTTGTCGTAGATTTTAAAGCCGTTCATCTCTAAACCCTTTAGCTCAGCATGTTCTATCAGCCAACCTGCTGCAAGTTTTGATAGATTTTCACCCATTGGGAAGACCTTGAGGTCTGGATATTCGCTCAACATACTTTGTGCCTGCCATTTTTCGACAATAGGATTTTTAAAAAAAGATCCAGTATTGGGAATAACACTCGGGTCGGGCAGTTTTGTCGATCGAATTGTCACGACAGCTTGTCGTATATTATAGGGGTTATAATCAGAAATTTGATGGGAGTCTAGATAGCCCTGCAAACTACTATAAAAAGGTGGCTCTAGGACAGTTTTAGTCAATTCCAACACGATACTAGTAATGATATAACGTCCTCTGTTCATGCCAGTATTAAACACGCTTTGTCTATATTTAAAATCACAGTCAGAGTTTGTAAATGTCACAAATGATTTGCTATGTAGGTCAAATGCTTCAAGCTCTAGTAGTGTATCGGCTATTTCCTGCCCGTATGCTCCGATATTTTGCACTGGCGCTGCGCCGGTATAGCCTGGTATTGCTGACAAACATTCGATACCGCTCAGTCCGTTTTCCACGCTTTTTTCGACGACACTGTCCCACAACTCACCGGCACCAATACGAATTTTTGCCGATGATGGATTTTGTTCGAATATCTCAAACCCAGTTATTCTATTTAGTATCACTAGTCCGTCAAATCCCTTGTCTCCAACAATCACATTACTACCTTGACCTAGTACCAGCACTGGCAACTCGTTGTTTTGCAGCAATGTTTCGAGCTCTTCTTTTGTATGAACAGTCGTAAAAAACCGTGCCGGCCCACCAATTTTCATCGTAGTGTAATCTTTTAACTGTATGTTCTCTTGCATGATTAGGCATAAGTATAATGCTTTTTGCTCTGGCTGACTAGGGTTACATCTGTTATAATCTCTTGTATCTGAACTCGTTGGACAAACCAAGCACAACACTTGTTTTTGTGCTGTTTGTACGAGGAAAGAGGAAGTATAACGAAGCGTAGGAGCTTTTACGCAGTAAAACAACTAAGCGAAGTGAATACTGACGAGCACCCGTAGCTCAGCTGGATAGAGCGTCGGCTTGCGGAGCCGAAGGCCAT
>CAYGDI010000007.1:11633-20576 GCA_964348695.1 uncultured Candidatus Saccharibacteria bacterium | reverse complement strand
CATGTTGGCGCCTACAAAAAAGGAGAGGCTCGCCGAGGGCATCCCGGCGAGCCTGAGTGAACAACAACGAGGTCGACGCGATTCAACCACGCGGCGGCGTGCGTGTCAATCTTCCGATGTCGGCGGCGCCTCGGTGGGGCCGAACTTCGCGTCCGCGGCAGCGTCGGCGGCAGCGCGCGCGGCAAGGATGGCGAGCCGCTCCTCAAGCAGTCGACGCGCCGATGCGCTGCCGGCAGGCACGGGCTCATCGACGCACGACTCGTCGACGGTTTGCCTGCACGCCTCGTACTCCGCGCGCGTCGCCGAGTCCTTGACACAAGCGTCATAGCGCGCCTTGCACGCTTCGAATCGCGGCGTCGGCATGGCGGGCGGTAGGCACGCGGCGCAGAGGACCAGCAGCACGCCGGCCTTCCGCAGCGCATCGACGTTTGGCGCGTCGGGCTTGCGCGCGAGGCCGAGGAGTCGCTCCGCCAGCTCGACGCCGAGGAATCGCGACAGCAGTTTCTTCGCCAGCTCGTGGCCTCCCACGCTCACGGTCCCGGCGGTCGCGCCCAGCAGCAGCGCGGCGACGATGGGCTCGTGCAGCGCCACCGCCGCGCCACCGCTCAGCAGCGCGCCGACGAGGGCCGACGCGCCCGGCAGGTACGACGCCGGTACCCAGCGCTTGAGCACGCGCACGACGGCGCCAGCGAGGAACGCGATGGCGAGGAACCACAGCTCGGGACCGAGCGAGGATTTCAGCGAGGCGAGGTTACTCATCGAGCGACTCCCAATCTTCCGCAAGCATGTCGGGCTGCGACGCAAGCCACCCAGGCTGATGCTTCCCCTGCGCCGTGTACATGCAGATCACCGGCTCGTAGACGCGCACCGCGCCCGCGTGAACGCCGCCTCGAACCGGCATCGAGAACCCATCCTCCAGGTAGAGGTGCATGCCTTTGCCGTTCCAGCCGAGACGGCGCACCATCCTGCCAGACTTGAGAGCCGCAATCGCTTCACCGAAAGTCATATCTTCACCGTGACGCTTTCAGAAGACGGCGCGCGACAGACCAGCGGGGGGATGCGATCCGCCGTGCGCCGAGGTCGAGTCTACCACGCTCAGCGGTGCGTCGCCCAGTAGACGACGAGCCCGGTGATGGCGGAGGTCAACAGCGTAGCGACGATGCCGCGCGCCCATGTTTTCCACGCGTCGATCGATGCGCGGAGTTGCACGCGCTCGTGCTCGCCGGTGGCCGCCGCGCGATCCGAGTGTGCGTCGGCGCGCTCCTCCAGGTCGTCGATTCGGATGGTCGTGGCGCGCATCGTCGACAGCAACTCGACGTGCCGCAGTTCGGCGGCGCTCTCGCGCCGCTGGTCCGCGAGCTCGTGCTCGGAGAGTGCCTCGCGCCACTCGCCGAGAAATCGCATGAGCGCCGTTTCGGTGTCGACCTTGAGCGTCACCCTGCCCCGCGCGCAGCGAGGAGCTGATAGAGCGTATCCTTGATGAGGTCGCGCACGCTGCCGTCAGGGTCCACAGCTTCGATCTCCTCCCCGGAGAACTCGGCGCTGCCGCGATCGATGGTCGCGCCGTCGGCGTCCTCGCGCAAGTACTCGACATGCACCATGCTCGGATTGACCGAGCAACGGAATTTTGTGATGCGCAGTTGCGTCGCGACGGGAGCCGGCTTGTTTGGTGTAGGCAATTGGAGTGGCATGGTTCCTCTGGTCAGGTGATCGTAACTTCGGCCTCTACGGTCCAGTCGACGGTGCCGTCGGCGACGCCGAGCGGTTGAACGAGCAAGTTGGTGCCGCTGACGATAACGTCAAAGCCGGCGGCGCTCATCGTGGTGTCGTATGCGCTGAGAGAGTAGGAGACCGGAGTGCCATCGCCAGCAGTGACAACGCCCGCGACGTTTTTGAAACAGAAGCCCGCTGTCAAGACTCGCATGTCACCGACGACGGGAGCGCCCGTTGTCGCCTGACAACGCCCGGTGATCTTAGCCACGACATAGCAGCCGGTCGCGGAGGTCGCGAGCGGGATGGTGATGGCGGTTGTCGACACGGCGCCGGTCGTGCGGATGAAGCCGAGATAGCGCCTCACCAGGCCCTGCTGCGTGTTGAGCGAGCCCTGCGCGTTGGCCACGACCGTCTGCGTCGTAGTCGGTAGAACCGTGTTGGCGTCGATGCCGGTGGTGTTGCCGGTCAGCGTGATGTCGCTGTTGCCGTCGAACGCGACGGTCGGCGACGTGCTAGGAGTGAGCGTCAGTCCCAGCGTGTTTGTTGACGTGTAGAGCAGTAAGGCATTGCAGCGCCACGCCATCGCCGCGTTGTTGCTGTCGACGAAGAACCGTCCGGTGCCGCCAAGTTCAACGGACAGATCGGCATTGGTCGGGATTTTGAGGGCCGTAGCTGCGCCACCTGTGTACCAATTGGTTGCGGTGTATCCGATCTGCGCCTGCGTCACCGCGTTGCGCTGCACCTCGAAGAACCCCTCGGTGGTGCCGCCGTTCGTCGGGAGTGCAAGGTTGACGACGAGCGAGCCGGGCACGCGATTCGCTCCCGTCGCGGTGGCGAAGGGCGCCGATGGTGCGATCGTCAGCGGCGGCGGTACCACGTCCGTCGTCTGCGTCGCCTGGTTGAACGTCGGCGCCGCTATGCCCTTCTCCCACGTCAGCAGTCCAGCGCCGACGCGGAACTGCTCGGCGGCCGAGACGCTGACGCCGATCGTGTTGGCGACGGGCGCAAACAGGCCAGTCGTCGCGCTGCCGCTCACGTAGAGAGTCGGGGCCGCTGCGCTGCCAGCCGCGAGAATCCACTTGCCCGTCGTCGTGATGTTCTGCGCGCCGAAGTCTGGCGCGATCTTCGTGCCGGCGACTGCGGCAGCTGCGTCCACGTTCGCATTGACGAGCTTAGCCCACGTCGGGACGTTCGCTGGCGCTGCCAGCACCTTGTCGGCGCCGGTCGTCAGCGGCAAGAGCCCAGCCTCGGTCGAGCTTGTCGTCGGAACCTCGATGTCGAGCCGCGACGAGCCGGGGTTGTCCGTCACCTTGATGCCCTGGCCGAAATTCCAAATGGCGCGCGCGGGCTTCGAGATCGCCTCGTCTTGAGCGGTGAGAAACTGCGCGAAGATGTCGTCTAGCCAGCCCATCAGTTCGCCCTCAGGACTTCCACTTCGTAAACGGAGTTGTTCATTAGCTGAATGTTGACGTTGAAGGCGCCGCTGTTGTGCGCGTTGAGAAAAACCGCGTACTGGTAGACGAGCAGCGGCGCCGCTGGCAGAACCTCCGTGCCAACGATCGTGTAGTTGTGGTAGAGCCCGATGTTGGGGCTCGACTGAAACACGATCGTTCGGCTGACGCCGGGGATGACGGCCGCGGCCCCGCCGTTGAGCGCGCGCTCAACTCTCAGGTAGTTCGTCTCGGTCGTCTGCGTCACGCTGAGCGCGAGTTGCAGGCGCCAACGGATGATGTCCCCGGGCGCCAGCTTGACCGAGCCCGCTCCAAACGTGATCACCTGGAGCGCGGTGCCGTAGGCTGCTAAGTTGTTCCAGCCTCCCGTGTTCGTCGGTGGCTCTGCTGCGTTCAGCGGGCCGACTGAGTCTCGATAGAGATGCCGGTACGCGCCGACACGTTGCGCGAGGTAGGCGGCACGATCACCGTTGGCCTCGAGGCCCGCGTTGAAGTCCGCGACCGCCGCCGCATCGCCGTCGTCGGGCCGCTCGAACGTCGGCAGCAAGCCCTGGCCCGTGCTCGTCCCCGTCGCGCCGCCAACGCCGTTGCCCACGCTGCCAGTCAGCGAGTACGTTGTGGCCGTCAGGTAGACGATCGTCCACTGCCCGTTGGCCGCGGTGTTGGTTTCGTGGGCCGAGACGACGACGGTGTCGCCGTTCGTCAGTAGGTGATTCGCCGAGGTCGTGATTACGATGGGCGTCGCGTTCGTCGAGCTCGCGATGTTGACGGCCGCGGGCCGCGAGATGTTGGCAGGCTTGCCGTTGTATTGCGCCATTACTCACCCTCCCAGTAGCGCGCCGTCGCGACGCGTGCCGGTACGTATTCGGTCCCCACCACCTTACCCCAATCGCCCCATAGACCGGGACCTGGAGTTGGCTGCGCAGGCGTCGCGGGCGAGAAAGAAGCGTCATCGAACGCGATGATGATCCACTCGCACTTCGTCCCCTCGGGCTTCCACTCGGCGATGATGCGCCGCACGTCCGCCACCTGCTCGCGCGTCGCGGTCGTGCCGATGGTCGCCGTCGGGTTGCCGAATACGCCCGTCGTCCAGAGCGCGGCGTTGCCCCACGCGAGGCTTTGCGCCCACGGCTTGTTGTCGCTCGTCGGGTAGATGATGACCCAGAAACGCGACCATTGGGTGGTGCCCGCGATGGCGGGCGCGTTGTCCCAGTTCCAGTTGGCCTGCGCGATCGATACCGACTCGGTGCCGTCGCGGTCGCGTGTGAACCAGTTGCCCGAACTGTCGACGGTGCGGATCCTCACCTCGGCGTTGAGGTAGCCGCGAAGATTTTTCATCAGCGCCCACGGGTTGCCGCGCGTCTTGTGGTCGTCGAGCCACGGGATGACGCGCGTCGCGTAGTTGGCGTCCGTCTCGGCGATGCCCTTGATGATCTTGCGGTCGCGGCTGATGGCCGTCAGCGCATCGGTAGGCGCGGCGATGGGGAAGCGCGCTTGCAGTCCGAGGCGCGCGCGCTCGACGTACGCGTCCATAATGACGCCGAGCGAAAAATGCACCTTGTCGCCTTCGCCCGACGAGAGCCACGACGGGAGCAGCCGTTTGAAGATTCTGCGGAAGCGGGCGATCATGGCGTCACGGATCCGAAATGAACGTGATGGTGCCGGTGTCGGCGCCAAGCGTTCCGACTTGGCCGATCGTCAACGCGGTGTCGCCCGCCGGTGCCGCGACGGTGACGCGGAAGGCATGCAACGGGTACACGCCGCGAATCGTACTCTCGATGAGGCTCTTGTGGATCGCGCCCGAGCCTGCGATGACGTTGCCGCCGATTGGCTGCAACAACATCATGGCGGCGAGCGCGTTGAGGACCGCGGTCTTTACCTGCGCGGTCGTCTGTCCGACCGACGTGTAGAGCCAGAGCTCGTACGTCACCGGAATCGAAACTCCCGTCGCGCTCACGACCGTCGGCGTGATGCACAGCGGCGTCGACCACTTGAGGATCGCCGTCTCGACGAGCGCGCGATCCGGCTCGCCAACCGCGCCACTCGGCCCCGCGAGATACAGCGTAGTGACGCCCGTCGTCGTGTTGCCAACGGAGCGCGAGCGGTTGATGGCCGTCGTGCTGGTCAGCGTCGAGTTTCGCGCCACGTAGTTGTACGCGTCCTTCGGCCCGTTCGGCGACAGAGAGCCGAGCTTGTCGCGGCAACGCTGCCGCAGCGCCGCGTCGGATTCGGCGTCGATGCCTGTCGCGGCGTCCGCGTTCGAGACAGTCACGCCGAGCAACGTCGTGACGAGCGCATCGATCGCGAGTGCCGCCGCCGTGCTGCCGGAGCCCGCTTCGTCGGCGACGACCGTGACGGAGAGCGTCGTGCCCGGACCGCTCGCGAGCGTGCCGCCCGTCGTGTTGCGGTAGGTCTTGCCGGTCGACGTGTTCTTGAAAGTGACGACGGTCCCGCCCGCCGTTGGGGCCAGCGTGTAGACGCCTCCGCCGCCGTTGCTCAGCACGACGGTCGTCGTCGCGAACGTCGCGTCCGTGCGCGTCACACCGAATACTTGGTGCGCCAGCAGCGTCAGCCAGTTGCCCGTCGCGTGGTCGAGGAACCCCGCCGCGATGTACTCGGCGACCGTCAGCTCGAGCTGTGCGAGGATCTCCGACAGGTAGTGGTAGTTTGAGCGCGTCGGGTCGCCCGGTTGCCACGACGTGACGGGCAGGCCGATCGATGTCGCGATGGCGAGCGCCTTGGTGTAGAGCGCCGTTTTCGTCTCCTTGACGAGCAGGCTCGAGAGCGCGACGAGTGCCATCAGGTGGTCCCTCCGAGGCCGACGAGTTCAACCGTCACGGCGCTGGCGGCTAGCGAGAACACGCCCGCCTCAGTCTCGACTTGGATCGCCACCGTCCACGTAACGGCCGGGCCAACCGTGGAGCTCGCGACCGTGGCGGTCACCTCTTGCACGCGCTCGTCCTTCGATAGCTCGTTCTCGATCTGACCTGGCAGAGCTGCGGCGTCGCTCGCGCCGACGATGCTGCCGATCATGCCAGGCAGATCCATCCCGTAATTCTCCTCGTCCTCGCCGCCGCGCAGCATGCCGCGAGGAGTCGTCAGCCGGTGCACGCAGTTCTGCGCGACGAGCCGCAGGCCCTCGGCGTAGCGGCCAGTCCGCAGGCTGTCGTCACACCAAACATCGACTCCGTAATCTGTCGTCATGCGCGCACCCTTGATGCCGTCACCGGCGCTGCGGCAACAATGGGGCCGTCGACTCCAGCCACTCCAAACGTGATGGTGTCGCCATAGCGGACAACTCGTCCAGCCAGCGCATTGACGGCGACGGCTACGTCGCTGGTGCCCACGAGGTCGAGCCGCGTCGGCGCGTAGCCGGCGCCGTCCGCGTCCTCGAACCCCACGACAACGGGCCGACCCGGATCCGAATCGACGAACGCGACCAGCACCGAAGAGCCGAGCGCCACCGTCGCCTTGCAGCCCGCGACGCCGGGGCGAACGCGCACGTTCGTGAGGTCCGGCATGCCGAGCGAAACTTTGATGGCCTGGAGATTCAGCCGCGCGCCCGTTTGCGTGACGACGCGATACTCGCTGACGCCGCGGAACCGGAGGTCAGGAAACAGCTGCGCGAACAGGCGCCGCGTCGCCGCTAGCCGTCGGCTCGTCGCTCCTACGCCGGAGCCCCAGATCATCGTCCTGAGGCCGCGCTCGCCAACCTCGTGAAGAACGTCCACGGCTTCGACGCCATCGACGACGGCGCCCGGAACGAGCGTCGCGATCTCCTCGGCGGCAAGCTCGATGGTGCCGCGCGCCAAGTCCTGCGCCATGCGCTCGGCGTCGCCAACGTAGACGACGCGAGCGCGCCGGCCGAGCCTGGTGATGCCGTCCTCGCCGACGTACCACGCCTCTCGGGCCAGCAACTCAAGAGCGCGCGCCGCCGGTCCTGCCTCGCGCGTCCACGCCGGGCCAACCGTTGTCGCCGCTACGGTCGTGGCGTCAAGCGTCTCGCCCGCCACCAGCGCCGCATCCGTCAGCACGGTAGCGAGCCGCACGCCCGCGTCGTTCGTGTAGCCGCGCGCAGGCGCCTGCTTGCCCCATCCGGCAGCTCCGCCCGCGATGCGGTAGCGCGACGCGCCCTTGTATGGGCCGCCGCTCACGACGGTCCCGCGCAGCGTCAGGTCCGCCATCTCGAGCACGACGGCGCCCGTGAGCGTTACCTCGTCGTCAAGCGTCGCGTCCGCGTGCCACACGCCCCACGCGGGGATTTGCACGCGCGCACTCGTGCAGGTGTTGCCGTCCAGCGTCGCGAGGCTCATGCCGTCACCGCCAACAGCAGCTCGTCGAGCGGTACGCCGGTCGCGCCCTCGAGCCGAGCTTCTTCGGTGAGGTTGTTTTTCTCGATGTCGCCGCTGACGGGGTTCAGCGGGTTCTTCGCCGTGCCGCTGCCGCCCGTGGGCCCGATGGCCTTCTTGACCTTCGGCGGCTTGTACTCGAGATAGGTGATGACGATCGTTGCGCCGCCTTTGCCGTCGTGAACCATGCCGCCGGTCTTGTCGAGCACCACGCTGAAGATTCGATTCCGCGCGAGGTCCGGGTGGTAGATGTCGAGCGCCTTCGGCGTCGACTTCTCGACCGTGCTCTTGATGACGGAGCGGAAGGATTTCCACTCGGTGATCTGGTCGATGCCCGTCGTCTTGTCGACGACGAGGTGATGGCTCGCCGTGAACTTCACCGGGTGGTGGCCCTTGCGCGTCAGCTTCGCGCCGTCCTTGCCGACCGCCTTCTTCGTCTCCCACCCCACGTCGCGATCGTGACCCGAGAACGTCACGACGCCGGGCGAACGCACGCCGCCGAGCACGTAGGAGTCGAAGAGCTCGGGGTTGTCGAATGGGTTCGGCTGGCTCATGCGGGCACGAACTCCCCGCCGCCGAGTTGCGCGACATCGCCTTCGAGGGCGCGCGTCAACAGAACGCCGAAGCGCCGCTCCGCGTCCTCCGCGCCTTCGACGCCGTAGAAGTTGAACGGCCCCGTCAGCGTGATGGCCTTGCCCGCCGGCGCGCTTGCGGACGACGGTGCCGCGGCCGACGGTGGCTCGACCATCCGCTCCAGTGCGGATTGCGCATCAGCCGCACCGTCATCGATGCCGCCCGTAAACCCCATCGCGACGTTGTCGCCCATCTCCTCGGTCACCTTCGACGGCGATGCGATGCCGAGCTTCTCTTTCGCCGCGCTGATGGCATCGTTGACGACACCGCTGAGCGCATCGGCGACGGCGCCGGCCGCGCTCTTGATGCCGTTGACGAGGCCAGCGATCATGTCGGCGCCAATCTGCGAGAGGCTCGTGCCCTTGAGGTATGCAATGGCCGACGCGACCGACGCCTTGACCGAGGCGAACGCGCTCGACGCGCCGCTCGCCATGGCGCCGAAGCTCGCGATAACGGCCTTTGAGGCCGTCAGAACCGCGCCGTCGATCGCGTCGAGCGCCGCCGCGATGCCGACTCCGATCGCTACCGCGGCAGCGGCGACGAGTCCGATAGCAGCGCCGATAGCAGCGATCGCCACGACGACGACGCCAACGACGATCGCTAGCCCGATACCGATCGCTTTGAAGACAGGCATGAATGGCCGCAGCGCCGCGATAGCCTTCGGCGCCCCCTTCGCAACCGCCGCGATGAAGTCGGCGATCACCGGGATGGCCTCGGTGGCGGCGTCGACCATCGGCTGAAAGATTTCGTTGAACGAGGCCGCCATTCGCTCGCCCGCCTTCGTCGCGGGGTTGAAC
>CAYGDI010000007.1:9145-11623 GCA_964348695.1 uncultured Candidatus Saccharibacteria bacterium | reverse complement strand
GTTGAACAGGTCGACGAGTTTCTCGAGCGCGGACAGCAGGCCGTCGATGCGAAGGCCACCGAATGTTTTCGCTACGTGTTCCTTGGAGGTCTTGCCCAACGCCTCGAGCTTGCCGCCCGTATCGGCGAGGCCGATGCCCCAGAGCGCCGCGTTGACGGCGCCCTTGACGAGCGCGGCGCCGAGCGCAATGACGGCCGCCGCCATCGCGATAGCGCCGGCGGTCGCAAGCGACGACATTTTCGACATGCCCGCCATGCCGTCGGAGCCGTCGTCGAGCGCCTTCCCCATGGCGCCGAGAGGGCCGGGGAGCTTGCCGACCCACTTGGCGAAGTCGTTCAAGTTGTTGACGCCTTCGGTGCCGGCGGCGTTGGCCCTGATCTGCGCGGCCGTCGCGCCCTTGCTCGCGGCCTCCAGATTCTTCACCGACGCCGCGGCCCGCGATTGCGCGAGCCCCGCGGCGTCGGCGCTGGTCCTCGTGGCGTCGAGCGCCACGGCCTCGGCGCGCAGCGCGATCGCTGCCTCGTCCGCCGCCTTCTTCAGCCCTTCGGGCACCGCGCCTTTGAGGCTCGCGCGTTCCAGCGCCTTCGCGGCTTTGTCCGCTGCCTTCTCGAGCTGCGCGTATTTCGACTCGCCGGCCGCAACCTTGGCGGCTGCCTCGGCGGCGGCGGTGCCGGTCTGCCCGAGTGCCGCGCGCGCCTGCGACAGCGCTTCGTCGAGCGACGCGACGGCGCCCGCCTGGCCGCTCATTTCCTCGCTCAGCGCCGTCAGCGTCGCGACCGACTCCTCGCCGCCCGACATTTCGGCGGCAATCGCAATCAAGTACTCGGTGCCGCCGGCTGCCATGGGTCATTTGCTCGTGTGCGCGCGGTTCAGTTTCAAGATCGTCTCGGCTACCAGGTAGGCGGCGGCGTCGCGGTCTGGCCCGTCGAGCTCGCCCGCTGACCACGCCAGCAGGCACTGAGCGAGCGTAGCGGGTTGTTGGCGTGCGGCCCCGATTCGAGCCGCTAGGATTTTCCCTCTTCGTCCGCCCTCCCCTGACACGCCTTGATGGCCGCCACCCCCATGTTGGTCTGCGCGCCGGTGAACGTTTCCTTCACCTTCGCGTACAAATCCGCATCCGGGTAGAGGCGGCACACATCGGCGACGAGCCACGCCGCCGCGACGCCATCGCCGGGCTTGCCGTTGCGCTCCCGGCACTGGTCGACGTACCGCTTATGTTCGATCGGCTTGGGCAGCCGCATCAGCACCATGGTCGGGAGTCCTGGGATGAAGCGCTCCAGGTCGACGCGCACGATCCGCCCGTCGCCGTGCTCGACCTCGAACCCGTCGAGCGCTTCGAGGTCGACCGCGTATTGCTCAAGCCGTTGCACCTCGAGCGCCGCCTTGCGCTCCGCGCGCCGCTCCTCGATTTCTTCGATGGTTGACATCAGAGTAGAACGACCTCCACGCCGTCGATGATGTCGACGATTTCCATGGGGTTGAGCGTGACCTCGACCTTGTCGGCGTCGTTGCCTTCGGCGAAGGTCCACGAGCGGCCGAGCAGACGGCATCCCTTGATTTTCGCCACGTAGATATCCGACTCACCGGGCGGCGTGTGCTGGATCAGGATGTCGAAGCCGACGAGCGAGATCATCTTTTGATTGCCGCGCTCCGGTGCTTTCTTGACGAGCCCGCGGACGAGCTGACGAAATCCCGAGCGGAAGAACGTAGCCTTTGCCTCGGACGTTTTCGAGCCGGTCGTCCGGAACATGACGCGCCCGCCGCTCGCGCCGCGCTGCTCTCCGATCTCCACGGTGTCGGACATCGAGATATCGTCGAACGCCGACATCTCGATGAGGTCGCCACCGTCGATCGTGTACGTCGTCGCGATGTCGGCCCAGCTGGGCGCGTAACTGTTCAGCGTAGGGTATGCGGCGGTCGCCATGGTGGTTCTCCCGGTGCGGCTAGCCGCGTAAGCCCGTGATTATCTTGACGGTGGTGTTGATGTTGACGAGCGTCCCGTTGATCAGCAGCGACAGCACGCCGTTCAGCGTTGCGTTGACGACGTTGAGAATGTCGTCCGTCTTAGCCACCCATACGGCCTTCGAGGCGCGCGGCCCCTCGAGGAAAAGGTCGGCGAGCAACGCCTTCTCGAGCGCGCTGTTGACGCGCTCTTCGATTTTCTTGCGGCTCTCGGGCTTCGCCGTCCCGTCGCTGTTGAGCTGCAGCACCTGGCCGATCGCGTTCTCGGCCTCGGTCTGCGCGATCGAGCACGCGACGTTCGCCACCGCCATATTGTGCGTGTAGCTCAAGATCGAGTTCTCGGTCGCGCGCGTCAGCGACATCGCGATGAAGGTGCCGGCAGGTCCGTTGCTCCAGGTTCTGAAACAGGTGAACCGCGCCGCCAGCAAGCCGCCGCTTGTGCGCTCGTCGTGGTAGACGGTGTTGCCGGCCGAGTCCTCCAGGTCCCACCCGTCGAGCGGGCCGTCGGCCTTGCGC
>CAYGDI010000007.1:0-9135 GCA_964348695.1 uncultured Candidatus Saccharibacteria bacterium | reverse complement strand
GCCGGGATGTGCAGGTCCCGCAGCGCGAACTCGCGAATCGACGCGGCCCACGAGCTCGGCCGGTCGAGGCGCCACAGCGTGATGGTCGACAGCTTCGCCGCTTCGCCGGCACCGATGTCGATGCGTCGCTGCGCGTCGACAGCTGCCATGACGCCATCGATCGAGGTCTGCCACGCCGCATCGGTCTCGGCCGGCGACGTGATCGAGATCGGGAAGGCGCCGATCGTCTCGGCCGCAAGGTCATCGGTGTCGAGCGTTAGAACGGTGGCGGTGACGGCGGTGAGCCCGACGGCTGCCGTGATGTTGTTGAGCGCCGTGCCCGTCACGACGATCTTTGACCCGACGCGGAAGCCGTCCGCGATGAACGACCCCGACGCGGCGGTCCGCGTGATGGTGTCGCCGGTGGCGCCAACCTCGGCGAACACGACCTTGGGGCTCGCGTAGATGCGCGCCGCCGTCGTCGTCTCGGCGACGAGGTCGTCGGTGTCTAGCGTCAGCACCGTAGCGGTCACGGTGACGAGTGCGGCGAGGGCCGTGAAGTTGTTGCTGACGGTACCGCTCACCACGATCATGTCACCGACCGCGAAGCCGTCCGTGACCCACGAGCCCGTGGCGCGCGTGATGGTGTCGCCGGTCCCTCCCACCTCGGCGAACGTCAGCGACGGCGCCCCAGTCATGTGGACGCGCGTCCTCGTCATTTTCGCGGCAGCGTGCGGCGGACGGGCTTGAGCGCGCGCGTAGATGAAACGATCGTTCGCCGTGTCGTAGGCGTTGGCCTGCGTCAGAATGTCGTCGATGTCCTGCTTCAGCGGGCAGTCACCGACGACGAGCCACGAACGCGCCGCCTTCGACTGCGCGGCGAGCGCGGTCTTCGCGGCGACGAGGCCCGCGTTGTCCCAGCGCCCCGCCGAGGTCCGCCACTTGAACACGTCGCCCGCGACGAGCGTGCCGGCCCCGAACGTGATGGTCTGGAGCAGGTAGGGAATCGTGTAGCTCGACGCCGTCCCGAGCCGCACCTTCTTGGTCGTGCGCCCGTCGTCGAGCGAGAGGTCGAAGAAGATTTGTGCCGTGCCGACGACGCCGCCCGTCGTGACGGTGAGGATCCCCTGCGTCTTCGACGTGAGGCCAAGGGTGCCCGCGCCGATCGTGATCGCCGACGTGCCGGTGAGGAGCGAGCCGTCCTGCTGACTGATGGCGCCCGCCGTGACGATCGGCAGCCCGAGGAAAATGATGGGCTTCTGCGTCTCCTCGAGGTGCATGGCGCAGTAGTCGGCGGCGTCCGAGTAGCTGTGCTGGGTCAGCAGCGCCTTCGCGTTGGTGAAGACTCGCGGCGTGGTGTCGGCCGAGGTCGCGACCGCGCCCATGACCGTGATGTAGTCGAGGCCCGCGGCAACGGCGCCCGCCTGATCGTCGATCGTCGTGTTGGCATTGGGATTGGTAGGCATGTCGTCCTCTCAGCAGGCGATTTCGGGCGATGCGCCCACGGGGCCGTTCGTCAGCTTGATGGCGTCGGTCGTCTCGATGGTGAGGCCCGCGGTACCCACAGTTGCCTCGGCGTCGGCGACCTCGGCCCACGTCGTGTCGTTAACGGCGCGGTCAACCGAGAACCGCATCTCGTACACGACGCCCGTCCACACCTCGATGCCGCGCAGCGCCAGTTCGTCGGCGCCCAGCAGCTTCGCCGAACTGATGCGCCACTGCGTCGAGCGCTTCGTCACGACCTTGTAGAGAGCGACCTCGATCTTGTCGAGCGCGAGGTCAGCGAGTCGCTCGTGGTCCTGCACGCGCGCGCCCGTCAGGGTGCTCTGCGCGAAGATTCGGCAGACGGCGCCCATCGCGCGAATCGCCACCATGCGCGGGTTTGCGTTGCGGGCTCGCCCCGGTCCCGGCTTGTCGCCAACGTCGCGGTCGCGCTCGATGAGGATGCGGCTGGTCGTGAGGGCGGCGCCCGTCGCGCCCATGCGCTCGGGTCCGTACACGACCGGCAGCGGGCAGCCTTGCGCTTTCAGTTCCGTGGCGAGCTCCTGGCTGATCGCGTAGATCATGAGCCCAGCGCCTTCGCGATCTCAGCGCGCGCCGTCGCGTCGATGTCGTCGGCCCACGCGAACGGAAGCGCGCCGCTCGGGAGAATGCCGTACTTGCCAATGAGAAACTTCGCGTAGCGCGTGCCCAGCACCGCCCGCACCTTGGTGCCGATGGCGACGAAGTTTAACGTTGCCGCGGTGTCGCCGCTCTTCACGAGAGTCAGCGCGTTGCCGTGGACGCCCGCGGGGCGCGCGTCGCCGTACGCCGTGCGCCCGCCGTCGAACGATGCGCGCGCGAGGGCCGTGATGCTGGGCGCGACCTTCGCCGCCACGTCGATCGCCAGCACGCGCGGCAGCTGCCGCAACGATGCCGCGAGCTGCGACAGCTTCGAGATGTTGCCGGTGACGCGGCTCATGGCGAGTCCTCGTCGGCGGGTTCGTCGACATGTACCTTGACCTCGATTGACTCGAGGCGGACCTCCAGCGTCTTCGGGTACAGCTCGACCTTGACCGTCAGCGCCTCCGGAATCTCCGCGTTGAAGTCGAACGAAATCCGCTTCACGTCGGTCACCAGGATCTGCTCGCCATCGTCCGTCACGACGGAGAGTTCGATGTCGCGCCAGTCGGCCAGCACTCCGTTGATGATCGGATATTGGCGATCAATCTCAGCCGGCGGCGTCGGCCTTCGCACCGAGATCGCAAAGCTTCCGTGCCTCATGGCAGCGTGCCTCCAACGGGAACCCACCCGCGCGGATCCGTCGCGGTCGTGACGGCCAACGCCGACAGGCCAGCCGCGGGCGGCACGACGGCGCCGCGAATCGGGATGCCCTTGCTCCAGCGATCCAGAATCTTCTGCGCGCCCGCGAGCTTCTGCGTGATGAAGTCCGCGGAGCTTCCACCCGTCAGCATGCCGAGCACCGCGATCGCCAGGTCCGCCGTGACGGCCACGACGACGACGGGATACGGCGCCGTCAGCGGCACGATGTGAGCCGGCAGCATGTCGTCGACCATGGCGCTAGCGCGGCGAATCGCGGCGATGAACGGCAGCGGCGTCGACACCACGATGAGAGAGCCGGCGGTTGTGAGGTTGATGGCGGCGCCACCGGCGGTCGAGCGGACCTTGAACGTCGAATCGCTCACGGCGTCCGCGTAGTACGTCGTGCCGGCGACGAGTGGCGACGGTAGCGAGCCGCCTGTCTCGGCGCGGAACAGCAGCTCAGCGTCGGCACGAAATCCGTGGCCGTCGAGCGTCAGCAACTCCGTCGTGATGTCGACGGACGCGACGAGACGCCCCGGATTTGGCAGCGAGCCGCGCGCCAATCCAGCGTCATAGAGATCCTCTTTGCTGCAATACGCGGACGCCACTACCGCCAAAGCCCCGGCCTCGGGCGAGGTGCGGGGCCTTTAGCGGCGTCGATGCGAGGTCATTCCGAGCGACGCGCAACGCGAGCGGGCCGCGACGTGTCGTCGGCCGGCGCAGCAGCCTTGCCGCGGTGCGCAGCCACGAAGCGGCGCCGACACTCGGGACACGGCGTGACCGCCATGGGCGAGCCGCACTCGCCGCACTTCGGGAGCTGCGCGATGCGCTCGGCCTTGAGTTGATCGCGGCTCATGGTCAGGAGCCCGTCACTCGGCGAATTGCGTGTGGGAAGAGGAACTTCGAGCCGTAGTAGATGTGGCTCGAAACTGCGACGAGTCCCTTCTCGCGACACCGATCGCTGTTGTCCATGTCCGACCTCCGCAGGCTCATCGAGTCGAATCCAGGCGCTTGAAGCGCCAGCTTGGCGACGGTCCACGGCACCACGCCCTTGGCGATCAGGTTCGTATCGAACAGGTACCAGTCGTTCACGTCAGTGAGTTGATCCATCCGCACGACGGTGAGCGACCCGTCGTTGTAGGGGTTGCGCATCGTCGCAGTCCCGGCCGCGCTCGGAATGAAATCCTGCTTCAGCAGGTTCTTCAGCTTCTGGAATTTGGCTCGCGGTACGCCGATGACGTTCGGCATCACGCCGAGCGGATCGCCGTTCTCGTCGAGCACCTCGGCCATCAGGGTGATCTCGCCCTCGAGATCATCGATGTTCGCGACGTTCTTAGCGCCCGCCTGGAGGTTGTCGAAGGTCGCGCTGTTGGCGTCCTTCGGGTTGCTCAGGTGCGCGTCGTGAAAGAGCGCGAGGTCGTCCCATCCGCAGAGGTCGGTGTTGGCCTCGAGCGCGTCAGCGATCATCTTCAGCACGAAGATCGCCTCGGCTTGGAGCATGGCGGCTGGCGCATCGTTCCAGCGCGCTGCGCTGAACGTGTTCGTCAGGAGCTTCACCAGTTCGATCTCGATGCCGTCCTGGTACTCCACGACGGTGAGCTCTACGTCCTTCTCGCCGATGCGCCGGAAGTGCCCCTCTCCCGCGATGGCCTCGGTGTAATTCAGCGAGAGCATCGACATCGGATACTTGGTCGAAAGCGCCGGGGTCGTGTGGACCTCGCCAAGCTCCTCGACCCACGTCTGCGGCTGCGCGAGCAGCAGCTGCGCGTTGTAACGCTCGTCGAAGATCTGGAGCGCGTCCTGCGACGAGGTCGGAAGCGTGGTGGCGGGATTGAGTTTTGCCATGGTCGTTTTCCTTCAGTTCCGGGTCGTCGTTCAGCGGTTCTGGATCTGGACGAGCAGCGTCGAGTCGTCGTCCACGTTGACGCCACCGGCCGCAATCTCAGCCATCACGGTGATCGATGCGGTACCAACCGCGCCGGCCACGACAGTCCCAGGCTCGCGGCTGTATCGCACGGTCAAGTCGGCCGTCACCTCGGCGATGTTGATGACGTTGAGCATCGTTTTGGTCGTCGAAAGAATCGGCACGTTCGTCACCGCGATCAGGCCGGTGTTCACCGGGAACGCGAGCGACTGCACAATCGACTCGGGGAACCACAGATGAGCGGTCGTGCCGATCGTGATGGCGCCCGCCGTCGAGATGAACCAGTTGGACGCCGCGTTGAGCGTGCCCTCGCCGACGTGGATGGTGTAGCCGCTCTGTACGATGGCGCCGGTCGGCAGCCATGCGACGCGCGTCAGTGGCGCGGTGCCGCCGCCGACCGTTCCGATCGAGTAGAGCCCGGACTCCGCTCCGGTCGTCTGATTCGCGAGCAGCACGACGTTGCCTTCGACGCCCGTGACGCCATCCTGCGCGACAGTGAAGGCCGCCAAGTTGGCAACGTTCGTCGTCATGACGTAGCGGGCGGTCGTTGGGATCGCCTTGTGGATATGGTTGGAACGCGCGAGGCTTGTAGCCGCGCCTTCACCGCTGGCGGCCTCGCCGATGTCGATCGCCGCAGCGGTCGATACGTCGTGCTTGTGGTCGATGCGCGCGGCGAGGTTGCTGGTGCCGGCGTTCTCGGCCGCCTTCGTCACGTCGGCAAGCGCGGCAGCAGCGCCGAAGCCGAACGGAACCTGCGTGAACGTCAGCGCCGTGGTGCCGATCGTGATGGGCGCGTTGGTGTCGAGCTTCCACGCGGTGTCGAGGTGGGCCGTGCCCTCGCTCACGACGATCACCATGCCCGATACGATCTCGGTCGCTCCGTCCGCGTCGAGGACGCGGGTCAATGGCGCCACGCCCGCGGCGACGGTGCCGACGAGATACGGGCCGTTCTCCGCCGGTGCCGTCTGGTCGTTGAGAAAGATTCTCTCGCCTGCGACGTAGGTGAGGCCGTCGACTCCGGCGACGGTGAACGCTGCGAGGTTGGCGATGTCCGCCGTCGAGCGACCGCGCACCTGCACGGTCGGCGGCCCGGTGACCTCACCCGCGTCGTCGGCGGCGTTGATCGCGTACTCCGGCGTGATGAGCACGCGGACCTTGCCGTTTGCCTCCATGCCGCGGAACGAGCCGGCGAGCTTCAG
Organism: uncultured Candidatus Saccharibacteria bacterium; assembly: GCA_964348695.1. Classification (GTDB taxonomy): domain Bacteria; phylum Patescibacteriota; class Saccharimonadia; order Saccharimonadales; family Saccharimonadaceae; genus JACPYF01. Next base: position 3,231 of record CAYGDI010000007.1, on the reverse strand, counting down.
CGCGCCAGCGTTGCTGTTGTCGTAGACGGTGTGATCGTCGAACGCGTACGCAGGCGCGCCGATGGCGCTCGCCTCGCTGAACGCATTCGCGCCCGTGCCGTTGGCCAGCAGGTAGATGCGGTCCGTTTCGATCAGGCACCGCTGACCCGCAGTGGCGGCGAGCACGGCGTGAGTCGCCTTGCCGATGACCGGCCCCGACAGCGCGGTGGTCGCCGCCACGAGCTTGCCGTCGGCGGTGAGCTGCGAGACCATCACGCCGTCGTAGATGCTCGCGCCGGTGCTGACCGGGAGGTGAAAGCGGCGCCCGTCGGCGTAGCCGACGCCGTCGAGCTGAATGTCTGCGGTTGAATTTGCCATGGCTCAGTTCCTCGAGGCTTTCGATGCGGCGTAGATCGCCGGGTCCAACTTCTTCTCGGCGCACATCGCCAGTTCGCGCGCCGACAACTCCGCGTGACCGCCGCCGGGAGAGCCGGGCGGAGGCTTCGGCGCCTCGGGCAGCTTGCCGCCGTGAGCCGCGAGCAGCGCAGCGACGCGCGCGCCCTGCTCGGCGAGCGGCTCGTCGATGAGGCGCTGGCAGAGCTTGCCGGTCGCGAGGCCCGAGGTGTGCGGCGTCTCGGCTTTGAGCTTCACGAGGGTCGCGGCGTTCGCCTTGCGCTCGCCCATTTCGAGCGCGAGCCGCTCGGCCTTGAGCTTTGCGCGCTCGCTCACCAGCTCGAGGTGCGACGCGTGCCAGGTCTGCGCCTCGCGCACGGACTCGCCGATCGTCGGCTTGCCGCTCAGGCGCTGGAGCAGCGATACCGCGGCCATCGTCTCGGCCTGCTTCTCCTCTTCGGCAGGGGTCGGCATGGCGGCGGCCATCGCGTCATCCGCGGGAGGCTCTTCGGCCGGCGCGGCGCCAGCGGCGCTCGCGATCATCGAGGTCAGAATTTCCAGCGCCTTCGCTGAGTCACCGGCGGTGATGGCGGCCATCGCCTCCTCAACAAGTTTCGGATCCATGCCTGCTCCAATTGCGAGCTTGGCCCGCGGGTTGGTGGGAGTCGTGATGCGCGCGGCGACAAGAGCCTCGGTGCCGTGCGTTGCGGGTAGCGCGGTGAGCGCGATGTTGATTACCGAGAGAACGCGGCCATCGGCGTCGTGCGAGAAGTACGGTGACACGTAACGCTGTTTTCGCGATCGCAGCCGCTCAGCGCCGTCGTCGTTCCACCGGATGTTCACGGCCCACAACTCGCCGTTGCGGATCGCAAGCTCACACCACGCGCGAGCGTCGGGGTCGAACGCCGCCGACTCCGTGTTGAGCGACAGGTGTTCGAGGTCTATCATTTTGTCGACGCCGTGCGCCTGGTACGCCGCCATCACGTCGATCGCGGACTGCGCGTCGAAGAGAAAATCGCCGTTCTCCGTCGCGTTCACGCCGACTTTGAAGAGCCGCACCTCGGTGGCGCCCGGTGCGATCTCGACCGCGAGCCGCGCGTGCGTCAACGCAATCGAGCGGACGGTTTTCGGGCGGGCCACGCAGCAAGGCTGGACGCCCGAATTGATATCGTCAAACTATTTTTGCAGATAGTGCTATCGTCATACCCGCATGGCAGCCTCGAAACGAGCCCGAAAGGTCCGCGTTGCGGCCGAGTTTGACGGCGCCCGATTGGCCGCAGCGCTGCGTCCACCGCTCGCTTCGAGCAGCGCGCACGCCTGGAGCATCGAGGAAATCCGCAACGCCCGCGATGACCAGATGCGCGGGAACTTCGCGCGCCCCGTGCAGCTCGCTGCGGCGTTCCGGACGAATCCGGCGATGGCGGCGCCGTTCAAGAATCGCCTCGCGCCCGAGCGGTGCCTCGGCGTGCAGCTCATCCCGGCGAAGGGCGCGCGCGGCGCTGCGGTCGCCGCCGAGGCAGACGCGCACTTCGGCAACGAGGGCGTAGGCTTTGCCCCCGGCGCGCGCGCCGACCTTCTCGGCTGCCTCGTCAATCACGGCGTCGCCATTGGTGTCGTCACCGCCACGCCGCGCGACGACGGCTCGCGCGTGGATTTCCAGTGTGCTTACTGGCCGCTCGAATGGGTACGCTACGATCCGAACTTCCGCAACGCCGACGGCTCGCGCGGCTCGCTCGTGACGATGGTCGACCAGGAGACGCCGCCCGCTGACCTTGGGCGCGAGAACCCGAATTGGGGAACGGTTCCCATCGTCCACGGCGACGGGCGATGGATCGTCTTTCAGCAACACCAGCACAAGCCGTGGCAGCAAGACGCCTGCCTCCTGTGGGGGGCACTCCTGTGGGCCGCGAATGCGCACGCGCAACGCGACTGGAGCAAGGGCAGCTCGTCGCACGGAAACGCAAAAGTCGTCGGCACGATGGCGGACGGCATGGCCGTCGCGGACGAAGCCGGCGCGCTCACGCCGCAGGCGAAAGCATTTCTCGATCTGCTCCAGGCCGTCGCGTCGCTCGAAATGCCCGTCGGCATCAAGCCATTCGGCACGACGCTCGACTACATCACGAACAACTCCACCGCGTGGCAGGTCTGGAACGAGCTCGCGGGCAAGACCGAGAAGCTTGCAGCGCGCGGCTACCTCGGCACCGACGGCACGATGGGCGCGCAGGGCGGAGCGCCTGGCGTCGACATCGCGGCGCTGTTCGGTGTCGCGACCACGATCGTGCAAGGCGATCTGGCGTGCCTCGAGCAAGGCTTTCGCACGGGGCTAATCGAGCCATGGGCCGCCATGAACTTCGGCGACTCGTCGCTCGCGCCGCTGCGCCGCTACATGATCCCCGATGCGGACGCCGAGGCTGTCGCGGCAAACTACGCGACGCGCACCGCGGCGTTTCACCTCGACGTGGAGCAGCGCCGCGCCGCCGGCTACGTGATGGGCGCGGTCGAGATCGACGCGCTCGCGAGGCAGTACAACGTGATCGCACCCGTGCTGGAGGTCGCCACCTCCAAGGCGCCATCGATCGCGCTCGCGCCCACCGACATCGCGCGGTGGATCACCGGCAACGAGGTGCGGGCCGGCAGCGGGCTCGGGCCGCTCCTCGACGCGAGCGGCGTTCCCGATCCGGTTGCGCAGACGACGCCCGCGCAGGCTGAGATCGCGAAACAGCGCGCCGAGGCGGCCGCAGCAGCAGCGGCGGTTCCGCCCGCCGCGCCCGCCGGCGCACGCTTGTCGCTGGTGCGCGACGTTGAGCCGCCGCCGCCGCCCCCCGCCCCACCGGCCCCGCCGTTCGCTGAGCGCATGGC
>CAYGDI010000006.1:0-27594 GCA_964348695.1 uncultured Candidatus Saccharibacteria bacterium | reverse complement strand
ATTAGAAAAGTTTAACAGATAGAACTATAGCAAATTTAAGGTGTTTCGTCTAGTGTGCATTTTTGCGGGGCTTGTGAGTGAGTAAAATATTAACAAGCGCGGTTATTAGGGCAATGACTGTTATGATTTTTGTATATTGTTCGATAGATAGTAATATTTGATCACCATTTGGACCGAGGGCTGTGACGAGCAACGACGCCGCTAATAGTCCGAAAACAAGCGCATCGAACAATCTACGTATTTTGCCATGTTCTTTTCCGCTGACAGTAGTGAGTAGGGCTGCGGGCAAGATGATGAGCACTGTTATAACTACGTTCGAAAGAGGTGGGGCAATAAGTTGTATACCTTGGTCTTGTAAAAATAACGTCACATAGCTAGCCCATTGTTGAGCTATTAGAGCTCCTGCGGCTAGCCCGAGTGAAGGCAAACCAAGACGTCTTTTTGAAAAATAACCACACACCACCAAAATGATAGCAATGGTCAAGATAATAGTGCTTATGGTCATAGTCAGTTACAATTATAGCAACTTTATGCGCCAACTTTGTCTTTTTTGTTGCGACGCTTGGCATTGAGCTCTATGTACTCGATAACAGACTTCGCAACATTGCGCCCGGTGTATTTTTCTATCGTAAATCCTGGACTAGCATTTACCTCTAGTACAAGAGGGCCTTTGTGCGAGCGCATCATATCAACGCCACAGATGTTTAATCCCATTGTTCTAGCCGCCTTGATGGCTGTTTTGCGCTCTTGCTCGGTCAGCTTGATGACTTTACCCTGTCCACCTTGGTGAATATTAGAACGAAAATCATCGTCGAGACTTTGGCGCTCCATACTAGCAACAACTCTTCCGCCAACAACAAATGCACGTATGTCAGTCCCAGCAGACTCTTTGACGTATTCTTGAATCAAAATATTAGTACCGTCTTCGTTACCTAGATAAAAAGCCTGCAAGGTAGATTTTGCTGCTTTTTTTGTCTCTGCCAATACCACACCGTTACCATGCGTCCCCCTGGCAAGTTTAATAATAACCGGTACTCCACCAATTTGTTCTAACATATCGTCGATGTCTGTAGTATTTCGGCTAAACACAGTCTTTGGTATACCTACTCCAGAGCGAGCCAGTAGCTGCATAGAACGAATCTTGTCATGCGATCGGCCAATTGCAATTGAGCTTACAGGAGTATATACACCTTGCATTTCAAACTGACGAACAATCGCTGTTCCGTATCGAGTCATATACCCAGCAATACGAGGAATAATTGCATCAAACCCAGTAAGATATTCTCCTTCGTATCCAACACGTGGATTACTGCTCTCTATACTGGCATAGCAATCTTTGTATTTGATCACCTGCACGTCGTGGCCGCGATTTTGAGCTTCCTCTACTAAACGTTTTGTTGAATAGTTTGCCGGGCCATTGGAAAGTACTGCTAGTTTCATTTTTCTAATTCCTCCAAGAACTCCTCATCACCACGCTTTATCAGCTCACTAGCGGCATCTCTCAACTCTCTCCTATTGACGCCGCTGCGGGTCACGTCTACTAAAAATCTGCTACGAATAGCTTTTCTACCAATCAAGATTGGGAATACATGATGAGTTCTGTCAGCTAGCGTAAACGATGTCTGGAAGATTTTGTAGCCAAGTCGTATCTTGAAAGAAACTTCATACCTAGTTGTTGTGTGCCCACTAGAGCTCAGAACTTCTATGGTGCGAAAAGCTCGAGTCATGAGAGTTCTTTTTTTGTTAAATGAAGGGTGATTGCCTATTGTGAACTTGAGATATTCTTTGTTGTTTTTTTCTACTATATGAATATCGCAGGCGTGTATCGCGGATCGATACGCACCCGTGTCAATTTTTGCTGGCGCACCCTCAAGCTTGCCGACTATGTCGACATGTTCAAACCTACCTATAACTACTGGATATTTCTTCATGATTCTATCTTTTGTTTATGAAATGATATTCATAAGTGTGATTTATGTGATTATACAATTTTAACTGATAAAAAGCAATATTTTATTACTTTTTCTTCAGCAGTCTCCATATAGCTAACGCAATCAAACTCAGACCAAGCAGCCCTAGTAATATGTAGGTCTGATCCTTGAGCCAATACAGCACTGCAAGGCCAACACCCGAAGCGCCCCATTGTATGGCAAGCCTATAGTTCGCTGCACCGCCTATAGCTAGCAAAATAACATGCTCGATAAGAAATACCAATTGATATTTGCCAGGATCTCCTAGTGCGCTCAAACCAGTTGGTATACTCATAAAACATAGGGCAACGATTAGCCACTGCAACGCACTTTTTTTGTCCGATATTGAGTACCTTAGGCCAGCAAACAACACTAGAACTACCACCCACCAATGTGTATACACCAGCAAGTCGTAGTCGCCTCCGAGAGATAACATTCTTTGCAGCGCTATAGTTGTTATAGCTATTGCGGCTTCATAGTAACCGTGTTGTTTCGTAAACCTACCCTCGATTGCCAATATCGCTGCCGCGCCTAGCAGGGTGATCGATGCGTTCATTGCTGTGTCGTATGAGAAAATGTACATCAACGCCGAAAAGAGCAGGGTGCCTATGCTCAACACTACCCACAGCTGTGTTGCTGGTAAATTTTTACGTTGTCGGCGCATCCACGCAAGACCGTAAAATACTATCGCCCACCAGTTTGCATATAGTAGGAAGTCGACATTTTCTGTAGTATCAGCCAATATCCTTTGGAGTGCCAGAGTAGTAGCAAGAATAGCAATTTCGTAGTATTCATGCTGCTTATACACCCAGCCCTCTACCGCAACTAGAATAGATGCTGCAAGTAGCGTCCCTGATGCTGCAATCGTATGATTTTCTGAAAAAACAAAGATTAGACCAGATATCATGAGAATCAATACGCTGTACACGCCCATTATTTGGGCACGATCTTGGTCTTTTTGTGAGGCAAGTAGCACTCTCAAAGGATAAAATATGGCAGCTGCTATCCATGATGTCACTAGTAGCCTTTGCACTATACTATCTTCGAAAGTACCGGTGAAAATATATATTGCGACAACAAAAAGTGCATTTGCAATTACTAATATAGAGCTGCTTTTTTCGATATATGATACTGCTGCGACCAGTACCGCAACCACACCAAGGTACGTCGCAGACCATCCCAAAGGAAGCATGAGAGCAAACACTATAGCAATAGTCAAATACAGCCAGTAACCTATTCTTATCACTTCTTTCTTTTCACCAACGACTGCCCAAAACTGGCGTAGCACTATCATCGCGACACTCATAGCTACATAACTGGCTGTAACAATCTCATTTGATAGACTAGGAATCAAAAGATCTTTGCTAATCTGGAACAACAAAACCGAACCAACGACAATACCAACAAGCGCAAAGCGACTTTTTTGCAACCAACCCGCAATCAATAATCCACTCAATGTTACTAGTGTCAGTGACATGGTGGTTAATTCTGCTCGCATGTCAGAATTTGACCACAATGCAATAGCAACGAACTGCACAGCCATACCGCCCCACAACCAAATTTGTTCGTCAGCATCTTTGATCTTTTTAGCGAGTATCGCAGATATCAAAATCTGAACAGTCGCAACGATGGTTAATGCAAGACCTGTTTGCACTACATCTTTGTTTGTTATATCAAAAACAAATAGTACTACTGCAATACTTGCTGCGAGCCGAGATAGAAATACATATATCTGTCGGTAACTTGGCTCGGTCGGCATCAGTGCGGCAACACCGTAATGAAGAGATGCGATAGCAAGTACCAATGCATTTTGCCACAAGGGCACATTCGCCGTACTCAACCAACTACCAAAAACCGCTATCGGGACAGCGAGCTGACCGCTATCATCGATAGGCTTGAGAAATACACTGGGTAGTACCTTTGGTTTGAAAAAAGCGATAATATTCAGCAGTGAAGCAACCAAAATTATCAATAGAAAATACCATACAAAACCCATCTGTAGCACAGCCACTGAAGAGGTTGTCATAGAAAACACAAAACCAAGCGTTAGATACGCTAACACCTGGCTGCGCAGTTTGAGCGTCGCAAACAAAAATAGTACTAAGCCTAAAATAGATGTGATAAACCAGCTGAGAATTGGATCGTGAAGTACGAATATATTAGTCGCTAATCCTGCAAATGGCAATAAAGCTAGTCCCGTTCCGATAAACGCGATCGCAGCTGGACGAAGTCTCTTGCTAGCACTATGAATAAACATTCCGGAAGCATAAAAACCTATTGTTATTATCCAAGCACCAACGAACTTGAAACTATTGTCAACTGCTGCTCCAATAAAGAGCACTGCGGCAGCCACGAGTAAAAAACTAGCTACATAGAGCAGGGTATTAATATTTTGCAGGTCACGTTTTTCTCTTTGCTCTTTAGTAGTTTCATGATCGATTACTATCCTATTAGCGCTATCATCTCCTGACCGACCCTGATCTGTCTCGATTTCTTCTGCCTGTATAGTATTTGGCTGGAATGAACTTTGGGCAGCTGTTTTTGAGCCTGTTTTTACTCCGAGCTCTTTGAGTATTACATTTTTGCTAATTTGTTTTGGCTGCTTTGAAAGAAAATGTATAAAATAATCTACAACCTCACGCTGACCCTGCATTCTCGCAGCATCATCGCTGGTACTTTTTTTGCTTGAATTGCTCTTGCCTACAAAATATCCAATAGTAAATGGCACACCGAACACAATAGCTATGAGTAAAAGTATTCCCTCCATGATTGATTTAAGCTTACACGAAAAATTCTACTTGAACAAGCTTCGTTTTTTGCTAGTACGCAGATTTTCAAATAGTTCTTTTTGTTGTTTTGTGAGTTTTGTTGGTGTATCAACTATGATTGTCACTATATGAGGACCTCGTTTGTCACCACGTATGTGCGGTACACCATGGTTTGATAGTTTAAAATCTGTCCCACTTTGTGTGCCAGCAGGAACTTTCATCGTCACTTCACCGTCAACGGTTTCGACATCTACCTCAGCGCCTAGGGCTGCATCGCTAAAAGAAATATGTTCTTCGCTCAAAATCAAATCGCCTTCGCGAGTGAATTTTTTGTGTGGTTTTACCCGAATATGCACGAAAAGATCACCTTTTGGTCCATCAGCGATCGCTTCGCCATGTTCGCGTAGGCGTATGGTTGCACCGTCATCGATACCTGCTGGTATTTTCAGTTTTGTCTGTACTTTTTTTCTCTGAGTTCCTTTGCCGTGACAGACTGTGCATGCTTTTTCAGGAACCCTACCTTTGCCCTTACACTCATCACATATTGCGGCTTGTTGGATTTGACCAAAAATCGTATTCATCACTTTGTTGACTTGACCGGCACCTTTGCATGTTGGACAGGTTTTCAAACTATGACCAGGTTCAGCAGTTGTGCCTTTGCAATGCTCGCAAGTATCGTTTAGGTTCAAACTAATTTTTTCCTCGACACCGAAAATTGCTTCTTCAAATGTTAGCGTTAGTTGAGTTTCGACATCTCTTCCACGGCGTGTTCTAGATTGTTGCTGACCTCCGCCAAAAAAACTGCCGAATATATCGCCCAGCCCACCTTCACCAAAATCAAAATTGATATTCTGACCCTGAAAACCACCAAAACCTTCAAATGGATTACCCCCACCTCCCGATGAACCACCCACACCTGCATGGCCAAATTGATCATAGCGTTGGCGTTTGCTGGCGTCTTTTAGTACTTCGTATGCCTCGTTGGCTTCTTTGAATTTTGCTTCATCACCACCCTCTTTGTCGGGATGATGTTTGACGGCTAATTTGCGAAACGCCTTTTTAATCTCGTCGGCGCTAGCGCCTTTCGATATACCTAATACTTCGTAATAATCTCTTTTACTCATTACATATAATAATATCAATTTAGCACTTGCATGTCTAGAGTGCTAGTGTGTATAAAAATACTTGACAAAATAGATATTTAGAGTATAATCGATAAATGTTATCAACGTACGAGGAGGTAACATCCCGACAGATATCTAGCAGCGCAGTGGTTTTAGACAACCACAAACGCATGGACACAAATCCGATTAGATATTTTTCAGGCGCGAAACCTTCACCGGATTCGCGTGAAACCCACGGAGAAAAATGATGAAAATCTTTCAACTCCGCAGAACCTAGGGTAGAGGCGCCCTATAAGCCTCACTCATATCCAGAACTTTCCTACTCTCCTAGGTAGGAAGGAAACCAAATCACACGTCCCTGCAGGACTGTTAGACTGATCACATCGACTTCTAGCAGACGCAGTGGCACACATTGGCCGATGATAGGGAGGAGACGAAAGAGCTTCCAACAATAGCAGACTTAACCGAACTAGATAGTACTGTCTCGTTCAACAAAGCAGCTTGAGGAATGCGAATCATCTCCTCCCTAACCGGCACCATCAAGCCAGCGAGAAATCGCTGGCTATTTTTATTTTTTAGACTTTAATTTTTCTAATCTACTTACGATTGAATCAAGCTGATATATTGCCTTTAAGATTTCTTTGGTGAGATCAATAGCTATCTTAGCCTCATCATCCCCAATCTCATCAAAAATCTTTGATTCAATGTGCGCCGCATCATTACCTAGAAGTCTTAGATTGTCCATCGCTGTAAATAGCTGTTTTGGAAGCGTAATTTGTTTCTCTAAATCTTTAATGCGATTACTAAGATTATCACCTTTTGCACTCCTGTCTATACATACAAGTTCAAGTGTTTTACGCACCATAATTGCAGACGCAATATGTAGTCCATTTGCTTGAGCAGATAGTGCTTCGTCAAATGATTTACTGATATTCTCAGGAACATCACTAGCATCAAAGTCAATTCTTTGAACAGGGTAGGTTGCAGTACTGTCTCCAAGGGTCTGAAAAAAGAGTTGTCCTCTGCATGCACTCCTTGGACAGCGACGTATACCTATCCTAAATCCCATATTCGTACCATCTATAAAATTACTGCCAGCAATATCACTAATGCCTGCATTTTCGAAATTACTCTCATTGCCACAATGTGGACATCTTGCAGATATCACATTGGGTGAAAATTTACTGACAGTTGTTAGGTTAATTTTTTCAAAAGACATTACTTTTCCTTTTTGTTGTCTTTTTCGTCGACTACTTCGCCCTCTACAGGTTCATCAGCCTTATTGTCTTCACTTTCTTGGGCTGGTTCGCCTGCTGGCGAATTCTCAGCTGCGGCAGCTTCGTACAATTTCGCACCGATTGGCATGATTTTGTCGTTTAGCTCTTTGGCTGCAGTTTCTAGTGCGTCTTTGTCGGCTTTTTCGTCAGCCAAAACTTTCTTGCCAGCCTCTACTGCATCTTCGATAACTTTTTTGTCATCGTCGGAAATATTGTCTTTGTTCTCGGCTGGTAGTTTTTCTGCCTGATAAATAGCATTTTCTAATGTATTACGAGCATCGATAGCTTCACGCTTTTTCTTGTCTTCCTCGGCGTGAGCTTCGGCTTCTTTTTGAGCTTTCTCAATATCTTCTTTGCTCATGTTACCACTGTCTTGGATAGTGATTGATTGTTCTTTACCAGTGCCCTTGTCTTTGGCGGTGACATTCAGTATTCCGTTTGCATCGATATTAAAGGTTACTTCGATTTGTGGCACACCGCGAGGTGCTGGCGCGATGCCATCTAGTATAAAGCGACCTAGTGATTTGTTGTCAGCAGACATTTCACGCTCACCCTGCAACACATTAATCTCAACTTGTGGTTGATTGTCAGCTGCAGTTGAATACGTTTCAGACTTGCTAGTAGGCACAGTTGTGTTTCGTTCGATCAATTTGTGGGTTACTCCACCCAATGTTTCTATACCAAGTGAGAGGGGAGTCACGTCTAGTAGTAATACGTCTTTTACGTCCCCTGCCAATACTCCACCCTGAATCGCAGCTCCGACAGCTACAACTTCGTCTGGGTTCACACCTTGCATAGGATCTTTTCCGAAAATTGATTTTACTTTTTCGACTACTGCAGGCATACGTGTCATACCACCGACTAGTACGATTTCGTCGATATCGCTGGCTTTTAGCTTGGCGTCTTTCAACGCTTTTTCAACTGGCTTTGCAGTTGCATCTATCAGATCTGCAACGATTTCTTCTAGCTTGGCACGTGTTAGTTTGTATTCAAAGTGTTTCGGACCATCAGCATCGGCAGTTAGGAATGGTAGGTTGATGTCGGTAGATGGAGTAGATGATAGTTCCTTCTTGGCTTTTTCAGCTTCGTCTTTCAGGCGTTGCATTGCTGCGTTGTCGCCTTTTAGATCTACGCCATTTTCCTTTTTAAATTCTTCTAGGAAATGATTGACGATTCGGTTGTCGAAATCTTCACCACCCAGGTGTGTGTCCCCGTTTGTAGATTTTACTTCGAACACGCCGTCGCCTAGCTCTAGGATAGATACATCGAATGTACCACCACCTAGGTCGAATACTGCAATCTTTTCTTCTTTCTTTTGATCTAAGCCATACGCTAGTGCAGCTGCAGTTGGTTCGTTGATGATTCGTTTGACTTCTAGGCCTGCAATCTTACCCGCATCTTTAGTTGCTTGGCGCTGTGCGTCGTCGAAATATGCTGGCACAGTGATAACTGCTTCAGTCACAGACTCACCCAAAAACGCTTCGGCATCGGCTTTTAACTTACTCAGGATCATTGCCGAAACAGCTTCTGGTGTTTCATCTTTATCGCCTAGCTTTACTGCCACACCATCGCCTTTTTTGACGATTTCAAATGGCATTAGGTCGATGTCTTTTTGAACTTCTTTGTCTGTAAATTTACGTCCTATCAAACGCTTTACACCGTAAATAGTGTTTTTTGCGTTCGTTACTCGCTGACGTTGAGCTACTTGCCCAACTAAACGCTCGCCTTTTTTGTTGACTGCTACGACAGATGGCGTAGTTCGGTTACCTTCAGCGTTTGCAATAACTTCTGGTTTGCCCGCAACCATGTAGGCCACCGCGCTGTTAGTTGTACCGAGGTCGATTCCAATTATCTTGCCCATGTTTTAGATTTCCTCCTATTTTATTATTCTTGTTCAAGCTCTAGTGCTAAGGCTGCTGTCTCTGAAATGTCTGATGCTAGTTGTGATCTGATCTCAGGATTGATGCGTGGCAGCTCATCGACATCTGTTCGTGTTTCTGCGATATCTTGTTCTAGTTGCAATCTCATATAGATTCTCCTTTTATAACAATTTTAGCAGTCTATCGACTATACTGCCAGTATATACAGCTGGCACTCGTGTGTCAAGAGTGCTAATAAATTTTATGCAGCGATTTTTCTTTTGCTCGTTTTCTGCGGTTCTTTGACGATAGTATTACTACAAACATGAAGTATCTTTTCGATATCCTCGCGCGCAATGCGCTCGGCCTCAGCCCTGCGCTCTATTGAAGCAATCTTTATTTTTTCACCAACTATCCTACCCGTCGAACCGCCTGCGGCATGGCCATTGACCGTAATTGCACGGATAGCAGCTGGATCTGCTTGTAGCAATTTTTCGGCTTGCGGGCGACCTAATATTGCGTCTGTCAATATGCGTGGTATGTAGGTTTTGTATAGCGGCCAGCGCACTGGGTCTTCCAGCGCTCTTGCACTTGCCTGATCGTGTGGACCACAACCAGCATTGTATGCTTCTGGGTCACCAAGTGCCGTTCTTTGGAATCTTTGATGTACATCATAAATAGTAGCTAGTCGCTGACTTGCAGGATAAAAATTGGACATATTGTTTACCATCTTTGGTGGCAATGTACGCGCACTAAAGAGCGCCTGTCGACCAATAGCTCGTAGGAGCTCTGGGTCTTGTTCGGCTTTTGCAATTTCGAGCAATCTCATTGCCACATCACCTAGCGCAGTGTTACCTGTACGCTCACCCATTCCTATTAGGGTGCCTTCGACCTTGTCAAAACCAGCGCTGATTGCTTGGATTGAGAACTCGACCGCCGAGCCAAAATCGTTGTGTGCATGAATACTAGTTGTCACTTTGGGAAATTGGTTTTTTATGACAGAGTTGAAAGATTTTAGTTCATCTGGTCGCCAAATCCCTGCTGCAGATGAGCCATTTGTACTTGGTAGATTGACATTGACCTGTAAATCTTCTTCCTTTTGTGCGCAATGTTCTAGTATTGCCGCGTAATACAACATCGCATCACCAACGCTCGCTCCAGTAGCACCTTCACCCGAAATAGAAAATCGCCGAAAACCGTTTTCGTATGCGATATCGATAGCAGCCGCAACTCGGGCTGCAGATTGGTCACGGTCATAATATTCTGCGGCTAGATCACGCATACTTGCATCTAGGCGGTCATAGACATGTACGACTACTCTATCTTTGTCAAAACCATCTAGCCACTGCAAGCCGTTAGCTACTATTTCTGACTGCGAACCAAAAAGTACTTGCAAAGATATATCGTCATATTCACTATTTTCACTAATGTGTTCTACTAATGCCTGGGCATAAGTTTGATCTGTGTCGTTGCCGAGATGTCCTATCTCAAATGTTTGTATACCTGTGCTGGCAAGCGCGTCAAAAGCCTCAAGCCTTTCATTAACTCCTACTTCTCTTATCCTCATTTGCTCGCCATCACGCTGTGTGACATCTACAAAATATATTGGTGTTTTGTTTTCTCTAGTCATTCGGTGTCTCCCATAAAAATTAAAAAATCGAGCCTCGTCGGACTCGGTTTTGATCTGCGGCTGTGCGGTGAGCTATTTAGTAGCTACGAGCCTCGACTTTAACAAGGCACAGCCGGTGTAGGCTGAGCAGTAGAATGTTTGTCAAATTTGCTGCGTAGTTCATTACAAGTAGTACTATACCTCATATTGCTTCCTGTGTGAAGACCAACATGACTAGACAATTGCTAAGTGTTTGTAAAACTGTCATACTAATAAGCATAAGAAAAACATACACATGCACGGAGTAGAAATATTTGCACAGCTTAGCCTCGTACTCGTTTTCGTAACGGTTATATCTATGATTGTGGGCTTGCTCAAACAACCGCTCATTCTCGGCTACATACTGACAGGAATCATCATCGGACCTTCTGTACTCAATCTCCTGGGCAAAGGCAACGAGAGTTTTGAACTGTTTTCGACTATTGGTATTGCCCTGCTGCTGTTTATTATCGGCCTGGGACTAAACGCGGGAGTGTTTAAAAAACTAGGAAGAGTGGTACTTTTGGTAGCTCTTTCTGTACTGGTAACTGTTGGTAGTGTTGGTTTCTTTATCACACAGGCATTTGGCTTTAGCTTCACCGAAGCGCTACTGATGGGTCTGGCACTGTTCTTTAGCTCGACTATTATCATAGTCAAGGTACTGTCTGATAAAAAAGAGCAGACACGTCTGCATGGTCAGATCGCTATCGGCGTTATCTTGCTCGACGATATTATTGCTACTATAGCGCTGCTGTTTGTTGCTGCTGGCAAAAATGGTTTTGCGCCAATCGAGCTGGGATTGTTGTTTGTAAAAGGTGTCATACTAGCGCTAGTACTTTTCTTTGTCAGCACAAAACTACTACCTCGTCTCAGCAAACTATTTGCTGAGAGCCAAGAACTTTTGTTTCTGTTCACTATAGCATGGGGATTCGGCGTTGCGACCTTGTTTGATTTTGCAGGCTTTTCTATCGAAGTCGGTGCGTTGTTTGCCGGTGTGAGTTTGGCAAGCCTACCGTATAGCCAAGAAATGGCATCGCGCCTCAAACCATTGCGAGATTTTTTCATCGTACTGTTTTTCATCATATTGGGTCAGAGTCTCAATCTAGGCAATCTATCCGCAGGATTATTGCCAGCTATCATACTTTCGGCAGTGGTTATGATACTCAAACCTCTAGCTGTCATGGTAGGCCTGGGAATGTTCGGCTATACAAAACGTACTAGTTTCAAAGCAGGTATCAATCTGTCACAAATTAGTGAGTTTTCGATCATACTAGTGGTCTTGGCTGCTGGTCTAGGTCTCATCGGTGGTGACTTGGCAGCGATCGTCACACTGGTTGCGATCATCACAATTGCTAGTTCAACCTATCTCATGCAATACGACAACCAAATACTTGCCAAACTAGAGAAACGATTCCAATTCTTCAAAGAACAGATCACTAGAGAAGAAGACGTCTCGCAGACGACCAACCACTCACTAATCTTGTTTGGCTACAAAAAAGGCGGCCACGAGTTTGTCCGTACATTCAAACAAATGCACAAAAAATACGTCATCATAGATTACAATCCAGAGGTCATCGAATCACTTGAGCGACAGCGGTTGCCTTTTATATATGGTGATGCGACTGATATAGAGCTCCTACGGGAGATTGGCATCCGCAATGCTCAGCTAGTAGTGAGTACTATGACAAACTTTAGCTCAAACGAACAGCTGGTCAAATATACCCACAGGGTTAATCCGAAAACAATCATTGTCTGTCACGCCGACAATTACGAAGAAGCCGTCGCCCTATATCGTCACGGTGCAACATATGTCATGCTGCCTCACTATATTGGTAGCGAACGCATCAGTGCATTTATCAAAAAACATGGGACTAACCACAAAGCATTCAACCAATACCGACAAAAACATTTACTAAACCTCGGGCGCACAGCGTTGAAATAATGAAAATGAATATGTCAAAGTCAGATAGACTAAAAACTATGCAACTGGTATTCAAGGTCGGCTTGGGTGTGTATATATTACTATTCATTTTTTTACTATATAGTATGGCCACCTCCAATTACTGTAGTCCTTTAATAGATGACTCACAAAACCTAACTCTACTTTCTTCGATAGGAGGAGAGTTCAATATTTTGAAACTCTTAATATTAGACGGCTTCGTCTTTTTGTTGCTGCTTTATATAGCTATGGTAGTAATATCAAAACGTAATAATACACACAAAAAGCATGGGAAATTCCTGGTTGCTTTGGTAGCTGTTTTTCTAGTATTCATGTTTGGACTACTGCCGATTAGTGAAGCTATCCGGAGTATTATCCCTATTAACTCGTCTGAATACTGCTCTCTAAACGCTCGCTAATAAAAAACCCCGCCAAGTATAAACCTGACGGGGTTACGTGACTCTACAAAGTCACGTTTTGTTTTGCCCACGCGAATACTTCGAGCGAACGTTCGCGAGCTTTCAAGGCTGCTCTTGGTGGAGTGTCTTCACCCCACCACGCAGACCAAAATGGCTCACTTGGGTTGATGCACTCTAGGTATTGCTGGTGACGCAACTTGCCGTCCACGAACTTGAAGTTGCGTTCGACATAGGTTGGCCTGTAGCCGACTTTTTCTAGAGCTTTGCGACTAGCAATGTTGCCATGCATTACTCCAGACTTTATCTGGTGCAGACCGACATGTTGGCACAAGTACCAAGTGCGAGCCTTGTGTATAGCCGATGCAATACCTTTCCCCCAAAGTTCAGGGCGAAAGATTTGCGAGCCAGTAACTGTGCTAGATACGCCGCAGTAGTGTGCGATGTTTGTAGCACTAGTCACGCCTATGACAGTTCTCTTTCCGCCCGCAACATTGTAAATGCCCCAAACGAAAGAGTCTCGCTGCGTACGTACTTTTTCGAACCAGTCAAACTCGTCCTCTAGTACGGGCGCCATCGAAGTACCCAAAAAACGAGTGACAACTGCCTGCTGCATACCCGGAGATACAAACTCCTTTAGATCTTTCCTTGCGATAGGTGCAAGCTCAATTGTAAGCTTGCCAACCTTCATACGCATGATTGGACCAAATGCCATTTCTGGCTCCTTTCTTCCTTCAGTTTCCCGAAAGAAATGTTGTATGTGTACTTGATTTCGGATTTTCCGAAACCAGATCTGCCTCCAAGTTGTTCTTTATATAAAAAGCCTCCGTGACTTGGAGGCTTATCTCGTTTCAATAAATTGTGTTTAAGTAGTCAAAAGATAAGCCATACCAGCAAAGCCGTCATGCATAGTGACGATGGGCAGTGTTTGGTATGAATTAAATTTGTTCATATACTTATATTAACATAACTATTATTTTTTGCAAATATTACTTTTTAGTAACTTTCACCATTGCATGACGGATTGGGGTTTCGCCTAGTAGGTAGCCAGATTGTAGCTCCTCGGCGATGACTTCATGTTCGCCTTCACTGTCATCAAATTGGATGGCTTCGTGTAGTTCGGGATTAAACACTGTACCAGGTTTGGCGTCGATACGCTTTAGGTTCAAATCAGATAGTGATTTGTCCAGATTTTTAGTTAGACCTGATACACCTTGTGCCCATTTGTTATCAGCTAGCTCGGCAGGCATGTGGCCGACAGCACGTTCGATATTATCGATGACTGGTAGTAGTTTCAAGATTGCAGACATTTGACCTGCGTCTCGCGCTGTTTTCTTTTCACCTTCGACACGGTTGCGATAGTTTTCGAAGTCGGCACGAGTACGCTGCAAGTCTGCAATAGCGTCGATTAGTTTTTCTTCTAGCTCGGCTTGTTTTTTTGGTTTAGCCATAATTAAATTATACCTTTGATATTCATATGAGTGCAGTTCATTTTAAAATCGAGAATCGTAAGTGAGCTGTACTTAAAGGTACAGTGAACGCGACTCGCAGATTTTGAGATGAAATGTGCCATACGAATATTAAAGTATCTCCTCTAACATTGCGCCTGCATGTCGAACTAACCCCATAACTTTGCCGTAGCTCTGGCGAGTTGGGCCAAGTATACCTATGTAACTATTGTCGCTATATGGAGAACGGAAACGACTGATTATTAAAGTTGCCTCGGCATTTTTGCCAACTGGGTTTTCAGTACCGATGAAAACATTTAGCGGTTCGTTTGGCGCCGCTTCGCGTAGCCATGGTTCGAGGTTGTCGAGTAAACGCGCAACATTTTGCGAGTGATCGCCGCCGATAAACTCTGGCTGCGAAAAAAGATTTCCCATACCACTGAGATATAGCTGATCGCCGATAGTTGCAATGCCGAGGTTGTGAGTGAGATCAGCAAGACTATCGACAGTAGAACGAATAGCCTGGTCAGCTCGATCGCCATGAGTCGCCGCTCGAGCTTCTATAGCACGGGCGCTGCGCTCTAGCATCGGTGGTTCACCTGTTTCGGTAATACCATTTACGTAGAGACGGTAGCCTTTGTCAGTTGGCACACGCCCTGCACTGGTATGTGGTTGCATAATCAACCCAGCTTCTTCGAGACGTGCCATTTCTGCACGAATAGTTGCACTAGAAACGCCAAAAAGCTTTGCCAAAGTAACACTACCTACAGGCACAGCTACTTCTGCGTACTGCTCGATGATAGCTTTTAGTATAGCAATTTGCCTCTCTGTCATAATAGCTTGATTATAGCGTTTTTGGCGCTCGGCGTCAACGAGTGCTAGTGCGAATATCTTCAAGCAGTTGGCGAGCGACCTTGATACTACGATGTAGTGACATATCACTTTGGGGTTCACCTGCTACGATAGATGCTACTTGCTGAACAGAATCGTCAAGATCATCATTGATCACGATCGAGTAATAGTGTTTGTCTAGTACATGTTCAATCTCTTGGGCTGCAGTGCGTAGACGATTTTGAAATTCACCCTCCCCCAAACCACCTTCATAGCGTGCCTTGAAACGTTGTTGCCACGTATCAAAATCTGGAGGTAACACGAAAATAGGTGTGGTAGATTCTGGAGCAATTTTCATATATTCATCAACGCCAGCCACATCTATATCAGTAATTACTACTTGGTCTTTTTCTTTTGCCTTGCGAAATTCATCAACTGATGTGCCGTAAAGATTTTGTCGATGTATCCATTTGGCTTCGACAAAATCGTGGTTCATCAACATATCTACTGCTTTTTGTTTGTCTATGAAATAGTATTCGACTCCGTCTTTTTCCAACTGACCACTATTGCTACGAGGTGGTCTAGTCGTGTTTGTGACTAGTTCATAAAATCCTCCCATTGCGATGACTCGTCTTTTGAGAGAGTCTTTGCCAGCCGCTGCAATACCTACAATAAAAACTTTTGGTACACTCCTGACGAGTTGTATTGTTTTTTCAGTTGGCTGATAGTCATCTATTAGTTTGGCTATTTTATCGTCCATGTCTGGTTGTGTATTATACCAGGTTGGCTAGCTGCGTAGCTTGTAGCCGCGTTTGAATAGATGTGCATTGATAGCCATGATGGTAACTGTAGCTGCTGTAATAGCTAGTAGTGACCAGTATGGATTCACGTCGGAATGGCCGAGCATACCGTAGCGAACTGTATTGATCATATAAAATATTGGGTCAAAGTGCGTCAGAGTTTTGAATGGTTCTGGTAGCAATGCAACAGAATAAAACACGCCGCCTAGGAAAATTAATGGTGTCAAAATAAATGTTTGGTACGAAGTGATTTGTTCGAAAGTATCGCTGATCAAACCAACAAGCACACCAATCGATGCAAAGAATAATCCGCTCAACACTAGTCCAATAATAAATATCCAGGCATGTTCCATCGGCAGATGAACCATCAGGCTGGCGGTTACAAATGCAATAATAACGATGATACAAGATCGCAAGAACCCAGCTAATGTATACGCTATCAGCAAGCTATAGTTTGAAACTGGTGATGCTAGCTGATCATCAATAGCATGCATCATTTTTTGCTGAAAAAGACTAGAGCTGTTGTTTGCATAGCTGTTGATAATCATACTCATTAGTAGCAATCCTGGAATAATAAAGACAACGTAACTAACACCATGAATTTCATTGATACGTGAACCAAGTGCTGCACCAAACACGCTAATATATAGGAATGTTTCGAGCAGTGGCCCAGCTACAGTTTGGCGAGGAATCGAAAGAAAACGATAACATTCGCGTCGCAGTAAGCTGTAAAAACCTATCCACTCAACCCGACTCATACTGTCACCTCTTGTTTGTCGCCAGTTGCTTTTAGATATACATCTTCGAGAGTTTTTACTTTGTAAGCTTTTTTTAGCTCGCTGACTGTTCCGACTTTTAGTATCTTGCCGTCATTGATCAGCGCAATTTGATCGCATAGCTCTTCAGCTTCTTCTATGTAATGAGTGGTAAGTAGAATTGTTGTTCCTTGCTCGTTGATTTTTTGTGCATATTTCCATAGATCACGACGTAGCTCAACATCAACACCAGCTGTAGGCTCGTCTAGGATCAAAAATTTTGGTCGGTGCATCAGAGCACGTGCGATAACTGTTCGACGCTTCATACCACCCGACAAAAACATTGCACGAGATTTTTTCTTGTCAGTCAGTGAGAATACTTTTAATAATTCTTCAATTCTTTCAGCCCGCTCAGTCTTGGTCATACCATAATAGCCACCATGAAAATCTAGTGTTTGTTCAACTGTCAAAAACCAGTCTAGGTTGATGTCCTGTGGTGAGTAGCCTGCATGTGTGCGAGCCGTCTGATAGTCATCTACAACATCAGCACCAAACACACTAGCTTTACCACTAGTAGGCGTGACCAAGCCCATAATAGTATGGATAAGTGTTGTTTTGCCGGCACCATTTGGCCCTAGCAAACCAAAAAACTGACCAGATTTGATTTCTAGATTTACGCCTTTTAGGGCTTTTGTACCTGAGGGATATGTCTTTTTCAGATTTTTAACCGTCAGTGCGGACATGTGAGTTTCTTTTGCCATATACTAGAAAAAGTATAGCACCTGTACCTACTAAAACAAACTACTGATGGCTGCGACCAGGCTATAACCCAGCACAACCGCAAGACTCACTCCAATAGCTCCGACAATATAGCCGGCTATAATCACCACTAGATCGTCTAGGATAATACCCAGAGCTATCAATACCACTCCGAGACTAGGCAGTGTGTCTAGATTGGTAAATGGTGGAGCAAAAAAAGCAGCCAAAGAAAATACAATCACGATTACTCCGAGTTGCATGCGAAACCACGTTTTTTGCAAAACATGCGCTGCCCTAGGGTGTGAAAATCTCTCAAAAAATTGCACTCTTTTGAGTAAAAAGGGTAATACTTTTTTCCTAGTTGTTCGATCTAGTTCGATGGCCATCAATCTTTTTGGTAGCCACAACTCTCTACGGCCGATCACTAGTTGCAAGGCTAGTAGTATTACAATTGCTTCAAAAACATGTACTAATCCGGCGGTTGGTATCGGTGCGGCAGGAAATATCATGAGTACCAAAAAAACAAACGCGCAACTCTTTTCGTCAAAAACATCGAGCATCGAGCCAACGGTTTTTTTTGAAGATGACGAAAGCCATAGTGCAAGCTTTTTACTAAAAATAATATGAGAATTAGTCATGACGTATACTAAACCTTTTTAGGAATTTTGGATAATACCAATTTTTATCACCAATAATATTCATGACAAGAGGCACCAATATAATACGTACGATAAATGCATCTATCAGCACTGCGAGCGCTATACCTAGACCGACTTGTTGTAATAGTGCGATGCCCGAACTTGCAAATGCTATCACAACCACAAACAGCAACACTGCAGCCTGAGTAATAACTGGTCCTGTCAAAACAAGGCCTTTTATGATCGCTTGTTTCGTCGTGCTACGGTGGTCGAACTCTTCTCTGACACGACTATAGTAAAAAGTAGCATAGTCCATACTCAGTCCCAGAGTAATTGCAAAAATCAAAATCAAAATCGTCATATCTAGACTACCCGTCTGCGTGAATAAACCAGCCCCCGTGAACCAACCATCCTGGAAAACCCAAACCAAAATACCAAAAGCAGCTAGCAATGAAAAACTATTGATAAGCAGAGCTTGCAACGGTATAACAATGGAGCGCAGCAAAAGACTCAGTAACACAACCATTGCTAGTGCGACCAGTACAAGCGCTATCGGTCCTCGTGTCGCAACAACTTCACGTATATCGTATTCGATTGCAGCAACACCATCGACAGCTATATTTGCATGTTCAAATGATTTGGCGCGGAGTTTTGGTATCAACTGCTGCACCGAAGGATCTGTAGGACTGTTTTTTGTATAAACCTTGAAATAAGTTTTGTTTCCACTCAGATATTGTGATTCAAGCTGCTGGATCTGAGCTGGCCGTACAGGTAAATGGTACAGCTGTTGGTATGTTTGCAGGTTTGTTTGTTCACTAGATATCAAACCTTCGACTCTCTCGACACCCGCCAGGCTCTTTAGATACGCACTGAGATCGTATAACTCTTCCAAGGCTGCAGGCGATGTGATATCAGAATCGTGTGTGTACATAACCTGTAGTGCCGGCGTCTTGTTGTGAAAATCTTGATCGAGACTTTTGGCTACCTCTCGAGAACTACTACCAATCGGTAGGCTCCTGTAGTCAAACCCTGCAGATTTTAACTGCAAATGAACTAGAGGTAATGCTGCGATGACAATCAAAAGTACAGCTAGAGCTATACCTCGATACGGATACTGCAGCACTGTATTAGCAATTTTTTGCCACAGACGAGCCTGGCTTTTTGTCTGCTCACTAATTTGCCGCCTACCAATTGCAGCTCTGTTGATATTTTTTCCGAGCAAATAAAGCAAACTTGGTAGTACCGTCAGTGCTGCTACCAATGCTATAGTCAGTGCGGCTACCCCACCTATACCGACCGAACGCAAAAAGCTGATTGGAAAAAGTGTCAGTCCGAGCAAACATATCATGACTGTAAGTCCGCTAAATAATATTGTCCTACCACTAGAATGTATAGTACGTGCAATTGCTTCTGAACTGCTATGATCTGCAAGTTCTTCACGAAAACGACTAACCATCAACAACGAATAGTCTATTGCTAGACCAAGACCTAGCACGGTGATAACATTGATTGAATATTGGTCAATATCTACAAAAGTCGCAATCGCACGTACGACACTCATTCCTCCGATAATAGCGATAATACCGAGCAATACCGGCAAAAGCGCTGCCGTCACAGAGCGAAAAATGATTATGAGCAAAACGAGTAAAATCGGCAGAGAAATTATCTCTGCTCTGGACAAATCTTTTTCGATTTGATGAGATATTTGTTTGTTAGTGATGAGCTCGCCACCGAAATGAATATTGATATTCGATTCTGTCTCAGGCGGCGCGTAGGCATCTACTAATCTATAGACTTCGTCGTCACTTTTGTGCGAAAATTCGGCAATCGCATATGTGGCTTTTCTGTCTTTTGATACTAGTTCTTTTGCGCCAGTATTGTAGTAGCTTGTGATAGTCGCACCGTGTTTTTCCAGATACTCAAGGGTGGTAAAAAATGTCTTTTTGAAATACTCGTCAGTTACAAGATACTCGCTGTTTTTTGCAGTCACTATGACTTGGTTTGCGTCACCACCGAAAGTTCGTTTGATGTCTTGATGGGCAGATTGACTTTGTGAACCTTCGACATTCAATCCACTTTCATCGGTTTTTAGCTGAGAAAATACTCCGCTACCGTAGTAAGCACCAAACACAATAATAAAAAACGATACTACCAGTATATTAACTGCATGGTTTTGTACAAGTTTTGCAAGTAAACGCATCTGCTGACTAGTATAACCCACTCGTTATCTATCGGACAATCACCTGCTATACTTGGACGAGATGATACACAACAATCTACCTCACCATCATTTTCATATGCATCGCATCCGGGAAATGACAGCACTGTACTGGACAAACAGCCTCAGAGCAATTGCTACCTGTCTGGTAGCAGTTTTGATACCTGTGTATTTAGCTAATATCAGCTACTCACTACGAGAAATATTTTTAGTTTTTGTAGCAGAAGGAATATTGTGGCTATTGATACTTTACCCCGCCACTGTAGCTGCACATAAGTTCGGGGCAAATAGATTGATGGCTTTTTCTATTGTTATGCTTTTAGGGGTCATGTTGTCTCTTGCACTACTGCCAACATATGAATGGTTGATTTTCGGGGTAGTATTTTTCAAAGCATTGTCTAGCCTATACTGGCTGTCTTTTAGATTGAATTTTACAGCTATAACAAAAGGCCGAGAAGCTGGTGGGAAGATTGGTTTAACAAACGCTCTGTTTTTAGCTAGTATGGGTCTGGCGCCAGCTGTAGGTGGTATAGTGGCACAAATATATGGCATTGAGTGGGCATATTGTATTGCAGCTATCACAATTATGCTAGCATGCATTCCTCTGATGGAAACAACTGAAGTGATGAAGTGGCCTAAACCGAAGCTGTCAGCATTAAATGTCAGAAAGATTTTTCCGGATCTATTAGCTAACGGCGGGTCAACGATAGATGATTCTACAGGTGCTTTGGTGTGGCCGTTGTTGATATTCATTATAATACCAACTTACGCTGGAGTTGGTTTGCTGAGCGCTTTGGTGGTGGTCTCGGCTATCTTGATATCATTGTGGGTAGGTTGGCGAGAGTCAAAAAAAGGCGAAAGACATTATCTAAAACAAGGTTCATTTATCATGTCTGTGACGCATTTTTTACGTTTGCTCACGCAAAGCATATCACATATTGCAGGTATCAATTTACTAGCAGGTATAGGCCAAGCTTTGTACACTACACCACTGGCAAGTCGTTACTACAAAAATGCTTCTCGCGAACCAACAATCGAATATATATTTGCCATGCAAGCTATTAGCGCATTGGCTTGGGCTATATATCCATTGATATTATTTTGTCTTACATTTGTATTAGAAGACAAGCAAGTACTAGTCATTGGTGCATTGTTGGCAATACCAGCAACCTGGGTAATCCGTTACATGAGGACTTAGTAGCCAGAGAAATAGTCAGTATGTATCTTTTTAACTGACAGATTTTTGAGAGATTTTCTGTAGGATCGCACCATAGCAGGTGGACCAGACAAATAGAATTCACGATTTTTGTAATCTGGTATGTGTTTTTGTAGTAGTTTTTTATCCAGTCGCGCTTTTGGGCCTACCATAGGCACCGACTGTACGCCGTATTTTTTGGATTTTTCTAGAATATCTGTATAGACGATATCGCTAGCACTGTTTGCAAAATAAAAAAGCACTATATCATATTGCTGTTTTGTCTGTATGATATGCTGCAGCATCGCAATAAACGGTGTAACACCTATGCCGCCGGCAACAAAAACCAGTTTTTTATGTTCTGCACGTGGTAGTACAAAATCACCAGCTACTCGGCCGCCATATATTGTGTCACCTTTTTCTAGCCCTAATAGCTTTTGCTTGAACATACTACCAGACTCATTGAAACGTACACCGATATGCATATGCTGTTGAGAAGGACTCGAAGCAATTGTAAAAGTTCGACGGTTGCCACGAGAATCGAACCCAACACCAGGTAATGTCCAATCCATATACTGACCTGGCAAAAAAGTAAACTTTTGGCCTGGCTGGAAAGCAAAGTCATATATATTCGGCGCTAGCTGGGTTTTTGACAAAAGCTGCAGTTTCGAACTAACCCGAAAGCTAACAGCAAAAGCCAGTAGATTGCCTATCAGCAAAGCGGCTTGAGGAGACGAAAACACCCCAAACCCAAGGCCAGTAATAATTCCGACTACTACACCATAGACCAGTCGCCATTTATTTGTATTCGGACTAGTTGCTGGCTCACTCAACATAACACTCGCAAAGAAAATAATAGGAAACGAGAATAACAAAGTCTGCATATCATTACCTTGCATAATCAGCAGAACTGAACTCGGTAGTACAAAACTAAAGAACAATCCAAAACGTCTAGTCTTTCTGAGTATCAACAAAGCAACAATTGATACAAAAGGCAGCAGCGCTGATGTTGCAATCCACCACGATGCAAATGACAAATCTGTGATACCAATTATTACCGCAGCAAAAGCCACAGGATTAAATATATGTGCTCCACGCCAGGTGATAACAAATTTTGATGCAATAGCAACGAACACAGCAATACCTATTGCTAACCATTCTGTACTACTAGTTGGAACAGCCAGCACAAAAAATAAAATCAAGGTCGTAATAATACCAGATTCAAAATTTGGCTCAATAGCATATAGTTTTGACAGACCCATATTGGTCAAAAAACCAACCGTCATCAAGATAGCTAATACGCCTATCAAACTACCAGGTGAATAACTGATAATCCCTAGGACACTGAACAATATTGCAACACCAACCAGCCACACTAAACTGTATAGGACTAGTCTATACATAGTTATTGTATTTAGTAGATCGTCAAATTTTGCTAGCATAGTGATTACCTAAAAAATTCTGCATTAAAGTTTTTTGAAAACTGTATGTCTTTATCTACTATCATCGCATATTCGAACTCAAATAGTTGCGATAGTTTTTCTGGCTCTACAAAATACAGAGCCGTGGATATACCGTCTGCTAACATAGCGGTTTTTGCACGCACCCATATTGCATCAATCCTGGCTGGAGATTTTTGTGTCTTTGGGTTGATCGTATGATGAAACTTTCCCCATTTACGTCGATTGCCTGCTGAACCACAGATTGCATCATTTTTTATATCTACAATTCCTATGGCTTGGCTACTGTCATATGGATTTTCTAGTGCAACTCGCTGATGACTGTCTTTTATCAACATATCACCACCAGCGTTTATACAAAAATTTTGAATACTGTGGCGTTGCAGTATTGATCCAATAATATCTACTAAATAGCCTTTGCCTGCAGCCCCAAAATCCAACATAATAGGTTGCTTGATAGTTAGTTGCGGAAACTTGTACTCTAACGCATCTTCCCAGGATGGAGTTTGTCTGAAAGAATCTTTGGATACAAGTGAGTAGTTGGCATCATACCCAGCATCTTCCATCAGCCCTCCTATCAGCGGTGTCACGAGTCCGTTCGATATCTTATAGAGTTGTTTGTAAAAATCAAAAAGTGTTTTGGCATCACTAGGCAGTCTGTACTCGCCTGTTTTTTGACTCATCTTTGTGACCAAACTATCAGATCGAAAACGTGAATAAACTCGATCAAAATCATCGATTATTTTTGCTATGGTTGCTGCAAGCGAACTATCTAGATCGGCTTCGATCGTCCAGTTTGTGCCGATTGCTTCAAACTCAAGCTTGTGCTTGTTGTTGAATGTCTTTGACTGCATCATTAAACCCATTTGGCGTTAGTGATGAACCTGATACTTGCGAAAGATTGATATCATCTAGTTTTTTACCCACAACCTCGGTTTTGTAGCCACCAATAAATCTTTTTTGAAATTTTTCTCCATCAGAACTAACAGCTTTTGACTGCACATTAGCATCAGTTACTACACCATCTTTTAGTGTAAGTGTTACTGCGATTTTTTCTAGACCTCCCGGAGATTGATAACTACCCACCGTGTCGTATGTACCATCTTGCAATGTAGACGTGACTGTCTGGGTAGTAGATTCTTCAGTGTTCTCTCGTTGGTTAGAGATTTGATCTTGCTCAGTCGATTGCTTTTCAATATTGGATATATAAACGGCCGTGACGATTAGTAATACTGTTGCTATCAGTATCACACCGCTTGTAGTAAGTTGTTTTTTATTAGCCATACATCAATACCCCGTCTTTCTCGCTATTGTTTCTCTACCATCTTAGCACTCTCCATTGCCATGGCGGCACATCTAGAGTGTCTTCTAATACTACTTCAGAAAAGCTATGCCCGACTTTTATTTTTCCTACTATTGTTCCTTTTTGTGTTGGCGCAGTTACTTCACGAACTACTACTGTAGGTTTGATAGTAGTTGCTTGCCATACCAAAACTCGTAGGTCGCTCCCTGCTATGGCGTTGACTTGTTTTCGCCATGGACTCGTGTAAGTCGCGACAACTTGATCTTTTTTTACAATTGTCTCTAGTCTGAGATGTGTTTTTGCTTGAGCGATGAGTAATCTTGCTTGATTCATGGCAGCGATAATGTTGGGCTCGCCTTGTACTGCACCAACTATTATTGTGCCATGCACGCTATCAACCATGTACTGACTAGCAAACACGTAGACTCCCCCAGCTTCATTGGTATTACCCGTTTTGATACCGACCACACCATCGGCTCCCAGTAGCCAATTGGTGTTTTGTTTGACCCCGGCAATCGGTAGGTCTACTTGATCTTGTATGATAATCTCTGCAATAACTGGTTGTCTCATAGCGGCAATCGCAAGCTTGGTGAGATCTTCGGCGGTCGATAGGGTGTCTGGAGCAAAACCACTTGCATCACTACCCACTGTAGTCTGTTGCATGTCGAGCTCACCTACCAAAGTCTGAGCTGCTTTTTGATATGCCTGCAAACTACCAAAAGCCCAAATCGCCAAGCTATCAGCATAGTTGTTCGCGCTTGGCAATAACAACCCTTGAAGCATTTGGTATTGAGTCAGTTTTTGACCCACTGCAACTTTTGCGACAGAGCCATCATTGGCATAATATTGATTGTAAATATCAACGTCTTTTTGCGACATCGTGATTTCAGGACCTGTTTCCCCGGTTTTCATTGGCTTGTGCTTGAGAACCGTCAAAGCTGTGATGATTTTTGCTGTAGAAGCTGTAGGTTTTGGTAGTTGATCGGGTTTCTGGTCTAGCACGCCCTGATCAACAGTACCTATAGCAGCCTGGCTTGTAGCCGGCCATGTAATCGTTGCTTTGCTAGGAACACGAACCGAAAGCACCTTGTCTTTTGAGGCAATCGGACTCAAGGGCTGAATATACCAATATATACAGCCTGATACGACAAACAAACACATGATGATTAAAAGCCACTTTTGGTGTCGTCTTTTTTCTGGGGTATGACGACGACTCTTGTACGAATAATAAGGATGTCTACTATGACTGATAGGCATAAGCTCTATTATAGACGATTTAACGCGTAGTCGGCCTATTGTACCGTGCGTGCTATACAATTAAATGCATGCGACAAAAACAAGCACTAAAAATCATGATGGACGGAAAGTCGGTTTTTTTGACTGGACCTCCTGGTGCTGGAAAAACGTTTGTACTAAATCAATTCATAGGTCGAGCTCGTAGGTCAGGTAAAACCGTAGCTGTCACAGCTAGCACGGGCATTGCCGCGACACATATTGGTGGCACAACTATACATTCATGGTCGGGTCTGGGTGTACGTGATTTTATGGATAGTCGAGATCGAGGTTTGATTGCATCTAGAAAGGCAAAGTCGCTCGCTGGTGCAGATATATTAGTAATCGACGAAGTATCAATGCTACACGGTAAGCGTCTGGATATGGTAGATGATTTGCTGCGCCATGCCCGTGAAAACCAGCAGCCTTTTGGTGGATTGCAAGTCGTGTTAGTTGGTGATTTGTTCCAGCTGCCTCCGATCAATCGCAGTAATGAGGTTGATGACTTTGCGCACCAATCCCAAGCGTGGGCAAATCTGGAACCTCAAATTTTGTATCTGAGCGAACAACACCGTCAAAACGATGGTGAATTGTTGGACCTGCTAGTCTCTATGCGTAATCAAGATTTCCGTCAGCGTCATATAGATTTGTTAAATGAACGGCTAGAAGCACTGGCTGAAAATGATGAGATCACAAAATTATATACCCACAACGCAGATGTTGATCGTATAAACCAAAAACATTTAGACTCCTTGCCTGGTGATGAACATGTATTTGAAATGCAATCAAAAGGCGCCAAAAAATATCGTGAAACATTGGCAAAGAGCGTCCTAGCACCGGAGACTTTAGTTCTAAAAGAAGGCGCCAAAGTCATGTTTGTCGCAAATGATCCATCGAAAAAGTTTGCCAACGGAACACAAGGAACAGTTGTTAGCTTTGACAAAGAGTCTGGGTTGCCAAAGGTAAAGCTAGATCGAAATGGCCGCAGTCTGCAGGTCGACAAATACACTTGGCAACAGTTAGACGGTGAAAAATCTCGTGCCGAAGTTGCCCAGCTGCCGCTGCGATTGGCTTGGGCAATAACAATACACAAGAGCCAGGGCATGAGCTTGGACGCCGCCGAAATTGATTTGTCCAGAGCTTTCGCACCCGGCATGGGTTATGTTGCGCTGTCGAGACTGCGTAATATTGACGGAGTTTATCTGCGCGGCATCAACAAACGCGCGCTGCTACTACACCCTACAATCACCGAGATCGACCAAGATATGCAATCAAGCTCTAACAGACTAGCCAAGCAGACAGATGACATTGCAGACGAAGTGATTGTCGTAGAAACCGTTCCTGATATAGATAGTGATATATTAGAAAGATTACGAACCTGGCGTACGGCCAGAGCCCGCAAAAATAGTGTTCCACCCTATGTTGTTGCACATGACAGTTTGCTAGAGGAATTGGCTCGACATAGGCCAACTACAAAGTCGAAACTACTAAATATCGCCGGTATGGGACCAAAGCGTCTAGAAACATATGGCGACGAACTGTTGAAAATACTGGGCTAACACCGTATAATTAGCCGAGTATTCCGGGGTTCCGCCAGCTGGCGGATCAGTGGTAGAGTAGTATTATGTTTATAGTGTATGCAGTGTACAATCGTTCATCAGAAAAATTATACATAGGTCAAACAATAGATATAGAACAGAGATTAATGCAACATAATACTGGAATATTCAAAGGATATACGTCAAGATTTCAGGGTGAATGGGAGCTTATTTATACAGAAGAAGTTCCCACTCGTACTGAAGCACTTTTAAGAGAAAAGCAGCTTAAAAGTTATAGAGGACGAGAATTTGTAAAAACACATATTCCGGGGTAGCTCAGTGGTAGAGCGGGACGCTGTTAACGTTTAGGTCGCTG
>CAYGDI010000005.1:0-60533 GCA_964348695.1 uncultured Candidatus Saccharibacteria bacterium | reverse complement strand
TAAAACATTTATAAATTAACTGACGATGATTTGCACTACCAAATTGTAAAAATACGAAGCCGAGATTTTTTTGAGCACTTCAAAGAAGTGTATATACCTCGCAAAAACTCAGACTTAAGACCCATCATAACTCAGTATCAGAGGCGGTGTCAAGGATGAAAGCTCCTAAATCGACGTAAAAAATGCAACGAATATACCAACTAAAATCCCTACAACACCACCAGCGGCTACTTCTAGTTTAGTATGACCAAGTGCTACATACGGTATTTTCGCTTTGATGCTCTTGTTGCGTATTGCTTCTTTTATAGCATTACCTTGTTCGCCAGAACTGCGCCTAACTCCCATTGCATCGTATGCAACAACCGCCGCAAACAAAAAAGCAACAGCAAAAATATTTGAATCTAAACCATCTTTTATACCTATCACAGTCGCTAAACTAACAACCGTTGCAGTATGCACGCTTGGCATGTTACCAGAATGTAGTACAACTGAACTATCAAACCATTTGCCGTTTTTTAGTGCACCAAAAATGTATTTTAATACTTGAGCAACAAGCCATCCACTCGCTGCTGCTAGTAGATAAAGTGGAATAGTCATATTATTTAGTCCTCCTTAGATTCTTGCTCTTCGTCGGATTGTTCTGGTTGATCAATGATACCTAGAGATGCAACACTATCATCCTCACCCAACCTCATAATCCTAACACCTTGTGTTGTGCGTCCAAGGGTTGGTATATCTGCTAGCCCTACTCTTATGGTCTGGCCTTTGTTTGAAATGATCAAGACTTCCGAAGCGCTCGGGTCTATAGAGCGTACCGAAACAATGTTACCGGTCTTTGCGGTTACAACAGCGGACTTGATACCAACTCCGCCGCGCTTGTGACTTGGGAAATTACTCGTCTTTGTGAGCTTGCCGTATCCATTTTGGCTAACCACAAGTAGTGGTTTGGCCTCGTCAGCTAGGTCCATACCAACCACACTGTCACCAGGCCTTAAGCGTACACCACGCACACCGCGTGCAGCACGTCCCATTGGTCGGGCATCTTTTTCAGCAAATCTCACCGCCTGACCAGCAGAGGTCGAGATGATCACATCATCTTCACCTGTACTTCGTTTGATCCAACGTAGTTCGTCACCTTCGTCTAGTTTGATGGTGATAAGACCAGACGTACGAATGTTTGCATAATCTTTTAACGATGTCTTCTTCACTGTACCTTTAACTGTTGCCATGAATAAGTAGCCTTCGTCTTTTTCGTTTTTGTCGATTTTAATAATAGAAGTAATCTTCTCTTCAGGCTGCATTTGCAGTAAGTTGACCGCTGCAACACCTTTCGCAACAAGACTCGCTGCAGGCACTTCGTAAGCTTTCAAACGGAACACACGTCCTTTGTTTGTGAAAAAGAGCAACCAATCGTGAGTACTAGCAGGTATCAGCTGGTCTATGACATCTTCTTCCTTGGTTGTCATACCACGCTTTCCCTTACCACCACGATGTTGTTTACGATACTCACTCATCAAGGTTCGTTTGATGTAATTTTCTGTTGTGAGCAATATGACGGCGTCCTCTTCGGGTATAAGCTCTTCGTCACTAAACTTACCTAGCTCATGATCAATAATCTTTGTTCGACGTTCGTCGGCGTATTTTTCTTTCATTTCTAACAGTTCAGCTTTTACAATCTTGGCCACTTCTTTTTCGTCCGCCAATATAGCTTCGAGTTTAGCGATCAACTTCCGTAGTTCTTCTAGTTCGTCTTCGATTTTTTGACGCTCCAAGCCTACAAGACTTCTTAGCTGCATAGCAAGAATTGCTTTTGCCTGTATAACAGTCAGTTTGAATTTCTTTATCAAAGCTTCTTGGGCTTCATCTGAAGATTGGCTTTCACGAATAGTCTTAATAACTGCGTCGATATGGTCGAGCGCGATTTTTAATCCTTCTAGTATATGCGCTCGGTCTTTTGCCTTACCAAGTTCGAACTGAGTTCGACGACGAATAACAATGTGACGGTGTTTTATGTATTCGTTGAGAATGTCGTACAGACCAAGGATACGTGGTTGAATACCATCGATAAGCGCCAACATGTTGTAATGAAGACTTGTTTGTAGTGATGTCATTTTGAAAAGTTGGTTCAACACCTTCTTTGGATATGCATCTTTTTTAAGTTCAATGACCAATCTTACAACACCGCGTGCACTTTCGTCGCGTAAATCACTGATTGTTGTAATTTTCTTTTCTTTTACAAGATCGGCTATTCTCTCTATAAGTGTTGCTTTATTAACACCATATGGCATTTCAGTTACGATGATTTGATGTCGGCCTTTTTTGGTCTCTTCAATATTCGCAACAGCACGCACCATGATTCCACCGCGACCAGTTTGATACGCCTGGTGCATTCCTGCACCACCATAAACTATACCGCCTGTAGGAAAATCTGGACCTTTTACAAACTTCAGAAGGTCTTCTACGGTCGCTGTTTCTGGATTATCAATCATATATACAGATGCATCCACCAACTCCCCGAGGTTGTGAGGTGGAATGTTTGTAGCCATACCAACAGCAATACCAATCTGACCGTTTAGCAGTAGGTTTGGTAGTTTTGCCGGTAGAACAGATGGTTCACGCTCTTCTCCGTCATAGTTATCACGAAAGTCCACTGTGTCTTTATCTAGGTCAACAAGAAGTTCTGAGCCGATACGAGCCATACGGGCCTCGGTATAACGAGCTGCCGCTGCTGGATCGCCGTCCATAGAACCAAAGTTACCTTGGCCATCAACTAGCATGTAACGCATAGTCCAATCTTGAGCCAAACGAACCATTGAGTCATAAATGGCGCTGTCACCATGTGGGTGGTATTTACCCATAACATCACCAGTAATACGTGCACTTTTAGTGTACTTGGTGCCCGGACGCCAACCATTCTTTTCCATTGAAAATAAAATACGTCGATGTACTGGTTTGAGGCCGTCTCTTACATCTGGAAGCGCACGATCGATGATTACACTCATTGAATATCGAAGGAAGCTGTCTTCCATGACATCTTCAACGGTTCGATCTTCAACTATCTTCGAATGAGTTTGAGGTGCTTTGTTTATGATTTCACCCTCTACTGGTAGGTTGTCTTTTTCGTCGTCCATAACTAAATATCCAAATCCTCAACTTTAACAAATTTTGCACGTGTCTGTATAAAACTCTTC
Organism: uncultured Candidatus Saccharibacteria bacterium; assembly: GCA_964348695.1. Taxonomy (GTDB): domain Bacteria; phylum Patescibacteriota; class Saccharimonadia; order Saccharimonadales; family Saccharimonadaceae; genus JACPYF01. The sequence continues at coordinate 57,342 of CAYGDI010000005.1, read as the reverse complement.
CGAAGCTCCACTACATCTCCCATGAGTTTGGTGAAAATTGCATCTGCTTTCTCGGCGTCTTCAACCTTCAATTGCACCAATACTCGATTTTCAGGGTTCATCGTAGTTTCCCATAGCTGTTCAGCATCCATTTCACCTAGACCCTTGTAGCGTTGGAGCAAAGTAAGGCCTGCTTGTTTGTTTTTGTCAGCATCTTTGTCGATCTTTAGGCCTTTTTCTTTTTTCTCAGCTATCAGTTTGTTGATAATCTCATCACGCTCTTCGTCACTGTATGCATAGTACTTTTTCGTGCCCGCACGTAGCAAGAACAGCGGTGGTTTTGCCAAGTATATATAGCCACCGTCAACAACTTCGCGCATATAACGGAAAAAGAATGTCATCAGTAATGTAGCGATGTGACTACCGTCAACATCGGCGTCAGTCATGATAATTATCCTGTGATAGCGTAGGCCATCTATAGAGAATTGGTCGCTAATACCTACGCCCATAGCCTTGATGAGGCTAACGATTTCATTATTGTTTAGCATCCTGTCCAAACGAGCACGTTCAACATTCAGTACCTTACCTCTTAGGGGCAAGATAGCCTGGGTCTTGCTGTCTCGTCCTGATTTTGCAGATCCACCGGCTGAATCTCCCTCTACAATATATAGCTCTGAATCCGCTGGGTCTTTGCTTGAACAGTCAGCTAGTTTACCTGGTAAACTCAGTCCATCTAGTGCTCCTTTTCGGATAACATTGTCGCGAGCAGCACGGGCAGCTTTCCTAGCGCGTGCCGCTAGAAGGGCTTTGCCTACTATTTTTTTAGCTATCGCTGGGTTTTCTTCGAGGTAGTAGCTGAAGTATTCGTTCATTACTTGTTCAACATAACGACGCACTTCTGGGTTACCTAGTTTGTTTTTTGTTTGACCTTCAAACTGCGGGTCGGGAAGTTTTACTAATATAATAGCCGTCAAACCTTCACGAATATCATCTCCCGTGAGGTTCTCTTCTTTTTCTTTCAGAATACCGCTTTTACGGGCATAATCATTGATCACACGGGTAAGAGCCGATCGAAATCCAACCAAATGTGTTCCGCCGTCTGGGTTGAGAACGTTGTTTGCAAATGCCTTTACTGTTTCAACAAAAGTTTCGTTGTATTGTATGGCTATCTCAACCATAGAATCTTCTACTTTACGTTCTACATAAAAAGCACTGTCCGAAACCACGTCTTTACCTATATTCAGATGGGTTACATAGCTTTGTATACCACCCTCAAAGTAAAACGACTGCTCCTCAACGGTTCGTTCGTCTTTAACCGTCACGAATATACCTTTTGTTAGGTACGCTTGATGTCGAAGATAATCAACAATCCACTTGTAATCAAACTCAACCGTTTCTTTAAAAATAGTAGGGTCAGGATAAAAAGTAATCTTTGTACCAGTCGCTTCTGACTTGCCAACGACTTTTATATCACTGACTGGATTACCTGTTGCGTACTCTTGACGGTATAGCTTGTTATCTCTACGAACCTCAGCTATAAGTTTAGTAGAAAGTGCATTGACAACACTAGAACCAACACCGTGAAGACCACTGGATACTTTGTAGCCACCACTACCAAACTTACCTCCGGCGTGAAGTACCGTCAGAACTGTTTCTAGCGTGCTCTTGCCTGTTTTAGCATGTTTTTCTACAGGAATACCACGCCCATCATCCGACACGCTCAGACCCCCGTCAGCTAGTACTGTGACAGTTATTTTAGTAGCATGTCCAGCTATTGCCTCGTCTATTGAGTTGTCTGCAATCTCTTTTATTAAATGATGAACACCATCGTATCCCGTACTACCTATATACATTCCTGGGCGCTTGCGAACTGGTTCTAGACCTTCAAGTACTTGGATTTGCGCTGCATCATAAGCAGTAGTTGATTTTTGTTTAGCCATTTCTTGATTTTACTCCCTCAGTTTCTTCAATCTAAACTAGATTATACCACAAATTGGTCTTTTTTTACTAGAGGCGAGATCAACATTATATGCTATGATGAAACTTATAATGGTGGTGGCAAAGTGAGTAAAAAGATTGTTATAGATGCTCTTTCGAGCCCAAGTCTCTTGGGTCAATTAAACGAACATCAGAAACAGCAGATTATTACAACCGCAAAACGAGGTCTCGTGGCAGGACTATCAGTATTTCTTCTAATTCTTCACTATTTTGTATTACTGGTACCAGAACAAACAACAAACAGTACAAACTTATCATCTGACACGCTCCATGGTGGTTTCAACTCGAAACAAGAGCTTCTAGTAGCATTCGACAATAATCGACTCTTATTCCACACCGCTGCCCAATCTTTAGACATAAGCAAAAATGAGATCCAAGCAGCAAAAGAAATGTCTTTAGATCAATGGCTAGCTACACAACCTTCTAGCGTCATATCATGGAGCCGATCACCCGTACATCAGTTGTCCGGGGAACTGCTTGACTCTCAGTATTCATCAAGTGGTTTTTTAGCAACCACCGAAAATAGTCGTTTTTTGTATTACGGTAGGAGTGTTACTACCGAAAATATTGCACACACCGATACTCCCGTCCTGTCTGGGTATTCAAACAAAATAGGTAGCTTTGCAATACTAAAAAGCAGTGGCAATTTCATAACTACCAGGCATGATACAGATGTATGCTACAAAACACCCGACAACGGTTTATTTTACTCGCATTGTCCAGCGAGTAATTCTTTTTCTGTAAAAACCAATGTCACTAATATTGACTACAAAACTGATGCTTTTTTCTTAAAAAATAAACCAAACGATAGACTGAAGTATACATTCGAAGCGTCCAATACAAGTGACTCGACGATCTCGTTTAAACCAGAAATCTACATCGGAGATATCCTGGAATACGCAGATCTCATCAATACAGACCGTGCGCAATTAGACAAAGAAAGAAGCACTCTACTGTGGGATACTGTTGTCATGCAGCCTGGTGAGAATTTAGTGCTAACATTTGATGTCAAACTGTTCGAACAAACCCCTGTTATTGCCCAAGGCCTCACAAATAGCTCTTCATATGATTGTTATATATCGAGCTTTTTCGGATCACAAAAACATATTAAAGTTTCTTGTCCTACCCCAAAAGTCGTTGAACGAATGTTAGATTCGCCACAACCAAAATCATTATTGCTGTTTGTGTGGCTAGTAGCTATCACTAATGTAGTTTTGTTTGTCAGATCTTATATTACGTCCAAAGAATATGAGATACTACTTTCTCAAAGAAACAGGAGGTATCATGACTAAAAAAGATCCATACAATGCAGCACTAAAAGATATTCGAAAGCAAATGCCACGTCATATGCAAATCATCAGCATCGTGCTGCATTATCCTATAACCGAAGTCATACTTCAAACGCTTGAAAAGACTTTTTTCAGATTAGTCCCTAGTATCTTTGGCATAACAACTGCCGTAACAGTATCGCTCTTTATGCTCAGTATTGGGTACTACTACGGATACACGATAGTGAGTATCTCTACTGCCGCATACGCGTATATACTTGGATATATAGTCGGAATTGTCTTTGAATATATCAAATCTCTAGTTCGGCAAATCCAATAAACTAACGAAGCGGTATATGGACTTCTTCGTCAGCAGAATCTTGCCGACTAACCGACAAGTCACCTTGTGAATTTGACGGGGTTTTTTCTTGGGGTGGTTGCTGCTGCACCGGAGCCGGCCGTGTAGCAACTGGTGGCTTTTTAGCTTGAGTAGAAGATACTAGAGGCTTATTATCTTGTGTAGTTTTTTGTTTTTCTGAAAGTTGCTTGCGCTTTTCAAGCCACTCATCAAGAAAAGAGTTACTGCCCCCTGCTGGAGCTGATTTTTGGGTGCCCCCACTCATTCTAGTTGCAGGTGCCGCTGTTTTATTTGCAGAACCAAGTCGAGTAAATATCTCGTGCTCTACTTGAGCACGTGGTCGACCATGTTTTGCTGCGGACAATTTTTTTAACGCATCGGCCAACTGAGGGTTCGAATGAGCACCTCCAAGAGGTGGTAGCCAGTTCATGCTAAATGGTGCAGATGGAACATTATTAATCATGACATTTGCAATAGATTGGTAGTTTGGTAGTTTTATCATATCCTGAGCATCAAAAGTAGGTTCGAATCTTTTCACAAGCAACTCAGCATCTGTTGTGCCTATCCGTCCGCTAATCACCGTTCCAACGTTCCCTATAATAGCCTCTCTCACTTTGTCAGTTAGCTGAGTCATAAACTGGTTACCTAGTATCATATTCAACCTATACTTACGCACTTGAGATAGCATGGATTCAAAACTATCGGTCGCAAAATTCTGAAACTCGTCAACATATAGACAAAAATCTTCACGTTGATCTTCTGGTATATCATCACGACTCATGACAGCAGCTTGAAATTTCATCACAAAAATCATACCAATAAGACGTGAGTTAAGTTCACCCATCTTTCCCTGGCTCAGATTAACTATAAGTATTTTTTTGTTATCCATAATGTCACGTAAATTAAAGCCGCTCTTTGTTTGACCCATAATATTACGCATCATAATGTTGGACATAAACGGACCAAATTTACTTACTACCCAACTCGTCACCTCGCCCGACTCGTTTGACCGCTTTGAATCGGGGTATTCTTTGGTCCAAAAATCAAGGACATTTTGGTCGGTAACATATTTGAGTTTGCTCTTGTAAAATTGATCGTCTACTAGTAGCTTTGGAATATCAATAAAAGTACCACCATTGGGATCGGACATCAAAAGAAGTGCACAGTTACGAAAGATATGTTCTAGTCTGGGACCGACAATACCAGTATGCCCTGGGTCGTATAGACCATATAGCATATTTACAGCCTCTTGGATCAAAAAATCTTTTTGATCCGGATGATCAAACTCAAACATATTCAAACCTACTGGGTTCGTCATATCGCCAGGGTTAAAATAGATGACATCTTCGACACGGTGTTTTGGTACCATACCCATCAGTTCTTCAGCCGCATCACCATGCGGATCAATAAATGCGAAGCCTCTTCCTTCTAGCATGTCTTGCAAAGCTAAGTTTTCTAGCAATACAGTTTTACCTGTACCAGTTTGACCTATCACATACGTATGTCGACGCCTGTCGTTATCGCTCAAACGTATCTCTTTCTTGATGCCGCGAAATATATTGACACCTAGAAGCAATCCTTTGTCTGGAAGAAAATTCGGCCCATCTACTTGTTTTGCTGCCTGCCGCTCAACCTGTGAAGTAGGAATACTGTTTTGATCTGGCAAATGAAAGATCGTTGCCAATTCAATACTATTTAAGATGTTGTTTTTTATATTTTGTGGAAAGAATCTAAATATAAATGCTGTTGTAAATTCTTCAATATTACTTGTAACACTGAATTTAAAACCATTTTTATTCGGAGCATCAAATAGTGAAAACGCAGCAACGATGTTTTTCATCAATGTTTGAGACTGCGTAGCAGTATTCGAAGAAGCAATAACTCGAATCAAAGTCTCATACGCTGGATATCGCGTTTTTTCCTCTATAGAGTCTATATGAGATTGCTCGAGGGATGTAACCTGATGACCACCTCCTTCGCCCTTTTCTCCTGGAGCAGGTGGTTTCCACAACATCTCCAACATACCAGTACCAAGGTTTGCAGTGCCTGATTTTGAGGCTTTCCCCTGACGAATTTTCTGAGCTATCTTTGTAGATGCTTTAGACCAGCCCTCTGGAGCTGGTCGTAGTAATATTTGTATTGCTGCACCATCATCCTTGCCAGCACCAGATAAAGCGCCGAGAAGAGCTATCATTGCATCTCTTTTAGATTCCTCGAATGTTGCTATTGGATATGCATATCCATTTTTTAGCGTCAGCTCACCGCCAATAGTCCCACTAATTCTACCCGTTTGGCTGAATATATTTTGCTCTTCTACTTCCTCGAGAGAGGCTGATGGATACGCCGCAGCAATGGCCTGCTTGATAACATCGATCAAAACAACTGGGACTACAACATAATAATTGACCATACCGTTTTTTACCGTGACTTCGAAAGAAACATGCCTCTGACCAAAAAGCTTGCTCTTGAAACCTTTTGTTGCTGTACTTGAGATGATATTGTACATAACCTGCGCCTGCGAGATAGCTTCCTGTGTCACATCTCTTGAGTCTCTGCCGCCAGTTTCAATATCATCACTAGTTGGTGGAAGATGTATGCGTAGAGGCACCATCTTGAGTCCTCTTTCGTAATTTTTCGCTTCACGGAGTGACTGACGATACAAAAAATAAGCCCCAGCCACAAGGACTGCCCCTACAGAACCAAATACGAATAGACTTACCAAAAAAGTCGCCACCACTAACTCGCTTTACTAATTATCATTAGGCGGCATTTTAACCTGTTTACCATATCTTTTTTGCAAATAATCTGCCTGTAATTTACTCACTTCACGCTCTTTTGTATATGGATCACCCTTTGTGTGGTTGAGCACTGTCTTTGCTTTGTTAATCCACTCTTTTTCAATCACATCATCATCTGCTGCAGTTGGAGGTGTTTGAGCACCCGTAGTTTGTGATGTCGCTGCATCATCTGCAGTTGGATGGACGGACGGTAGTGTAATAGTAGTACCTGAGGCAGCTTGCGGCCCAGCCTGTGAGATACCTGTATCTTGTTCATGACTCTCAACACCGCCCAAATGCTCGAGGGTATTTAAAGGTACACCTTCCAATTTTTTCGCTTGTTCAGAATTCGCAACAACTTCTGGATTTTGCTTTGCTTTTTCCAGGTTATTTTTTGTCACGCGTTCTATGTTGTTAGACTGGGGCTCCATAGTGATTATTATAGCATAATTTTTATGTCAAAATACGTGCATATTATGTACGTCTTGTCACATAAAAAATAGCTAATGCTGTGAATAACAACACAAGCAATACATCTCTTGGAGAAAGTTGGTTTACAGATTGAAGTGCAAGCAATAAAACAGGTACAAATGCAATAATAGACGCGATATAATAACTAGATTTCCAATTAAACCGTGCTCCGTCATGTTTTGATTTTGATAACAAAAAACGAAATATCTTACTCTTACCTAGGACAACTGAGCTCAGATGTATAAGAGTAAATAATAAGCTCGCCCAAAAAAAGTAAAGCAGTAAAAACACAAAAAGCACGCCCATAGGGCCTGCTGTACTTGGGTTGGTTGTACTCCACACATAGAACAACAACAACAAACACACAAGTGGCATGCAATAGATCAATAACCACGATTTCGCAATAAAGTTTTGCATGTAACTAGGATACCAGAAAAAGAACCCTGGCGACGAATCCGCCACTTGTAAATAAACTATTGGGGCGCTCGTCGCCGAGGGCGACTGACCGCTCCGAAAAAATCGGAGCATACAGATGTGTACTATCACCTGGCGAACCAAGCGATCTCCACAATTTGTGCTCAACGCGTATACAACTTTTTGTTTTGGCGGAGCTTTGACGCCACTATCTTGGACAGATAATGTCGCCATGTGTCCGTCAAACTAGTTGACTTGGCGGAGCTATGTAACGAGGTGCGAGCTTTTTTATATATTTTTGTTTTTCATTAAAAGCTTACATTCATTTTTAGCACAAACAACCATAAGCGTCAATACCTTTTTATTACATTATTGTTGTTAATATGTACTTTGTTATTAAATCTAATCTGTTATTAGTAAACTACACGTGTTGTTATTTTTATTACATTATTGGTATGTTGTTATAATTAACGATAAGATTTCAGTGTTTCAGGTATTCAATACGAGCTGAACTTTTCGAGCTGCAACGAGTCGCAGTCTTTCTTTGGTCTGTGTAGTTCTTGCTGATATGTCTCGAAGAGCCAAACATACACACAGCAAAAAAACAAACTTTGTATAGATATATTTTTTAGAAAAACAAATTAAAATATTTATTATTGAAACCTTATGTCGATTATGGGTACTTTTCCGGCTGTAGATATCCATAGGACTATAGACTTACTAAAAATAATACTCAACCGTTGATCGGATTGGTGCGGGTAGCGTGAGCAAACACTATATTTATTATTTTCTGGTTCTCTGTGTTGACGCAAAACCTGTGAACATAAAACATAAACTCTACACTCTCAACAACACATCAATAACTTTTACATACTGGCTATAAATTGAACCAGTATGTAGGTATCTTCATGCCAATGTTAGTAGATTATTGATGGTTTTTGATATGTATTTGAGATAAAAAACATGTTTCGATTATTTTTTTGGGTTTTCCACAACTAAAATTTTATCAAAAAATAGTGTTGACATGAGCGTTTTAGCACGATATTATAGGGGTAACTCTTGAATAAAAAACTTACTCAGGGGTTCAAAAACAAAAAGGTCTCCAAACTTAAAACAACCGCTACTCGCAGGCGGTTGTTTTTTCTTATTAGTTCAATAAATCTTGGTGGAGCTGCCGGGAATTGCACCCGGGTCCAGTTGGTAACTGACTACTTCTCTACAAGTTTAGTTATTTCTACGTTTTTTATAATCCTGTATGCTTACGAAATAACAAACATACCTACAAGATCACTTGGGTATTATCTCGTTACAAATTGCCCTTGCTCAAATTCATAACCAGTAGCATATGTATGACACTTTGTCTGTCGTATGCTACCTAGACAGAAAAGCGGCTGTGGTAATTAAACCAGAGCTGGCGCAATAGCAAGCTTAGGAGCGCTGAAAGCACTCTTGAAAGCAGCTACTGCTTTTGCAATTGGATTTGCAGTTAAAAGATACTTACGATATCAACCGACTTGCAAAGTAATCTGTTAAGGTCCAGCTGTCGAGAGCTAATTCAGCCCCAAGAACAGATTTAGATTATACCATAACTTGTCTATAAAAACCATAAGTGTTTTACTGGTTCTATTATGGTTGCAACTGTACTCTCTGCTACTAATATCGGTTTTGATGGGCAAATCATTGAAGTCGAATGTGATGCCTCGAAAGGTCTACCTGGATTACAGATAGTTGGTTTAGCTAACAAATCGGTAGACGAGGCAAAGGAAAGAGTGAGAAGCGCAATCAAAAACTCACATCTAGATTTTCCAAGCGCAAAGATCACTATCAATCTAGCACCTGCAAACATCCCAAAAAGTGGCGCACAGTTTGACTTACCTATAGCAATTGCAATTTTATGCGTGAGTAACCAACTACGCACCTCTGAAATAGAGCGTGGGGTGTTCGCAGGGGAAGTATCTTTGGACGGTACATTGCGCCCTATCCGCGGAGTGATCAATATAGCAGAAACCGCAAAATCAAACGGCGCATCCACACTATACATACCTATGCAAAACGCTGCTCAAGCTTCCTTGATACAAGGTATAGATATTGTTGGTGTTGAATCCTTAAAAGATCTTTTTCTAGTACTAAAAAAAGAGAAGCAACCTACTCACGTTTCCAAGATATCTGATACAAATACCAGAAAAACACAAAAAACTCACGCAATAAGTATCGATGATATCTACGGGCAAGATCGAGCTAAACGGGCATTGACCATCGCTGCAGCAGGTCATCATAATATTCTTTTTACTGGACCACCAGGCACGGGTAAAACAATGCTAGCAAAGGCACTATTGCAACTGTTACCACCTCTCTCATTGGGAGAACAAATAGAAGTCACAAAACTGCATAGTCTTTCCGGTCTCACGACAACAGACACGTTACTAGATAGACCCTTCCGATCACCACACCATACCGCAAGTCACATATCTATAATTGGAGGTGGCAAACATCCCATACCTGGTGAAGTTAGCCTCGCGCACCACGGCGTATTGTTTCTAGATGAGCTACCCGAATACCCAAGAGCTAGCTTAGAAGCGCTGCGACAGCCCTTAGAAGATCGCTCAGTGCACATATCTAGGGCCGAAGACAGGGTAAGTTTTCCAGCAAATTTTATGTTAGTTGCAACAAAAAATCCTTGCCCTTGTGGATATCTTGGTGATACATCAAAAGAGTGTTCATGCAGTCATACTCAGATATCTCAATATCAAAAAAAGATATCTGGACCACTACTCGATCGAATAGATTTGATTGTCCATGTAGGTCGCATTCCTCATAAACTACTCTTGAAGAAGCAATCTACCGACCAAGCAACTATGGCAAAAAATCAGATCATAAAAGCAAGAAAACTCCAAAAAGAGAGGTATGGAAGTTCGATTATCAGTAATGCTTCGTTGGGCAGCCAAGATCTTAAGAAAAATATTGATCTCTCATCTGATGTTAGCACCTTTCTCACACAGGCTGCTAAAAAACTACAGCTTACTACTAGATCGTATTTCAAGGTTATCAAGGTATCCCAAACAATTGCTGATTTAGAAAATGCACACAATATCACCACCTCTCATATAGCTGAAGCACTCCAATTTAGAGATGTCAGCAAAGAAGTGTAAATATACCCTATTGCACCCCAAGAGTTTATCTGTTAAAATGCTAGCTTAGAAACTATACAAACATTAAGAGGAGTTTTGAGATTAATAAATCGGTGCGTATCAACGAGGCAATACGAGCCTCAGAGTTACGAGTAATAGGAGCAAGTGGCGAACAAGTAGGTGTATTGACACGTCAACAAGCACTCGAAGCTGCTCAAGCTGCTGGCCTAGATTTAGTAGAAATATCACCAAATACTAGCCCTCCCGTTGCAAAGATAATCGACTGGGGTAAATACCAGTACCAGAAAACAAAGGAGCAGCAAAAAGCTCGCTCAAAAAACAAGTCTGGTGATATGAAGCAGATTAGACTAGGGCTAAAGATTGGAGCTCATGATCTCGACATAAAACTTCGAAAAGTACGTAAGTTTCTCGAACAGGGTCATAAAGTCAGATTGACTGTAGTGTTCAAGGGAAGAGAAATGGCACATAAAGAACTAGGTTTTGAGATGATCAAGAGAGTTCAGTCACTTCTTGGCGACGATGTAGTCACAGAACAAGAACCAAACCTTGCAGGTAGAAATTTAAGCATCACAATAAGGAGCAAATAGCGATATGCCAAAAATGAAGACACACAAAGGAACAGCCAAGCGGATCAAAAAATCTGCTAGCGGTAAGTTATTGCGCCGACGTGCCTTTGGCAATCATTTGCTTTCAAAGAAAAGCGCTAGTCGCAAACGTAGAATCAACTCAAGCGCAGAAATAAAAGGTTCTATCAGAAAAAATATTAAGAAAGCTTTAGGAGTATAGAATAATGAGAGTAAAAAGAGGTGTTGCAGCACGTGCAAAGCATAAAAAAACACTAAAACAAGCAAAAGGTATGCAGCACAACCGCACAAGAAGTTTTCGTCTAGCAAAACAAGGAGTGATCAGGGCTTTGCAGTATGCGTATAGAGATCGCCGAAATAAAAAAAGAGATCTCCGTGGTCTTTGGATCACTCGTATTAACGCTGCAGCCAGAGAAAACGGCACCACTTATGGCCAATTGATCAACGGACTTAAAAAGAAGAACATCGAACTAGACAGAAAAATACTAGCAGAATTTGCAGCAAAAGAACCAAAGGTCTTTGAAGCTGTTGTCAAAGCCACCAAGTAGCAGATTCTAGGAACCAAAAAATACCCTTGTCATATATATAACGAGGGTATTTTTATGTAGACCACCTATAAGCCGGGTTCTGTCGAGAACAGTCATCTATCTAGACCGTGGTTCGCACCATGGTTCGAGCGGATTAAATCGATCTGCCTAGCGGGCCACCAAACGACAAATCTCCTTGCAGCCGACAGGGTTTACCATCTCTATATGTCACCATATAGCGCTGTGAGCTCTTACCTCACTCTTTTCACCTTTTCCTCATCAAAATGACAAGGTAGTCTTGTTTCTGTGGCACTTTCCCTAAAGTCACCTTTGGTTGCCGTTAGCAACTGTCGTTGCCCTACGCTGCCCGGACTTTCCTCCCCCAAGGGGGCGACTGTCCAGTGATCTACAGTGCTTGATTATACCTTATTTTTGGCTTCCTCGTCTAATATCTTGTTGACCAGCGCATCGGCTATCTGATTAAACTCTCGTCTTACGTGTGAAAAAGTTACTTTTTGAAACTTTGGGACAAGCAGCTTGATTTGCTCATGTATAGGCCAAAGATCTCTATTTTTTATCTTGTATACACCATTTAGTTGATTAACAACCAGGTTGCTGTCTAAACGAAAATCAATTCTCTGGAGACCCAGTTCACTCGCTTTTTTAAGGCCGAAAAACACCGCTTGATACTCGGCTTGGTTATTGGTTGTAACACCTAGATAAGAACCTCCATCAACAAGAATCTCTTCCCTGGCATTCATCACTACAAAAGCAGCTGCGCTTGGACCAGGATTGCCTCGTGATCCTCCATCAGAATATATTATATGTGTATCATTAGTTGTTGCTTTTACATCAGAATGAACATGGTCTACATCATGCTTAAGTAGTGTTTGGTCTTCTTGATCTAGATTGAGTAAGATTTGAGTAGAGTTTGTTAATTCATTTAGTTGTATATTAGACAACTTTTCCCAAATATACTTACTGTATCGTTGGCTGAGATGAATGGTGTTGTCAGAGTTGTGTAAACTGACGAGATATAGCACAAACACATACTGAACCTCTATATCATCTGGATCTATAAAGCTTATGACATCAAAAAGCTGAGCTTTGTCTAAACTTACCGAAAAATGGGTTCGAAGATAACGCTCTAGCGCTTCCGTTGGTTGTTCTTTAAAGTTGACACTACCCCCTGGTAGTTCAAATTTACCCAATATCGATGCTCTGCCGGCTGCTCTTTTCGCAAGCAACACCTTTCCGTCTTGTTTGATTAGAGCTCTAACAGAAATTTTTTGTCTCATAAATAATTCTTCATTTCATAGTAATACTGGAAAACCCCTTATACACAAGATGCGTGATATTTCCTCGCGTTCATGCAAGGTGGGTGTTCTCACCGCCTTTCCACAGATCGGCGCTATGTCGAACTCCCTATCTATGATTTGTTCAGGAAAATCATGTACACCTTGGACAGGGGCTATTTTTATTATACCACTACACCAAGTATTGAATCGAAAATAGACATAAAAAATGAAATACCGGCTCTCATAAACATGCTAATCTGTTGAGAAAACAAAATAACAATCACAAAGATCACTATCAATCCATACCTCTCAATTGTCTGCATTATTTCCCTGACAGGTTCGGGCGCAAGATAGTATAGCAACCTTGAACCATCTAGTGGCGGTATAGGCAGCATGTTGAATATAAAGAATCCGAGATTGACGCTAATCCAAAGCTGGATAATGCTACCCGCAAAAGAATAGGATGGCACAAAAAATAACACCACTACTCCTAGACAAGCAAGTATAAAATTGGTAATCGGCCCAATAATCCCCACTAGCATAGCACCAAATTCCCCCCATTTGAGGTTATGAGGGATAAACGGCACCGGTTTTGCACCTCCAAATATTGGCCCTCCTGCAATTAGTAAGAGCAGAGGTAGTAGTATAGTCAAAAAAGGATCTATATGAGCCAACGGGTTGATTGTCAGCCTTCCCTCTTCTTTTGCAGTTCTGTCACCAAGCCAAAAGCCAACAAATGCATGCGCCATCTCATGCAGTGTCATAGAAAACAAGATAATAATCAGTAGTATAGCAATATATAAAAAGTCCATGTATAGCAATTATATACTAAACAAGGCATTGACTTCACTAGTAAAAAATAGTAGTATGGATCATTGAACTGTAAAAGAGGAATTAGATGTCAGCAAAATGCGAGTTAACCGGAAAAGGTAAACAATTCGGCCACAATGTGAGCTTTTCTTTAAGACGTACAAAACGCGTTTTTAAACCAAACTTGCAGAAAAAGACCTTCGTACTTGACGGCAAAAAAGTCACAATGACTATCAGCACTCAAGCTATTCGAACTCTCAAGAAAAAAGGCGTGCTAGTTAGTAAATAATCCTTCTTTAGGTTCTTGTAACCTGAATAACTGTTCTGACCGCCGGTAATACGGCGTTTTTTAGTTTCAATTTATCGACAATTTGATGCTCAGTAGCTGCAAGCTCTTTTAAAAATACGTCTACGCTCTCTTGTTCAACATCATATTTTATAGCTTTGTCTTGATAATGAACAGGCACCACTATCTTGGGGTCTATCTGATTGACTATCTTGGCCGCATCATGCGGACTAAGAGTAATGTTATTACCCCCAACCGGTAAGACCAAAACATCTGCAAGACCGATAGTCTCAAGCTGAGCTTCATCAAGATTAGGTTGTATATGGCCTAGTACAACAACTCTCACACCGGAAATTGTTATGCTGTAGATAGTAACTTTGTCTTCTGGTTGACTAAAGTGTGTAGCAGCAATACCTTTTATGGAGATGTTGGAAACTTCGTACTCCCCGGGCCCATTGATCAATATTTTTTGATCATCTGAATCAGATTCTTTTGATGGATGTGTCACAAGCTCTATTGCATCAGTAACTTTCAGATCTTTGAGCCCAAATTGTGATATTTTTGGGTCTAAAACAATACTACCTGAATTCGCTGCTTTTATAGTAACCGCCGTAGCTCCTTTGTATTCTAGTTCCATAACTTCTCCTATTATTTACTGATTATTCCGTTTGTATCTAATACTACAATATGCTTTCCATCAACAATCTCGGATACAAATCGATCTTTTACACCAAGGCGGTAGTAAAAATCATCATATTTCAATGTAGTGTAGCTCAGTGTCCGATGCTCATCTTCCTCCAAGTCTTTGATAAATTTCTTTACTTTTGCCTTTTGAGTGTTGCCTACTATTAGTACATCCACTTTACTACGAGCATCATTGACGAAACTACCGCTCAGCACAACGACTTTGACCCCACCAAGCTGTTTTAGGCGCTTGGACCATTCTGTAACACTACTCTTCTCGGTACTTGTTACACTTTTGCTTGAATCGTCTGAGAAGATTTGTTGTAACGGTTTGTAGTGTACATATGTTTGATCAACTTCGTAATAGAGTTTATTATCTATACCATCGCTCTTTATAACACCAACATTTAACATATTAGCGAGTTCCCGTCTGACAGAATTTATTTGTTCATCTACGCGTCTGGTGATCTCACGTACATAAAAAGCCCTGCCAGGGTTATTGAGAAATAAATATAGCAATTTTACGCGTGTTTTTGAGCCAAATAAAGTATCAATCATTGTCTGCTATTTTCCTCCTGATTTAATACTCATAATATCATTTTTATTCAATTTTAGCGAGCCTGTAGCTGAGTTTTTATATAGTAATAAACATCGTCCAGCGACTTCCATTGAATAAAATCATTGCGCTTGAGCCATGTCATCTGACGTTTTGCCAATCGTCTGTCCTGAATAATAAATTTTTCTTTGGCTTGTTGTATATTCAACTCACCATCAATAACTTTGCGAGCTACTGGATAGATGTTACCGGTCATAGACGGTATATCCCAACCATACTTTTCGCCCAATAATTTTGCCTCTTTGACGACTCCGTCCTCAAAGATGTGTTCAGTTCGCTGAACAATTCTGTTATTTAGTTCGTTCTTTTCTGTTGCAATTCCTACAATAATGCTTGTGCTTAAATTATCATTATTACTCTTTACAACACTACCGTTTCGTTCAATATTTCTTACAACATAACGTTTATTCTTGCTATTTTCTGGCAATTTTATGTTGTTAGTTTTGCAATATTTATATAACTGGTCTAGACTCATCGCCTCTAGCTGTTCTCGTAATTTTGGGTCGTATTGACTATCAAATTCATAATTTAACACAACGCTATCAACATACAACCCAGTACCGCCAACCAGGAATGGGATCTTACCTCTAGATCGTATGTCGTCTATAGCTAGACGAGCCATATGTTGGAAATCTGCAGCAGTAAAACGATCGTTTGGATCAACAACATCTAGTAAATGATGTGGAACCAAGCGCTGATCCTCGATCGTTGGTTTGGCAGTACCGATATCCATACCACGATAGACGGTTCGTGAATCGGCACATATAATTTCCCCACCAAACTCACTAGCTAGTTTCATAGCAACGCTACTTTTGCCGCTAGCTGTTGGACCAGTAATCACAACTAGTGGCTGCTTGGTGCCCATCGTCTGTCCTCAAAATCAACAATTTTCATATCTTTAATAACAAACCCTTCGTTCTCTAAAGCTTGTTGGTGTCCTAATTTGCCGCCATAATAACCAGCCGCCAAACCACCAAAACGATTCACAACCCTGTGCCAGGGTAAATCGGTCGGGCCAAAGTGCGCCAAACCACCAACTATGCGTGATGCCGAAGCCTGCCCGCAAAAAGCTGCGATATCGCCATATGTCATTACTCGCCCTTTGGGAATTTGGGCTACAAGTTCATATACTAGTTCTTTGAAACTACCAGGCTGCTGTTGAGTAGGCATATTCTTGCACCTCTCTCCAATTTGCACAGCGTATAACACCTTGCGGTGTCTCTGCACCCCTATTCCATGGGTATTCTCCAAACAAAATTCCTTGAACTTTAGTGTCAGCACACTCTGCAGTATGGTGAATAGAATCATCAACAAGCGCGGCGGCACCAAAACTTCGACAAACATCAACTTTAGAACGAACAATACTAACGGTCTCTTTGTGTCCCACGAGGACTATCTCTGGAATTAACGACCGAAAATAATGCTCAATATATTGTTTTGTAGTTATTCGAAAGTCAGGATGTCGGGCCGTTAAACCTAGAAAATCAAAATCGTCACTCATCTCTTGTATGACTGCCTGAGCACTTTCTATTGGCGCAACATCTATGTGACTATGTTCTTGATTAACAAAAAGCTCAACTCTATGTACGATTTCTGAAATAGGCTCATCAATAACGTCGCCAAATTCATAGGTATGAAAATCTTCTGCCGTCAGTGACGTTCCGTATTCTCTGTTGTGCCACTCGATAAATTGTTCAACAAATGGGAAAATAACTTCATCAATATCAGTCGCAATTAGCTCTTTACCTCGTCGCATATACTAATATTATACCATATTTACAGAGAAGAATTTTGCACTCTTGAGCGAGATTCATTCGCAATCGAGCTGATCAGGGATTGTGCATCGTAGCTGCTGTCTTCTCGCCCCTCAACAGCCAAGTCCTTGCGAACCCTAGGTGTTAATTGACCTGTTTCTAATTCTTTTTCGCCTATAACAATACTATATGGAACCTTCAAAACCTCGGCAGCACGGATTTTCTTGCCAACAGATTCATTTGATCGATCGACAACTACACGAACGCCGTTTTCCTTTGCTGATGCTACTAACTTATCAACAAACATATCTAGCTCTGGGCTGTCTTTGACCTGAATAATACGTAACTGCTCTGGTGCTAGCCAGATCGGAAACTTGCCGGCCGCGTGTTCAATATATACACTCAGGAATCGCTCGATTGAACCTAGTAGTGCGCTATGGATCATCACAGGAGTCTGCCTTGTGCCGTCTTCGCCGATATATTCGAGCTCAAACCTATCGGGTTGTACAAAGTCTAGCTGCACAGTGGCCAACTGATGCTCACGCTCTAATGCGTCAGTCGCCATAAAATCAATCTTTGGACCATAAAACGCAG
The DNA here is from genome assembly GCA_964348695.1 of uncultured Candidatus Saccharibacteria bacterium. Classification (GTDB taxonomy): domain Bacteria; phylum Patescibacteriota; class Saccharimonadia; order Saccharimonadales; family Saccharimonadaceae; genus JACPYF01. The sequence continues at coordinate 39,775 of CAYGDI010000005.1, read as the reverse complement.
CCTCACCCATCTCTTCGAAATAGTCTAGATTATTAGCCTCAACAGCTTGTTTTAACTGAGATTGAGCAACCTTCCAGAGCTCTGGGTCTCCCAAATAACCTTCGCCTTCGTCACGATAGCTCAAACGAACACGCAGACCCATGCCAACCGCACGGTACATATCGCTAGCCGCAGCTAACAGGTTACTGATCTCTTCCTCTATCTGATCCTGGCGACAAAATACATGGCTGTCATCTTGTGTGATTGACCGAACACGCGACAAACCACCCAACTCACCTGTCTTTTCATCACGGTATACGGTAGTTGTTTCTAGATAGCGAACAGGTAAATCGCGATAACTACGTGGTTTTGCAGCATAAATACGTGTGTGATGAGGACAATTCATTGGTTTTAGTACGAATTCATCAGAAGTTTCTTGGCTTTTGACTAGGAATAGCTCGTCACCAAATTTTGCCTGGTGGCCTGATTTTTCATATAACGCAGTCTTTGTTATATGGGGTACCCAAACTTTCTCAAAACCAATCTGTTCACGAAGTTCGTTTGAATAACGTGATAGTTCTTCGCGTAGTACTGTCCCGCGTGGCGTGAACATAGGCAAACCAGACCCGACCAGCTCGGATGTTACAAAAAGATCCAATTCTTTGCCTAATTTGCGGTGATCGCGGTCTTTTGCCTGCTGTTGTAGCTCTAGATAATGTTCTAATTCCTTGCTAGTTTCAAACGCCACCCCATACAAACGCTGCATTTGCGGATTTGTCTCTTTGCCTCGCCAGTAAGCGCCAGCAACACGCAGTAGCTTGAATTCCCCAACTTGGCTAGTATTTTCAACGTGCGGCCCACGACAAAGGTCGGTAAAATCACCATTTGTATAAAAGCTAACATTTTCTACAGCACCATCTCCATCTGCAATAGTACCCAACTCGTCAGAGTTTAGATCGCTAGCAACAGTAGTGCCTGAGCGCTTTAGATCATTCAAAAGCTCTTCCTTGTATGGTTGCTTGGCACCTTTTGCCCAATCTATTGCATCGTCCACTTGCTTTTCACTGCGTTCAAAAGCCTGTTTTTCCTCTATAATCTTGTGCATCTCAGACTCTATCTTGGCAAAATCTTCAGTTGATATAGTCACATTCGCAATATCTATATCATAATAAAAACCGTCTTTGACCACTGGTCCAACGCCAAATTTAGCCTCTGGCCAGAGGCGCTGTACTGCAGCTGCTGTGATATGTGCCAAGCTGTGGCGCATAGCGTATAGTTTATCGTGATCACTCATATGCATATTATTGTACCACGTGGTAATTGCGCGTGGCCTCTGTTTTTGATATGCTGATATTCACAAGGGCGATTAGCTCAGCTGGCTAGAGCGCCTCATTGACGTTGAGGAGGTCGGGGATTCGAATTCCTCATCGCCCACCATTTAAAATATCTCATTCATACAATGAGATATTTTAAATTTATGGTCAACTACATAAGCATAATATTGACATTTTTAGTACAAAGTGCTAGTATAGAGTTATGAAAAAACACGAAACAAGCATCCATAAGGTATCTGAACTTTCGAATTTTAAACTTTTTTACGAATATACTTCTTAAATACACTCTTCTCCACATAAAAAAATAGTTTTCCACTAGCTTTTTTTATAGCTGTATGACAATATGTAGTCATGTTTTGTATAAATTGTGGGCAAAAAACAACTCAGGTAATAAACTCTCGTCAAAAGACAAAAATACCCCGTGTGTGGCGAAGACGTAGATGCACTCAGTGTAATTTTGTGTTTACCACATATGAAGGTATTGCATTAGATCAACTGAAAGTAATTTCAGCAGAAGGTAATGTAGATGATTTTAGCCATGTCGTACTACTGATGAGTATCGCACGGTGTTTTAAACGTTCACACTCTAACGTAGAGACCGCGGAAGCGTTGTGTCGAACAATAGAAGCCAAATTACTCAAAGACGGACAAAAAACCTCTCCAGAGGCTATATGCGAGGTATCATACGGTGTTTTGAAGCATTTTGATCGTATTGTATCGCTACAATATGCTGCTCACCATACACACGTTCTCGGCAAACATTTGCGCTAATCTTTTTTAACTGCCTTGACCGTCACATTGAACGTGTCCATGTACTTGCCTAGCGCAAGCCTTGTTTGGGAATAAAAAGCAGCCAAGGAGCCGTACGCAATACTAGTAATGGGCATCAATACCCACTGTACGAGCATCAGCAGACTTCTGTGTTTTTTGTAACGCTCTGGTCTAGGTGGTAACATTTTAAATGTCAAAAAGATTGTGATAAATATACCAATCATAGCGAGTCGCTGAATAGAACTAATAACCTCTGGTAGTTCGTGAGCAACTATACTACGAGAAGCTTCTTGATTTAGCAAAAGTGGCACCCAACCACCAACCGCTACAAGAATAGACATACTAGCCCATGTAGTGTGGTTGTCTATCAATCTCACGAGATGCGGTATGCCTGAGATAAACGGAACTGTACGTTTTTTACTGAGAACCCGTACAGCTACATACGGAACATCTGATGCACCGTATGCCCAGCGAGACACTTGCCCAAATTGAGCCTTGAGCGTTTTCCAATACGTATGTGAAAGCACAGCATCTTGGTAGATCGGCACATAAATCGGTACAACCCCGTATTTTCCGTCAAAATGAAAATAGCTTCGCCAATATTGATGGCCATCTTCTACAACCGTACGGACACTCCAAAAATCCATATCTTCGAGTGCGCTGTATGGCTGGGAATGAGAGGCAAAATTCCTCAACACGTGCGGTCTCATAGACATAATGATGTTAAAAAAAGAGTTGCCCGTTGCTATTACACGCATAGGGGCTGGTGCATCCCATATATTATTGAGGAATAGTGCGATTGGCTGGAAAGAGAGACTCTGTCGGTTTTGACGCACTATATATTCGTACGCAACATATGAAAAATAAGTTTCATCAGGGCGATTATCGCTATCAAGGGTTGTAACTATGAGTGATTCTTTGTCTATCTTTTGAGTTTTGAGCCATTTTTTAAGATACTTGCCAGCGTATGTAATATTTGAGCCCTTGCCTATTAATTCATCAGGTAAATCTTTAGGGTGTTTGACTGCTAAAAATGCATGAAATTGTGTACCAAATTCTTCTTGAAGCTGCCTGGCAGTTGCCTTTGTTTCTGCTCCACCTCTCTCTTCGTAAGCCAACACTAGAATGATTTTATTATTTGGAAACTGCGTGTCAGCAATCGACTGCAGTGTAGGTCTGAGTGTCTCAATACTTTCGTTGTAGGTTGCTACAATAACAGCATGATGTATATCACCAACTTTTGGGTACTTTTCGGGGTATTGACGTAACTCTTCTAGATACTGTGTATGGTATTTTGCATGAAATTCTCGCGGCTGTACACCTGGAATAGATTTTTTGGTCGAACGTGCTAGATCAAGCTCGTTCAATCTCTTTTGCCAATCAACCGATCGAGCTTTTTGTAAATGACCATAACCTTGTATGGTTCTGATTGCAATAGCTCCAGATTTTATAAGAAGAGTCAGAATGACCGCGAGTAAGTACATTGCTGCTAGAAAAGGGTTTACTACAGAGAGTACAATCAAAAGAACAATATAACCATAACTAATCATTGCTGGTAGTATTTCAAAAAAACGATACGTTTTAGTTCGTTTACCTAGTGGTAGTTCTATATCTATCATTTTTTATATAGAGGCTAACCCTAATACGGCGAGTCCAATAATCATACTAACCACCACTATCACAATACTCACCCAAAGAAACAGTCTCGCAAGATGATTGCTCTTTGTCAGGAAGATTTTGATTGCAATAAGTGTATGTAGTATAAAAACTGTTAATCCGAATAGGACAATTGGGAGCAAATGATACCAAGGATTGCTGTATATTTGCACATCACCAAAAGCTGTGTAGCGTGTTTGCGTATTGAGATCAGAGGGGTGGATCTGCAAAGCAAGAGTAATAGTCGTTATTACTGTAGAGAATAACAAAACGAACCAAGACGCCATAAAGGCTCTATCGTCTACTAGTTTTTGCAGTATGTGTCCAATATTCATGGTAAAACTGTATCTACTATACAATATCCAACCCAAATCCTACAATCTATCTTCTTTTATTTTCAAAAATCTATTACCCCTGTTGATTTGAAAACTTAAAACTGCTAATATAGCCAGAGTCAGAAAATTACGAGGGCTCGTAGTGAAGCTGGCCTATCACGCCTCCCTGTCACGGAGGAGATCGCCGGTTCGAATCCGGTCGGGCCCGCCAGATTTTTGAAAATTAAACCACCCTACAGGGGTGGTTTTGTATTCGAAAACTTACATTTATCGATACTAACAAGCATAAGTAATATTGTATTAACGAATAAAAATGTTACAATAAAGTTGCAAATTTAAAACGGAGGGGTACATGAAGACGATTCGTGTCAACAAACTTCGGGTGGGTTCATTTGCGAAAGTTGTTGCGGTCACGCAATCAATTATCGCATTTGTATACGGTGCTGCATTCACTTTAGCAGTGGTTGCAGGGCAAATAACAGAACAGAGTTCAATTGTAAAAGGACTAGGCATCAGTATTGTTGTCTTTAGTCTTGCAATCGTACTCTTTCCAGTAGTTGCATACATCATTGGATGGGTGCAAGGTGCTATAGCAAGCTTGATTCTGAACTTTGTGTTCAGTGAGAGCGGCGGACTTGATCTTGAGATTGAAGACGTCAAGTAATTTGGCTACGATCAATGACTCTACTTTCGGGTAGAGTCATTTTTTATACATCTTTTCTAACTTTTATGTATTCTTGCACTTTCGACTGAGTCTTCAATTTTTTCAATGCGTTATCAAACTCTGTCAAATCAACTTTGATTCGTGCATACCGGACTTGATCTTGCTTTGTCTCTATAAGTTTTATTATGTAATAGCCATCAGTGCCTCGTATTATATCCGAGACCTGTCCTACGGTCATCTTTGAAGCCGCCTGGGCTAGACCTTGATCTTGGTTATTTTTCGGTACGAAGCCTACATCACCTTTAGTAACCTTTGCGGTTTCGTCTGTAGAATATATGACAACCGCTTCTTCAAAAACTTGTCCCGCTGTTAGCGCTTTTTGTGCAGCCTCTATACGTTTCTGTGCCTTTTTGTCTATTGCAAATGATACTTTCTGCTTTGTGATCGCATAACGAACAATAGACCTGTACTCTTCGGGCGATACGCCATATGAGTCGCTGAGAACTGCCTCAAAACTCTGACGTGAAAGATTTTGACTACTACTATTTTGGATAGTTGTATCAATAAAATCATCAATATCCTTTTCAGAAACTTCTATTTTCAGATCATTGGCAAGTTTTTGAGCATACGCATTTTCTATAGCTCTATCAAGTGACTGACGTTTAATATGCTCTGACTGACGTTTATTATCCTCTGAATTCGCGCTCAGCCCACGTGATTTTTTTTGCAGCCAGTGAATAGAGCTTCTGTATTCCATGAGGTAGTCGTTGTATGGCACATATTGATTATCAACTTTTGCAACAGCAACAGGGACTAGTTGAGTGATCCGGTAGAAAAAATTACCTGTATTTTGAGCTAGATATAGTTGCCACCACAGCACAAAAACTGCAAAAACTATAGCAACACATAAAACAAAAATACTATTAATAAGAAGTCTGTGCCTTTCGTATTGAATAGGATATTTGAATTTTCTCCCACCAGCAAGAATCTGTTCACGATGTTCAGCAACCGTTTCGTTAGTGATACGACTGCTTGAGAGCTTTTCAGTGTCTTCGTCTTTTTTCTTGATTTTTTTGACTAATCTTTTAACCATCTATCTCCCCGTCTACATCCCCACCTGCCAAGACGACTGCATCTTGGATTTTATTGTAAATTTTGTCAGGGTGCTGGATCTTATCAAGGACTAGATCACCCACGTAGGTCTGTAGAACTATTGTACCAAATCCTAGGATTTCTCCAGTAAATCCAGGTACATTGTAGCTAATATTCTGAATTTTACTGAGCCCTAGGTCGACAACACTCCTGCCGAAAAGTCCCTGTTGAGATACTTGCCGTAGTCGCTGATCTGTAATAATAAAATACGTGTAGTACCACCCTACCCAATGATAAAAAAACAACAACATTCCCAGCCCAAGACAACCAAAAGAAAGTCCGAATAACCACAGTTGATCCTGCCAAATCAATGCTGGAATAGAGCCTATTGTAAATGGAACAACAAGCATATAAAATCCTTTTCTAAGAGCTATTGGATGGCGCCGAAATACAACTTGTACTTCTTCTCCTTCTCTTTGCCCATCAAAACTGTGTGACATGTCCTATACCCCTTATTTTATCTGGTACCCCGGGTAGGAGTCGAACCTACAACCTTTTCCTTAGGACGGAATTGCTCTATCCATTGAGCTACCGAGGCATAGTTGCAGCTTATATTATAGCCTACTTTATCTGAGTCAGACCTTCGTGAGTTGATGTGTAGTCAAAAATCTCACCCTCACTAAACCAATGTGTAATTTCGGCTTCTGCCTCTTCTACGTCACCCGATGCATGAATCAGGTTAGGTATTCCTTTTTTCTTTGTGTCTGCATGAGAAAAACTCACATGGGCATAATCACCTCGAATAGTACCTGGTAGCGCAGATTTTGGCTCTGTTGTGCCAACCATTTTACGCACTATCTCTACAGCGCCAATACCCTCTAGAACAAAAGCTACAACGGGGCCTTGCTGCATCATGTCTAGTGTCACATCAAATGCTGTTTTGCCTCTTCGAGATACCATTTTACCGATCTTTTCATAGTGATGATAAAAATGATCATAATCTGGGCTCAGCATCTTCACCCCTATAATCTTTAGTCCTGCTTTTTCAAAACGAGTAACAATCTCACCTAACAAACCTCTCTGAATCGCATCTGGCTTCAGCACAATTAACGTACGCTCCATAATATTCCTCTGATCTCCTTTTTTAAAATTACTCACACTATTGTAACAAAAGAACACATATGACTACAGTGGAAAGTGCAATCCTATACCATCCGAAAATAGCTAGTCCATGATTTTCAAGATATCGAAGTAAAAACCTGATAGCAATAATCGCACTGAAAAATGCAACCACATTTCCTATCAATAAAGGCTCTAGGTTATCTACAAGGTATGCTCTGTCACTTTCCTTGAGTAGCAGCTTGGAAACAAGACCTATCATAATCGGGATCGAAACCATGAAGCTATACTCTGCTGCCGATTTTGAGCTAAGTCCCATAACACGACTGGCAATGATAGTTGTGCCGGAGCGAGATACACCAGGTATCAAAGCAAATGCCTGGGCTAAACCAACCACTAGGGCGCGCCTGGGGCTCAGCTCCCGACCGCTAGCCCTTTTTGATTTGTGAGGTAGTTTATCTACAACGATCATTAGCACACCTACGAGAGCCAACATGATAGCTACTACGAGAGGATTGACTAGTTCACGGCTGTTTTGGATAAAATCCGCTAGCAACAAACCTAAAATACCAGCTGGGACAGAAGTGATAAGAATATTACGCGCTAGCCTATAATCTTTTTCAAAAAATACTTGTCGGGCAAGATCTATCAGACGTGACCAAAAATAAATAATCAATGCAAAAAGCGTACCAAAATCTAGAGCCTGTATGAAAAGATGATCAATATTGCCAGAAAAAAGCGATTGCCCGAGCACTAAATGCCCCGAACTAGAAACTGGTATAAACTCTGTCAGGCCCTGGATAAGCCCGAGAAAAGCTGCTTCGAATATACTCATGATCATCATTATAACATCGCACAGTGTCGCAAAATAAAAATGCTTGTGCTAGAGTGAAAGTATGTACGTATCTGATGCAATTGTTGATTTTCTGGAATATCTAGAAATCGAACGAGGACGCTCACAAAAAACTTGCGAAAACTACCACCTCTACCTCAACCGCTTTATCGAGTTTAACGGCGATATACAAGTGGAAAAAATAAACGGTGAACTGATAAGAAAGTGGAGATTGTGGCTAAACCGTTACAAAAATGATCTTGATCAAGAGCTTTCTACTACCACCCAGAGCTACCACTTGATAGCGCTAAGAAGTTTCCTGGGGTACTGTCTGAAGCGTGATCTAGCAGTAATCGCTCCTTCGACTATTGAGCTACCAAAAAACAAACGACCTCGCGTCACTTTTTTGAATAATGATGAGATAGAGCGTCTCATCTCTGTAATTCCATTAGATAACGAAGCTGGGCTGAGAGATAGGGCGATTATTGAATTGCTCTTTTCTAGTGGGCTTCGAGTGTCAGAGCTGGTTGCACTTGATAGAGATCATATTAATATAGCTCGTCGAGAATTCATGGTACGCGGTAAGGGTGATAAAGACCGTCCGGTATTTATCAGTGTGAGCGCAGCATCGCAAATCGAACACTATTTGAACAGTCGAAAAGATAGCCTAAAACCGCTGTTTATTAGTTACCGTAGCGCTGCGCCACAGCATCTTGATACGAGTGGCAATTTTCGTCGAATAACACCCAGAAGTGTGCAGAGAATCATCAAAAATTATGCTCTGAAGGCTGGTATAACTAAACACGTAAGTCCCCATACAATGCGTCATAGTTTTGCAACCGATTTACTGATGAACGGAGCGGATATCCGTTCAGTGCAAAGTATGTTGGGTCATAGTAATATTGCAACAACTCAAGTGTACACGCATATTACAGATCAACACCTCAAAAAAGTGCATGAAACATTTCACAATACTACTCATTAACAAGATCGAGAGACGAACAGTGTGGCTGATAGTAGGCTGGCAGATCAGCAAGCTCGAATTGTTTACAAATACCCTGGGTAATATCAAAGCCACTACCGCCATTGAGAGTAGATGACTCGTCATCAAAAATAACCCGACTAACTATCCTACGAAAAACATCATTCGCTCGACCGGTTGAATCGACAATCGGCTCAACCCCATCAAATTGTATTGGATTCGGACTAGCACTTAGGTCAAACAAGCGAACTTGAATCGAAGCGTTGTTATATATAGGGCTCAGACGTAAATAATAGTCGTACACCCCTCCACTAATAGGCTGATAGTTGACTAACATCACGCCGCAAGCATATGTTGTCGCGAGACACTGAGCTGCAACTGGACTGTATTTTTGGCTTTTTCGCGTTGCATCTGCGCCACGAACATCTATTAGATTACTTGCAGGCGTGCTAGAAGGAAAAAGAAACACTGTTTTTGCATCGTTATCAATATTATCTATATTGGCAGCCCCTCGTTCAACTGCTACGATCTGAGCTCTGACAATAGGAGGTGTGCTACCTGGCCAATCTTCATTTTTTGGTAAATCAAAGCTAGCTGTATTACTAGGAATAACAGGGTTTTCGCTATCCTCTTGATTGAACCAGTTGATTTCAATCTCGTTAAATGGCTGGTTGTTCACTGTTTTGAGTGGTATGAGGATATTTTGGTTACTACCTAGTTGACGAATATAGTCATCTGTTGCTAGCTGAACTTTCAAACATGTGTATGCTTGTTGCAAACTATCATCTTCTGAATTTGTAGCAACTTTTACTTCGGAGCCTTCTATATTGAGACCTAGGACAGGGTCAAGCCTCTGGAAGCTATCACACTCAGCACCGGAAAGCGCACCGTTGATAGCATTTGTATAGAGATCTACACAATTTGCAGCTGGTGTGGTTGTTTTGACGCATTCTATTCTATATTTTTCCAAACCTCTTTTTGCATCTTCTATCCCCGCCTCTGCAGAGTCGTAGGCGCTATTAGAAAGATCAGAATTTGTAACTTGTCGTTGATCTTGAGATACGATATTGACAAAACTAAGTATAATAACACTAATCAAGATAGTGAAAAAAACTACCGTAAAAATAGCCGTGATACCAGATTGAGAATTGTGTGCTGTTTTGTGCATGTACTGATTAACCTTGACCATTATTGTACACCTTTTCCTCGTGCATATGAAGTCACTTTAAAAGTATTGAGCGCACAAAAATCATCAGCCTTACCTCCCTGACAGGAAGATCTTCCAGTATCATCATAAATAATATCATCACCTTCTGGGGTTGATACTGTGTATTCAAATGTAATGAGTTTTTGGTTATCAGAAATAGATATATTAGTCGGTGGCCGAACAACTAGCTCATCACCCAGTAAAACGGTAATACTAGGGTCATTACGGTCAATAGCGGGTGGCGTGGTGTGACATTGTTGAGAGCTAGAATCTCTCATTTTGATAAAGCTGATCTCTTGTCCGTCGCTATAATTTTCGATAGCGTTATTGCCATCACCTCTAACGCTCCAGATGAAACTATATACTCCCGTGCATAGTCTCGTATATGTTGAGACTGTTGGACTGAGCTGTTTTTGAACAGCCTGGACATTGCCAAGACTAGACCTTCTTAAACTCGACTGCAACTCCAGACCAATAGCGGCACCACTTTGATTGGCTCGTTTAAGTGTGACACCTTTGTTATATATTGTTGTGATATTAATAACACTAAGCAATATTATTACTAAAAGAATCGAGAGCATCGTCATCGCGAGAGAAAGCTCGGTAATAGTAAATCCTGATTGTTGATTCCTACTCATAGTACAACCTCACTATTGTTCCTAATGTGGATTCTGGTCCTTCAAATGGCGGCTGCCAACATGCCCTAATATGTAGGTCAAGATACCTAATATTGCTATTCGCAACATTTGTACCAGAGACAGCCTCTACCCAAAGCCCCTCGCCTATAGTAGCGAAGGTGTTAGCCTGCTGAACATTTGTATTGACCGTAAGATTGTTGAGATTGTCCTGAGAAACAAAGAACTGACCTGGAATCGGTAGATTGCAAGTACCAAAATCACTAGCACTACTTTTTGCCCTGGCAACAATATCTTGCCAGACTTTTGACCCACCTGCACCTGCGCCTGGGTTGGTTTTGTAGTCATCGCGAGCATAGCGCAATATTTCTGCCTGACTATCTATAGCCTGACGTACGAAAGTCGTTTCTACTGCCAATTGTGTCTGTGCCAGACCACGATTCATCACAGCTACGCCCAAGATAATAACCAAAGCAGCAATAGCCGTTGCAAACATAACCTCTGTTAGCGTGTCTCCCTTTTGGTACTTCATGGTTATGTGCACCATTCTCGTGCCTCGTCTGTATCAAACGCTGTCGTCACACCGTCTTGTGTGCCTGATTCCTCTATCGTCAGGAGTGCATTCACCCCTATCAAATCTGCAGATGTAACACAAGCCTTTATAGCTCTTTCGGATGAACCACCTAGAAGCGATATTCTACCACTCAAATCCTCGGTATCGTTGGCTGAAAAAATATCGTTCATAGAGTTCAGCTCGTAGGTTTGCATCAAACCACTAGTTGGTGAACGAAGGATAAGCAAATAACGCACCGCAGAACCTGCAGACGGATCATTGTTACCATCACCCTCGCTATCCCTCAAAAGTCGTATCTGGGCGCCCCAGGCTACTATATATTCCTGGTCATTTGTTTGCTCTCTTACAGCAGTTGGGTGAAGTTGGTTTAGCAAAGTAACATTATCTAGTGCGTTTGCATTGCTTGGCAATGTTGCATCGGCTGTGACGTTGTAGCTATTGAATCTATTGTCGTCGCTATTGTTATTTGCAGGTAGCAAATCAATGATCTTACCTATCACCAAGCAATCACTTGTACCCCTACTGACCGCATCCCCACATGCTAATGATGATCTGTTATTGATAGTAGTCTGGGTTTCATTGTATTGTTGCTGCAAAAAACTTTGAGCCGAATTCACAGAATCCGTAAAACGCTGCCTCTGAACTGCAATCGTAATACCAACCATCAGTGTGAACAGCAAAAGACTCGAAACAGCAAAAAATAGAGAGATCTCTATGATAGTAAAACCACGCTGATAATTCACACCCATTTGCTATGCATTATAGCATAAGCACCATAGGTATTACCCTAGGTTTAGATCTTTATCCCTGAATATGTCCAGACGAGATAATATTCGATAATCGACTGCCCGAACAGTCCTGCAATCAAAAAACCCAAGATCAAAAAAGGACCGAACGGAATATGAGCAGAACGATCAATTTTACCTATAGAGAGAGCTGGAGCAAAAAACAATGTTCCTATGAGATTGGCGAGGAAAAAAGCAAGCAGCGACAACTGCCAACTAGCCAACAACAAAGCCAGTGCAATACCCAATTTGATATCCCCAAAGCCTATCCATTTTCCTTTTGAATACACATAGAGAATTAGATAAAAGCCAGAAAGGATCACAAGCGATCCAGCAACGTCGACCAAAAAACCACCTAGATCTTTTGTTTCGAGTGCTTTTAGTATCGTCATGCCAGTACCAAGTCCAATGAGGGGCAGCACTACTTTGTCTGGCAATATCAGCCACCGTATATCATATACAAACAAAATAGCTAGACCCACACCCGACAAGAGCCAGATGGCAAACTGAAGTAAATGATTAATGTTATCAAACCCGTACGGCCAAAATGCCAATGAAGCCACAAAAAAGGCAGCAACACCTAGCTCAACGAGCGGATACTGAGAGCTTATAGGTTTTTTACATTTGCGACAGTGGCCTTTTAGTAACACCCAGCTGACGACTGGTATGAGATCGAACCACTGCAAAGTATAGTGGCATTTTGTACACTCTGATCTGGCAAACACAAGATCTTTTTTGTGTTTGATACGCCAGACAGCTGCATTGACGAAACTACCTAGACATAGACCTATAAAAAACAGACAAAATGCAAAGATAGTTTTTTCCATAAGCTTTATGATAACAGTTTTGTACTTAAATAAAAACCCTCCGAGAAGGGCTTTTATTGTAGTTTATGCGAACTAAGTACTAACTTTCTTGGCAATAGTCAGCGTCACCATTTTCCAGCGTCATCACAACAGCTGCTTGCCTGTTGCTACCACCATCGACAACTTCTCCGTCGACATCACACTTCATGCCAAATACAAGTGTCATATTGTCAGTTGAGACCCCACTCGGTACACTTCCACTCGTAGGACTTGTATCAATCGTAACAGTGTACTCACCGTCGAGAGTTATACTGTTGTTTGTTTCGAGAGTGCCATCAAGATATTTTGCAAACGCATCGTTAGCAACTGGGTTCCTCCCGCGGTTGTTTGATTGGTAGCTTGTTACAGCTCCCAAAACCTTGCTCATCTGGTTCTTCCTCGCTGTATCTCGTTGGTTGCGCTGCAGTGCGGGCAACGCAATAAAGACCATCAAAAATATCAGTGCTGCAATAGCAAGCACCAATACGACTTCAATGATCGTAAATCCTTTTTTGTTTTCTGTTTGTTGAGCGTTCATAAAGACTTTCCCACCCTTTCTGTATGAACCATTATTTTGTAGCTATACGCTTATGGTTAATGATATGTTAATTGATTTCTTTTTGCAATACCTACACCTTGATATTTCCAACCAACTGATAGATTGGTAGCAATATAGCACCAACCATTCCGCCAGCAACTATCGCAAGAACCACCATCAGAACTGGTTCGATAATGGTTGAGATAGCCCGTATAGCAGAATCTAGTTCGTTTTCATATACTGTTGCAGTCTTGCTCATCATCTCGTCCACTCTACCGGATTTTTCACCAATACCTATCATCTGCGGTGCGAGTTTTAGAATATAGTCCTCGTTTTCTAGTGATTCAGCGAGACCTTTACCGTTTTTCACCTTTTCAGATGCTCGAGTGATAGCCTCTGCAATATAGCTATTGTTCACTGCTTTTGAACATATCTCTAATGCATCTAACATAGGCACTCCTGTAGAGAGTAGTGTTGCCCCCGTACGAGTAAACCGTGCCATATACAGTTTACGAAACAAAGGTCCAAACAATGGAGCGTTGAGTTTGAGCGTATCAGATGTGCGCCTTCCCCCGTCCGTCTTGAAATATTGAACACCAAAATAGATAAGTCCAGCCATAATCGGCAGAACCAGCCACCAAAACCTGATCAAAATATCAGCCGTGCCAACCATAATTTGTGAGATAAACGGTAGTTCTTGGTTGAGATCTTCGTACAATTTTTCTACCTGGGGCACAATCGTAAACAACATAAAAATCATCACACCCAGGATAACGACAAGCACAATCGCAGGATATATCATAGCACCCCGAATTTTGCCCATCATTTCTGCGTCTTTTTCTTGTTGAGTTGCAATCCTCTCAAGTGCTTTGTCTAGCGTTCCTGACGCCTCTCCCGCCTCGACAAGTGCTATAAACACCGTATCAAATACATCTGGATGCTTCGAGAAGCTTTCTGCAAGTGATTTTCCCCCCTCTACAGAAGTCAAAATATCCTGCGCGACAGATTTCATCCTAGGGTTGTCAGTTTGGTCAACAACCGTGTGTAAACTCTGAGAAAGTGGTAGTCCAGCACCAATCAGTGTTGCTAGTTGTCGAGAAAAGACCACTCTGTCTTTGGTCGTGATCCTGTTTGTGATACCACCGAGCATGCCTTGATTTTTGCCTTGCTCGGTCAATTTTGTAGGCGTATAACCCTGGTCTATCAACAGTTTATAGGCAACTGCTTCAGTATCAGCCTGAACTGTTGATTTGATGCGTTTGTTCGTCGCCCGATCCTTTGCTTCGTAGTAAAAAGTAAGCACAGCTCTGTACTAGCCTCTCATCATTCTATCTAGCTCACTCAGATCAACAGCAAAGTTACGTGCTTCGTCATAGGTAATTGTGCCAGAACGTATCATATCAGCTAGTGTACGATCCATAGACTGCATGCCTTGGTCAGCACCAGTTTGAATCACGGCGTCAAGCTGGTGACTTTTACCTTCTCGAACAATATTTCGTACCGCCGGATTTGCAACCAGCACTTCAGACGCAACAACACGGCCACCACCAATCGCTGGCACCAACCTTTGTGAACAAATAGCCATCAAAATATTAGCTAGCTGTGCCCGAACCTGAGGTTGTTGATGAGGTGGGAACACGTCTATCATACGATCTATCGATTGTGCTGCCGAGTTGGTGTGAAGTGTTGCGAAGACCAAGTGACCTGTCTCTGCGATAGTAATAGCAGCAGAGATAGTTTCTAGGTCACGCATCTCACCAATCAACACCACATCGGGATCTTGACGAAGTGCGGAACGCAGAGCTGCCGAGAAGCTATATGTGTCATAGTGGACTTCACGCTGTACAACAACTGATCTTTTTGATTTGTGTGTAAACTCGATTGGATCTTCGATAGTAATGATGTGATGTGATCGTTCGGTGTTGATCTTATCGACTAGTGCTGCAAGTGTAGTAGATTTTCCCGAACCAGTTGGACCTGTGACAAGTACAAGGCCTCTCGGAAATTCTGCAAATTTGTTGACTATCGCTGGCATACCTAGTGATGCAATATCTGCAATCTCATTTGGTATCAACCTCAACGCAGCAGCGAGATTGCCTCTCTCATGAAAAGCATTCACACGAAAACGCCCAAGATCACCAAATGCAAATGAAAAGTCAAATTCCTTGTCTTTCATCAACACTTGTTGTTGCTCTTCATCTAGGATAGCGAATATGAGAGTTTCCACCTGCTCTTCGGTCATTTCGTCATAGCCACTTACTGGGGTTAGAGATCCGTCGATTCTCAACATAGGAGGTAAACCTACTTGGAGATGCAGGTCAGATGCACGCTTGCGAACTACTTCCTCGAGCAAGATTTCTATTCTTAGATCATTTTCCTTCATATGCCTACCCTTTTCTCTGGATTCATTTATATTCCTGCTGATACCCTGTTTACTTCATCTATCGTTGTCAGTCCTTGTAATACTTTGAAATAGCCGTCCTGACGCATTGTTACTAAACCTTGTGCGATTGCCGCCTTCTCTATTTGGGCACTTGTAGACCGTTGTATAACAAGGTTTTGGATCTCTTCGGTCATATCTATAACCTCGTATAATCCAACACGCCCAGAATAGCCTCCTGGTGTTCGAGGGCCATCAACACCCTTAGCTAAAGTATAAGCGTTTTGCCCTGCTAGTGGCAAGTCTTGATAGCCAAGATCTTCAGAAACAGTTTGCACATCTGCTTTTGTTTTTGGCAAAAGCGATCCAATATTATCAACGATACTTTTTGTTTCTATTTCATTTGACTGATATGTAGTTCTCTCTGTTGCAATACGTCGTACAAGTCGTTGACCGATGATCGTATTTACTGTACTAGCTATCAAAAATGGCTCGATACCCATATCTAGTAGTCGCGGTAATACACCCGCAGCTGAGTTGGTGTGAAGTGTACTAAAGACAAGGTGACCAGTCAGTGCAGCCTGAATAGCCAGCTCGGCTGTCTCTTTGTCACGGATCTCACCGACCATGACGACGTTTGGATCTTGTCGCAAAATTGAACGTAATCCATTTGCAAACGTCAGTCCTACCTCTGGATTCACTTGGATCTGATTCACTCCCTGCATCTTGTATTCCACTGGATCTTCTAGTGTGACAATATTGATACTTTCGTCTTTTATCTCTTGGATCAAGGCGTAAAGAGAAGTTGATTTACCAGATCCAGTTGGACCCGAAGTCAGTACCATACCGTTTGGCTTTCGTATGCCTTTACGTATTGTCCGCAGAGCGCGCCCAGCATAACCCATCTCCTCGATATTAAATGACGAGCCAGATTTGTCGAGCAATCGGATCACGACTTGCTCGCCCCACACAACAGGAGATATCGCAATACGTAGGTCAATTTCTTTTCCAGCTGCAACCACCGCAAATTGACCATCCTGTGGTACTCTATGTTCGTCGATCTTGAGGTTGGCTAAAATCTTAATACGACTCACTAGCGCCGGCTCAATACTCTTTGGCAGCTGCATGATTTCTCTCAAAACTCCGTCAACACGATTACGAATCTTTAGTTGGGTCTCCATAGGCTCAATATGAATATCAGATGCGCGTGATCGTGCAGCATGCTCCAAAATCGTACTCAGAGCTCGAGATATTGGAGAATCTTGCACGATAGTTTTTACATCACCAGAAGCCTGCACGGCCTCCTCTTTTTCTGTCTGTACTGCTGTTACCGCAGCATCAACACTAGAAAAATCTGTTTTGTACTGAGCGATCACGTTACGTATACCGGCTTCACTAGCCATATACACTTTGAGTGGTCTTGCTATTTTATTAGCCAAAAAATCAACTGCCTGGATATTGTTTGCATCAAGCATTGCTACGGCAAGCCTGCCAGAAATCTCTCCCAACGGCACAGCCATGAACCTCTCAGCAATATCAAGCGGTAATAAACCAAGAATCTTTTGATCTATCGGTACATCGGCTAGGTTGACATACGGAACGCCAGATACATACGCAATACAGTGAGTCATCGTTTCATCACTAACAATACCGTCTTTTAGTAGCAAACTAACAAATGGCGTGTTGTCAGCATTAGCCCGTTTTTCGTATTCTTCGACGACCACTGAACTCACTAAACCTTCTTGCGCAAGAAGCTGCTTGAGGTCGTTTTGTATATCGTTTGTGAGCAGTGCCATCGATTACTCCTAGAACGGCAAGCTATCCGACGAACTACCAATAGAGCTTTCAACCGTCGGGTTTATAGCCTTTTTATTAAATATTTTTGAGCTTGGTGATTGTATTTCTGAACTTATCGCCTCGACTGTCTTGACTTTTTGACTCTCTTTTTTCGGCTCGCCAATAAGAGAACTTGCACTAACCCATGCAATCAAAAGACTGATAGATCCTATCAAAATCAATGCTGCTATATCATTCTTCTTCATGGCTTGATCACCTTTTCGCTCAATTTTAGTTCTTTTTTCGGCTGGTAGAATGTCACAGCCTCGACAGTAGCGGTGAGCTTATCAACACCGGCAGCTTCAAGTTGTAGATTGATGAGTTTGATAGGTCGGATAGATAGATTAAGTCTTGAAAACAATGTTTCAAGCTGTTCACTAGAACCTGTTACCTTGAAACTAAATGCCATTGGTTGAGCATCGCCAACAGGCTCTATCGCTGTGATATCAATAGAGTCCGAGCCTTCAGACTCTGAGCTTTCTGGCGTTAGATCTTCTATTGTAATATCCGTCAGCAGTGTTGTCTCGAGCGACGAAGCCAATGCGATCCCATCTTGGCCATAAGGCAAAGCATCTATAACAACATCTAGATTACTGTCTGAGGCACTCGATCTAGCTTCTGTTAGTTTTTTATCCACCCTTAGTTTTTTGACTGCCTTGTCTAGATCATCAGCAACATCTATGTTGTCTTCGAGAGTCGCTGTAGTCTCGCCTTTTTCGATCAACACTTTTTCTGTGAACAAAATTTGTTTGACAAGAAAAATTGATACGACCAACGCAAATGCCACTAGTACCGATGCGCAGGCAACCCAAATAAACATCGCTTTGTTGCTACTAGCTATTTGTTGTCTCTTCCGCAGACCTACACCTGAAGATTTTTGGCTAGGAGTAGGAGTTTGTTGTACTGTTTGATTTTCAGCCATTACTCTTCCTCCTCCTTTTGAACTGGAGCATTAGAAAAAACGGATACACGGTTCGCAGACTGGTTAGTCTTCTCTTTTGGAATCTTGATTGTAGGATCTTTTAATGTCCAATCAAATGCCAATGGCTCATACAGCAACGTGACCTTAAATGCAGTCACTTGTTGACCGGTGTTGTTTTGGGTGATGCCTGGGTCGCTCACTGTAACTTCTGGAAAAAGCTTGGTAGTTTGTTTTTTCTTACTATCCCCTTGCGGGTCAATATATTCTATCTTGGCGTTTTCAAGCGTATCCTTGAACACAACGACCGCTGGATAATCTTTTGCGCTCGCCTCAATCAATATAGTACCCTCAATAGTATCTACAGTTGCTTTTGAAATACTGACATTGTTTGGTGCTTCTGGATTGAGTGATTTTAGATAGCCAAATAACCTACCATACACGCCTTTTGTCTCGTGCAATTCGTTGATACTTTTGAGCTGGTTCTGGATCGTAAGATTGCGTACGAGATCCTTTTTTTTGTTCAAATCTTTATCAAGTTTCGAAATAGTACTATCAGCAATATTCTGACGGACAGGTTGAGCAATATATGCATAAAACGCCAACAATGCAACCAATCCTACAGATGCTGCCGAAGTCAATATCATGGCGACAATAACAACGCGCTTTTGGCGCTTTGCGTGGACAAATTCTTGTTTGATATCAGGTAGTAGATTGAGCTCGATCATAGTACTTTCGTCCTCTGAGCCAAGCCTAGTGCAACATTAAACTGTGTCGAGATAGGCTGTAGCTTCTCTTTATCTGCTGGATTCATCTGAACTTTTTGCCATGGGTTCGCAAGAGTTGTCGTGATCGTAGTTTTGTTCTGGATGTATTCTCCAAACAGCGGTATCGCGGCACCATAACCTGCAATATAAATATTAGCTACTTGTGTATCGCCATAGCGAGTCTGAAAGAATGTGACTGATTTGTTGATATCTGCCACAAACTGTTCTAGAGCGCTCTCCAGAGCACGTATCACCTGACCTTCTAGCCTGTCCGGAGAAAGACCAAATTTTAGTATAAATTGTTCAGCTTGGTTATATTCGATATTGAGATTGCTCATTGCAGATTTTATCAACGTCTGAAGACCTACTGGTATAGAGCGAACCAGACGAGGTGCGCCGTCTTTTGTTACTACTAGATCGCTCGCTCCGTAGCCCATATCAAAGACCATAGCCGCGCCAGTTGTATTTTGCGGAAAGATAGCCCTTAACATAGCGATCGAATCTGGTTCAGTTGCAACTACATTGAGACCGATACTTTCCAACATCTCAAGTCTTGCTTCGTTGTACGAATTCGCAACACTAGTCAGTAGTACTTCTGATTTCTCCGCCCCTGTCGGACTATCGCCCAGTAATGCCCAATCAAGTTTGACTTCGTTGATTGGCATCGGGATATACTGCTCGGCTTGGTATTTTATGTTGATCTTGAGCTCTTGTGGCGTCATCTTGGCAAGATCAACCACAGTCGCAAAAGTTTTTGTTGACGGTATACCCACCACGACATCACGAGTTGAGATACCACTCTGACCCAGGGCAGTCATGATAACTTCCCCTAGCTTTCTCTGGTCTTCTGCAGCATCACTTGCACTTATTTTTGGATCTACTGGTGCGTGGCCATATTTAACAAGCGTCCAAGTGTCACTATGACCCTGACGACTCAGCTGTACTATTCGTATAGCCGTTGTACCGATATCCAACGCGAAAAATTCGCCCACCGTATTTAGTAATTTCATACTTGGTATTTATTATACATAAGCTTCATGTCTACTAGCAAGTCTTTTTTAAAGAGTAGTACTTTAGTAGCGTGGTGGCAAGTCAATTTCGTAGACGGTAGTTGCTTTTGCGGAGTTGATACCTCGACTGTAGCCAGCTATCATCTGAGATGGGCTGAGATTGAAGCTCTCAGCTGGTATTTGGGCTGCCCCTGCATCTACCAAGTCCGCACCATATGTCCGCCAGAGCAGTAGACGATTTGCAGACAAACTACCATTCACCCTCAAACTCAGGTTACATTCTGATATAGTTTCTGCTCTATTCGTACATGTTTTTATAGCATCTCCAGCAATCAAACTAGCGTTTACTTCTGTAACATTGTCAGCAATAGTGATGTTACAGTCAGCCATCAAAACTATCCTCGGTAGTTCGTTCACATTTGCAAAACCGTCTTTTCGGTATGCGATATTCTGGCTTATTCGCAAGTTGCCAGACGAGCTAGATGAACAGCTGTCACTAGGGTTGTTCTTTTGCGCATAGATCACGATATCACGCCCTTTGAATCTATCGTATGTTCCATCTAATACAGAAGCTGGTGGCGGTGGTGGCGGTGGATTCACGACATTAGATATTCTGACACCCACACAGTGATAGGTATCTGCAGAATCTTGAGCCGCGTACATAGAGATACGATCAACTGGTGACGTACACTGTGGTATTGAATCATCCGTTGGCTGTTTGTACGCTGGATTACTCCTTAGATCTATACTAGCAGTCCGCGTCGTAGGATAGTCTAGGCCATTGACATTGATATTGCGGACGAACAAATCTCTTGTACCTGTAGAGCCGTAGGCATCTGGCGGATCATAGCCCACCTCGATGCTATCTATACCTTTGCTACCAACGTTTGTTGTGAAGACATAGTCTGCCCAGCCACTCGTATCTTGACAGACAGACTGTACATCAGCTCTATTAGTACCACCAGATTTTGAAATGACAGTCATGTATAGCTGCGGACAACCATTTGCTGTTGATGCACCACTCCCATACGTATTACTACTGAGTGCATTTGCCGAAACCGTGATAGTTGTCTTGGTGGGTAAAGGATTGTACGGGCCATGGTTGGGATCTTCGGCGACTGGAGCGTTGATATTAACCACATTCAGCCCATAACAGTAAGCGCCTGTAGCTGCACTCACTGCATCGGCATGGAGATACAACCCTCCTTCAGCGTCGCTACCGGCACAACTCCCCGTGCCAGTACGTAAAACCGATGCGCCTGGACTACTAGCACTATAGCTGTACACCTGCACCCCATTGACCTCAACAGATTGTATGACAAGATCTCGATTTGCTTGTGATGGATTCGCAGCAGCCCAAGCATCGTTCACAAATTGCATGTTGAGATTGCTAGGACCCGCAACGTTCATATGAAATGCAAACGTGTATGTTTCAAAACTAGTGCTACAAACGCCTTTTGTATCTTGGTCTGTTGTTGAACCTTCACTAGCAACTATACGTAGTTTCGGACAACCACTGTTGCCTGTGGCAAATTTTGATTTGGCGCTCACTCTGACCTGGCTGACTGGTATGTCACTACTAGGCTGTGCAATATCCACGTTTTGACCTCTAGAAACATAGCCGGTACGGTCAAAACTAGCATCGTATTTTTCTGCCAGCTCATTGAGCCGCAAACGACCTTCGCTGTCAAACGCTTGAGGTGTTTGAGTGGTCAAGTTTGTAATATTATCGGGCTTGATAGCAGTAAAAGGATTTTGCAAACATTGGCCACCGTAGCTAAACTGTCCGTCATCGGTATTGCTAAACATCAGTCGCTTTGCACCATTGGTATCATTCATACCTATACCAAACGGTCGAGTAGCTGTACCAAAACCACTGATACTGCCCGGAGCAAACGCTCCGTATTCAGCCCAAGAACCATACAAATGAGGGTTTGCCCGAGGAGTAACCACACTAGGAGCACCTGTCGTTTCGATAGTAGAAGTCGCAACATTTGGCTCACATGCTGCAGTCACTCCGCCTACTGTATGTACTTGCCCATCACTACGATATCGCCCGACAGTCACATCACCATTTTCAAACTGCACCTTCGGAGCCTTGATGATTGCTTTACACTGTACTGGGCTGTAGCTCCAGCGAGAGTCGCCATTGTTGTAGTCATCGTTATTTATATGACGAGGGTGGTTAATATATGTGGCATAGCAGAGCTTCGTACCAACGGCCATATTTTCAGTCTCGGCAGCCGTGCGACCGCCATTGATAGCGATTGTACCGTTGGCATTTACAGCAGCGTCCACCTCGCCACGTCTGCCACAATTAGAGGCGCTCACAGCAACGCCTTTGGTACCGATCCACGTGCATGGCTCTTGTCCGACCATACTCTCAGCGCCAATGGTAGGAATCGCTGTGTTTGGTGCTAGTACGAATTCAACAACACCTTTTACTTTGCCTGCTTCGCTGTTGGTATGCTGACGACCATCTCCTAGAGCAGTATCACGAACCGTACCTGTCACATTGACCGCATCGCCTTGCTGAATCTCTGTCAAACCATTGCCATTACTAGATATGGTGAGCGATGGTATTAGATTGTAGTAGTATGGCACACTCACGCAAAGTTGAGGCGCATAAACCCTACTTTCAGAACCTGGTATAGTCCAGCTAGTTGTGCCGACACCAGGGGTTTTATTTGATATACCTTGATTTGGCCAGAAGCTAGCATTAACACATCTAGTAGCGCCCCCGTCCGCGGCTGTTACATTGAATGTATCCCATACCCAACCAGGACCACCTACATACTTACCTGCAGCTACACCAGTGCCCCTTGCCGAAAACTGACCACCAGGTGTATCAAAATACACCAGTTGTGTATTGTCTTGATAATTTTCGTAGTCTTCCTGATTTGTATATGCAGGATTAACTACCTGGTAAGAATCGGACCACCAACGATCATTGGCGCTGCCTGTTGGATCATAGCATTTACCATTGCCGCTATCGCTATTTCTGGTACATACCTTAGACCAGTGAAGATTGGTTATTTCCCTAGCCCCACTATTGCGAGCATCGTTAATATAATTAAAACTATGACCCGGTTGAGGAGAATCACCGAGCTCAGGTCGAGTTACATCACCGACAGATTCACCTTGTCCAAAGTTATAATTACTAGGTGCAGTACGTAGTATGTAGTTATTTACCCATGAAACCTCCCATCCGGGACCGCCGCCGCAGTCATCATAATAGCCAGCTGAGCTAAACGGTAACCATATTTGAATAGCGTTAGCTATAGAATCGCCGGCATTTCCTCTCACGTTGTAGAATGTCACATGATATTTATGACCACCCCGAGCAGTAAATTGTCTACCGATTACACCGCTTGCATCGTCAGCATTCTCTGCGTTATTCATACTATAATCCGAATCTGTATCATCAAAAATACGATATGTTACAGGATGATAAGGTCCTCCGTCAGTACCTGGAGTTATCTTCCCGTTGGCATCTTTTTCCGAGTCAGCATCTCGCCAGTAAAACTTTGTTTGTTGAGTACCATATCCACATGGTGGGGCAAAATATACAGTAATAGTACCTCTACCTCCGTCACGGCTCAAACCAGGTCCATAACGAAAATCATTGTCAGTATCCGGCTCACCTTCACCCTCGGGATATCCCATATAACTCAATCTATTACCACCAAAAACAGTAAATTTTGGTGAGATAGTAGTACCGTCAGCAACTCGTATTGTCAAGAGTGCAGCATATATACCTGTTCCAAATTTATCTGAAGGAGCAAAAGTCCCAATAGAAATAGGTACTGTGACATAGCCGCTATCGCTACTACATCTACCACTCGTAAGATCAAGGTACCCACCACCTGTTGGATTACCTGTGCTATTGTCATTATTATACGACGAATACCCCGACTGGCCTAGGTTGAGATCATTACATGAAATACCACTTATACGTACATTGACATCACTACCCGCCTGGTCAGTATAGACAGCAATACGCAGTACCTTACTTGCTAAACCCTCCCCTGTGCTCTCATTGTTATCATTGGTACTAATATGATTTGAATAAGATTCTAGCAGTTGCGTAGGCATTTCATAATAATCAGCAAATACAGTTTCGCTGAAAAAAACTGTCCCGCCCATAGACACAATACAAAAAAGCAGCACCATGCGTATACGTCTTATGGACTGAAGCAGCACATTTCTACCCTTCAAAATAGCGACCTTTCGTCAAATCATATAATATTCTTATTTTTTCAATCTGATAATCGATAGTCTCTTGTTGCTGGACTGACAATTTTTCATTTTCATCTAGTCCTTTTTGAGCTAATTCTTTTGCTTTTTCTTTATCACCACTCTTCCAGGCGACTAAGGCATCTTCGTAAGCCCGATTGAAAACCAAAACATCTCCGCCCGTACCTGGTTTATAGTAACCAGATGTATCTTTCTTAACACCCGGCCAACTAATAGATTTATTGACTATCAAAAAATAGCCCAGTAAACCTACCATAATCACTAGCAATAGAAGTACTATAGTCATAGTACGTTTCTTATACAACTTCGTCTTTGATTTGTGCTGTTTCTTATTCATATATTTAATACTAATTGCTTATGTTAAGACTATACTACGACAGAGAAGCCGAAGCAAATTAATTCAATGGCATTGAAAACGCCACGACCGTATGGTCGTGGCGTATCAATTTGCGTGATTCGTTCAGGGTGTAGCCGAAGGAGGTGTGGGTTGATGGATGTAGAGCGACTGACTCGCGTAGAAGCCAGCAGAGCCGCTTCCTCTCCACCCAGTTTTACTCCGAAGAGTAAACTTTACACCGATACTCATACTACCCGGCTGGCATGGCCAGTCGTTTTTGAGTTCGCTCTTTGGCAAATCGACCTGATCGAGTGCAAGACAACGAGGAAACGTCACCAACACCGAATACGATGCTGAGCGATTCTTCCCAAGCCACCTAGGCTTGAAGGCCTTTGCGCCGTAAGTCCAGTCAAGGTAAGGCTGGGCAAGATCGTGATTAACGGTCTTGACCCTCTCACCAATATTGGACGCATACCACTGCGGTATCGCATTCTCTCGAAGACAAATACCATTGTAGCCATTGACCGGCGGAGTTCCCTCAGGTGGACGACATGATTTTGCATACCAGATTGCACCAGGAGTAATCCTGGCTTTGTAAAAACGGCTGAATGTATCAACCTTTTTTACCACACCTTTGATCCTCACGTTTTTGCGAGCGTTCCAGAACTTACACGTAAAACGTGCTCGCGTAGGTACGCCAGGTATAAATCCGTGAGCCATCCTCAGCTTGCAAGAGACTGGTACCTCTCTGTCTTTGTAGGACGTGCTCTTGACGGCTGTCGAACCATCGAGACCACTTATCTGAATCGTGTCTGCCGACGCAGTTGATGCACAGGCCAGTACGAATACCAGCGCTACGCAAACTGCAATCATCTTTTTGTATATCGTTTTCATGATTCCCCCTCTCTGGCTTCAACCAGAGAATGGTTGATGACCAGGGGGGATTCCCTGAGTCGGCCCAATGATTTAACCAAAAATCAACGCACCGACCCAGAGAATATCTCATGAATGATATATTTTACATATAACACGCAAATTGTGAACTTTTCGCTAGTACAGAGCACTTTGCTCGACACACTAGCAAATACCTCCAGTCGTACTAGACGGCTGAATGGTTTTATTGTATCGTATTATTTGTGTTTTGTCAAGGTCTTATCTCGACTTGTCACCTTTGTCGACTTGCATTGCCTCATCGGCTTTTTGCAAAAGTAAAGTGATATCAGAATCTCCGTCAGCTATACTCACCCCAACTGCTGCAGTCACTCCATACTCGGCTTCACCAGCATCAGCAACCGCCTGTTTAATACGCTTCAGTTGTTGCTGTGCATCACTGTGACGTTTGTTTGATTTTGTGTCTGGGCTTGGTGGAATAACCACAATAATCTCGTCCCCACCTACCCTGGTCAATAAGTTTTCTTCTTGTAGTTGACTAGTTGGCCCTCGACTCCTTTCACCCCGTGCGATAATATCCGAACCTCTTTGAAACGCCTCTTGGAGTGACACAGAAATTGCTTCTAATACTCTATCCCCTTTGTCGTGACCTTCGCTATCGTTTAGTTTTTTAAAATCATTGAGATCTACATAAAACACCATAGTACCTTCGATTGGGGTACTGTCCGGAAAACGATCGTGAAGTGCTTTTTCAAAACCAGTCCTGTTGAGCAAACCCGTCAGTTTATCTTGGTAAATCAACTTTTCAAGATGCTCAACCAATGCAATGGCATACAGCTCTGCTTCCTGTGGTGGAATACCCTCTCCCGCCAGATGAGCTAGTCGAATGACAGGTTCAATCAGATCAGATATATGATCATCTACAAAATGACGATCATCAAGCCCTCGCTCTACCGCCTCTTCAAAATACGCCTTCATATGCTTCGTAACCAATGCTTCACGCAACCCACTATCGCTCTCGGCATCTCTTTTCTCAGATAAATCTACAATCTCTGATCCAGAAGGACTTATTTGACTTTCGTCCTGAGCGTCAAAAGTATCTGTTTTTTGTACTATTTCAGTCATTAGCCGAATTTTAGCATAAAAACTACTAAAAATCAACCCCTTTAACAGATGTAGTGGTTTACTTTGTATTTGTAATCTTTTGTGCTAATTTATTGTGGTCTTGAACAACTTGGTCAATGATAGTTCGTAATATTTTTTGGGTAACGTCAGGATTAATACCAAGCTCCTCAGCCAGCTCACGAGCTTTTTTAAACTGCGCTTCTTCTCTTTGTTTGTCTACTGCGGGAATACGGTTGCGGGCTTTATACTCACCAACCTGTCGGGTAAGTTCAAATCTTTCTCGGAGTAATGTGAATATTTGTTTGTCAACGAAATCAAGATGCACTCTTAAATCGTCAAGATTGTCGTATGCATGCCGCTCGTTGCCCAGATGTGCTAACCGAAGAGAGTCTATGAATTTTTCTCTTATCGATGCGGCATATGGGTTGGCTTTTTGAATAGTATCGTATAATTCTGCTGTATGAACGGTATCGAATTTCACCATGTCAGTGATCATTTTGTATGATGGTGTTCTAAAGGGAATATCTTGTAGATTCAAACCACCAAGACCTTTTGCTACAAAAAATGTTAAAGCATGCACCTGCGCCATCACCTTGTCGTGCTCATCTGCAGAAATAGTAACAATGTGTGGTTGTAGATTTTTCTCAATCATATTAAGAAAATCTCTCGATTTCTGGCCTATTACATCTGTAACAATAAGCGTCGCGTCGCGTATGTCATGGTTTTTAATAGACTGTGGACCAAAAAGAGGGTGCGTGATAAGAAGCTGCTCGTGACTAGGAAGATATTGCAATAAATGTTCCTTTGGTGCTAGTTTGACAGAGCATATATCCATAATAACTGTTTCTTTTTTTATATGAGAAGACAGCATTTTTAAAAGATGAGGATATGCACTAAACGGGACTGCTAAAACAATAATGTCACAACCGAGAACATTGTTGAGTGAAGTTTTTGAGTGCTTCTGAGAATCATAGCTATATAAATTAATATTTGGCAACCCTTTGGCGAAGACCTCCTTTATGAAACTACCGAAGGCGCCTTGGCCAAAAATACCTATTTTTAGTTCTGTTTTTCGTTGCATAGATTGCAGTTTATTATACAGTTCGTAACAATTACTTCAAAATATCCTTTCTCCCCATTTGTCAGGTATAATTGTTGCAGTTATATAGCAACGTAAGGAGAATTAGCTTTGAGCCTAAGTATCGGAATCATCGGCTTGCCAAATGTCGGCAAGTCTACATTGTTTAACGCACTGACAGATGCAGATGCGCTGGCAGCTAACTATCCTTTTGCCACAATCGAACCAAATACTGGAATCGTACCTGTCCCTGACGAGAGATTAGAAAAATTAAAAAGTCTATACGGCTCGCAAAAAGTACTACCAGCTACAGTAACATTTGTCGATATCGCTGGACTGGTCGCTGGTGCTAGCAAAGGCGAAGGCCTAGGTAACAAATTCCTAGCTAATATCCGTGAATGTGACGCTGTTGTACATGTCGTGCGCGCCTTTAGCGACAGCGATGTCGTGCATGTCGATGAAAATCACGATCCCCAGCGTGATGTCGAGACTATTAACACCGAGCTCGCCCTAGCTGACATACAAACTATCGATAAAATGCTACCAAAGCTGCAAAAGGAAGCAAAATCTAGTCCCGACGCTAGAAAAGAGGCTGACAATCTAGTAAAAGCCAAAGAAATGCTAGAAAAAGGCGATCTCAGCAACTTGCCTAACGTAAACGCACAGCTGCTATCAACCAAACCTATAATTTATTTGTTCAATGTCGACGAGGAAACTTTGGCCAGTGAGCCAAAGACACAAAATTTGCGCAAACTAGTTGCGCCAGCCCAAGCTACCTTCGTATGTGCCAAGTTAGAAGAAGAGCTGAAAGGTTTGGTGCCTGAGGAAGCAGCTGAGCTGCTAGAAAGCTACGGCGTAAAAGAAGCCGGATTACCACAGTTAATTCACGCTGCATATGATACATTAGGCCTGCAGAGCTACCTGACCGCAGGACCAAAGGAAATTCGAGCCTGGACTATCAAAAAAGGCTCAACCGCACCGCAAGCTGCTGGAGTCATACATACAGATTTCGAACGTGGATTTATCGCAGCCCAAGTTGTTGATTTTGACGATTTAATAGCCGCAGGCAGCGAGGCAGCCGCAAAGTCTGCTGGAAAAATACGTACCGAAGGCAAAGATTACGTCATGCAACCAGGTGACGTGGTTGAATTTCGATTTAATGTCTAAGCAGCTTCTTTTTGTTGACGATAAAAATCTGGAAAATGTATCACCGCTGCGGCTAGTGCACGCACGGCACTTTTCCCTTGTAAATGAGCTCGTATTCGATCTTCTTCCCTGGTAATAGACGTAGATACCACCTTGTCGACGGATTCAGCCGCAGAAGTGTCAACTATCTTGTCTAGTAGTTTGAGCGCTTCTTTTTTGTCTGCTTCTCGATCTTTTTTGCTCCATTTTTTTGTAGAATATGAATCTTCTCTATCATAAAATCGGCCGACTCGAGATGTATGCATATAATCCACCAATCCTACACTGCTCGGATCAAAAACTATATCGAACTGCGCACTAAACGCTTCACTGGTATCAGCTATTTCTTGGTACACTCTGGCTGTAGTTAGTTCGGCATTGTCGAGATGTAGACAAAAAATCGTCAGTATAGATTCTGTACCATCGCTACGTCTAATAGCCAGCATGTTCTTTTGATGCGCTCCTGACACATCAGTCACTTCTATATAAGTCGCTTCGTTTTCTCCTAGCTGATCCATCAATTGCGATACTTGCTCTGAAACTTTGATAGTAGACACTGTATGTGCACTATAAGGTATATCGCCTTGTTTTGACTCTTCTAAACAGTTTGAAAAAGCAGCTAGAAATAGCTGCGAGACTCTCTGTTCTTCCTGTATTCTCTCAGTCCTGGGTGTGGGCGCGTTGGGTTGTTCGACCAGGGACAGAGATCTCATTTTATGCCTTTTTTATGTTGTAAATACTAGTACCTACTTCTATGGTACTCTTGTCAAAACTATGTACAAGAACTTTTGTGTATTTTACAACATATTTCTTATGCTTATTGTTTAGTCAACAGATAAAACCGTTCTCTGTTACCCTTTGCTCCAGCGACTTCGCTGTCTCTTTTTGCTTGGATACTAAAATATCGCCGAACCCATGTTTCAAAATCTTTTATAATCTGCCTTCGCACTGAGTCGTTTTTGATCACACCTTTGTTCGTCTGGTGTAGACCTGCCTCAAATTGCGGTTTTAGCATGGGTATAATTATCGTGTCGGCTGCAGCTATATGTTTGTGAATATGCGGTAGTACTTCACGTAAACTAATAAAACTCACATCAATCAACACAATATCTGGAGCTTTGTCTAGTTTGACAACTCGTTCATCATTGATAGAAACGTCTCGAATATCTGTTTTTTCGTGTAGCTCTATCTGGTTATGACCTTGCAGACTAGGATGTAGCTGATCAGTCCCAACATCAACAGCAACAACTTTTTTTGCGCCATGTCTCAGGCTATAGTCCGTAAAGCCACCAGTGCTCGAACCAACATCTAGCACAATTTTGTCACGAAAGTCTATCTTTAGCGCTTCGACGACACTCGCTAACTTCATGCCAGCTCGAGATACGTATTGCTCTGTCTGGGCTAGCTTTATTTTGGCAAGATCACTAACAAAAAATCCTGGTTTTGTGATAGACGTACTGTCCACTGTGACTTTGCCTAGTTTAATAAAGCTTTCAGCCTGCGAGCGAGTAGTAACTATACCTCTTGCTACCATCGCTTGATCTAGACGTGATTTCATATTGCTACCGTGACTGAGATCAGCCAACCTGTCTATTGTTAGTTACACCTAGATCGTAGATGCGCTCTGTCGTGCGAACTCTAGTAGAAGGATCTCTATCCACAACTTGCATAGCAGAAAGCTTGACAGTTCGGCCTCGCTCAAACGAACGTCCGTTGGTATGACTGACATGTGGTTGATATTTTTCTCTAATATAGTCAGAATTACACGCCACTCCTTCGGACCAGCGAACAGCAAGTTCTATATCACGATGCATCTGTCGTATGTTTGCGTCGGCAAGTCTTCGTACTGGAACATTTTCATCTGGCCCAAACATTGCTTCATCTTCTCCAATGAGCTCTAAAAAATCTTGTTTTCTAGCGATAGTACCTAGGTATCCATACAAAGTTTTCGTGTTGTGGTCTGATATCTCAAACCATGGCATTAGAGTCACATGTAGCGGCAAACTATCAAATGTTTGTCCGACTTTTATGGGTTCCAGACTAGCAATGATAAGTTTTTCTGGCACAACTAATCTTTCTTTCGCTCGAGGTATTCGCCCGTTCTGGTGTCGACTTTTATCTCATCGCCAGTTTTTATAAAAGCTGGTACTTTGACCGTTAGCCCTGTCTCTGTTTGGGCGTCTTTTAGTACATTGCTGGTGGTGTCACCTTTGACTACATTTTCAGTATAGGTCACACGCAGGTATAGGTTTTTTGGCAAATCAACATTTATAACAGTTCCGTTGAAAAACTGTAGATCTAGTTCATCACCTTCTTTTAGATAATTAGCCACTTCATCGACGACATCAGCATTTAGTGTAAATTGTTCGAATGTTTCAGGGTTCATAAAATGAAATTGACTATCTGAGTACAAAAATTGCACCTTTTGGTTATTCACTTCCGCCGGTTCGATTTTGTCAGCACCTTTAAATGTCTTGGGTATGACATTACCTTCTATGAGATTTTTGAGCCGTACATTTACAATACTACCGCCACGCCCCATGACTTTTTGTGCATACTCAACTACCCTATAAGGCGTCCCATCTAGTTGTATGACTGTACCTTTTTTGAGATCAGTTGGATTGTACATCTTGACTATGCGCTCACAGTAAATGGAAGAAGACCTAGGTGACGCGCACGCTTGATAGCAGTAGCTAGTTGTCGCTGCTGCTTAGCGCTGAGACCTGTCTTGCTGATAGGCTCTATTTGACCATAAACATTGATAAAACGCTGCAATGTTTTGACGTCTTTGTAGTCAAAATAGCTTGGTGTATTTGATCGTGATTTTTTATAAGCCATAAATATTCTCCTTAAAACGGTATTTCTGATAGATCAATAGGTTTGTCGTCGATGTCTTCTATCACAACATCATCACTTTTCTTTGAGCTAGCTTTTGGGGTTGAGTCTGAGCTACTACCTCCACCACTATTATCTTCTCCATTTGGTCCATCTAGGAATGTGATATCGCTAGCTACAACCGCTACGCGTGAACGTTTCTTGCCAGTTTCTTTGTCATCCCAGCTTTCCTGACGTAATCGGCCTTGCACTAGGCATCGGCGACCTTTTGAAAGATATTGGTTGACTAGTTCGCCTAGTTTTTCCCATGCAGTGATGTCGAAAAAGTCAGCTGTGTCATCGCTACCTTGGCGATCAACAGCAAGGCTAAAGCTAGTAACGCTTTTACCGTTTGGTGTAGTTCGCATTTCAGGGTCGCGAGTTAGGCGTCCCATGATGATTACTTGGTTGATTGATTTAGCCATCGTTCTCTTCCTCCTTTGACTCGCTTTTCGCTGCTCGTTCACGTGCTTGAGCTAGTTTGGCCTTGATCTTTTCATCTGTACCTACAATGAGATACCGTAGCAACTCCTCTGTGATATTGAATGTATTTGATATTTTCGACAAACTTGCACCTGGCAAACGAACCTCAAACAATACATAAACTGCAAAGTTTTCTTTTTTGATAGTATAGGCAAGTTTTTTCTTGCCCCAGCTTGTTTCTTTTGTGATTTCACCACCATTATCAGTGATAATGCCGCGAATTTTCTTTAGCGGTTTTTCTATATCCATCTCTAAGTCTGGATGGATCAAAACTGTTAGTTCGTATTCTTTCATGATACTCCCTTGGAATCCTTTCTATGGATGCTCGTTTGATGTAGGACGAGCTGAAGTTTTATTACAGAGGTAATTATAGCCTAGTACCCTAGTAATATCAAGTGCGAACAAAATGTGCTACTATAATCTCAAGAAAAACCATAAACAGTAAATAGAATGGATACTCATCATGGAAAGAGATAAAGCTCCTCAATCAAACCAAACATCGCAGCCGCTCGACCCGGCAATTACTATTGATACGGAAACAACTATAGAAAAAACTGGCACGCCATACCTAGCAACACTCGCTGCAATGATTATCGTGTTGTTGTCGGTATTTTATTCCATCGCCAGCATAGTGACCTACGTCATCGAAAAATGGTTGGTCAAGCCACAAAAAGATGAGTTTGGTGGATATTTTGATTTTTCTAGTTACGAGAGCTACCTCGTTGTTGGATCAATAGCTTTCCTCATCATTGGTATCCCTGTGCTACTAGTATTAGTCAAGATAGTTCGCGGTGCAGAAGACAAGGAAGCCTGGCGGTTTAACCAAAAATGGCGAAGAATACTCTACAATATCGCTATTGTCACTTTGATAGTAACAGTTATTAGTACATTGGTCGGTATGACATACGAAATTCTATCAACCAATCTCAAACTGTCAGAACTAGGCTACAGCAGCTACTCTACAGACTCAAAACTGGACACTAATGGCCAACTACAGTCGGCTTTGGTATCAGGTGCTATCAACACTGTGTTAGCAATCTTGCTACTTGCGACCGTCGTGTTAGAATACATTCACAAATATCGCAAAGCTATCTGGGGTGTAGTGGCTGGTCTGGCAGTACTAGCGCTAATCTTTAGTATCTTTAGTATTGTACACATCAACAAAGACGTCGCTGACGCCAAAAAACAAAATGAAAAAGAACAACAAGATTACTCTTCGTTTGATATGGGTAGTGGTTCCGACGACGGCACATCATTTAGCTATTCGTCTTCATCTGACATGAAAACAGAGCTAGAGAATGTGAAATCTGATCTAGAATATTTCGCAGCCGACAACAACGGGAAATATCCAACACAATCGGCATGGGATGATGGCTCACTTGAGGCACAGTACCTACTATCATCTCAAGACATATTGGCGCAGATAACCTATACTCCAGCTGGATGTGATGCAACAAGCTGTACATCATACACACTGAGCGCAAAAGACGAATCAGGCGAAATAATCTACGAAAAATCTGAGTAAACTACTGCTGAATTTCTAGTGTCGGAATCTGAAATTCATCGTTATTAATATACTGCACTGCCTTGTTCTGAGTAGTATCACTTTGAACATAGCGCAAAGTAAATTGTTGCAGCATTTTGATACGCTCAGCATATGTGTCTTGTGCTAACTTTTCTTTGTGAGCAAGCTCAAATTTTGCCTGTTTAGTTGCATGAGTATTGGTTGAATTGTGTAGTTTTTCTAGTACGTTCATGGTGTTTTTTGTTTGAAATATATCTACATAAACATTAGCATAATAAATAGATATTGTCAATATTACTCTTCGCTAGTCAAATCATCGAGACTAGATATCAGAACCTCACGTGGCCTAGCACCGTCTGCAGGCCCTATAACGCCCTGTTCTTCCATAGCCTCTATGAGTCTTGCTGCACGGGCATAGCCAACACGCAAACGCCGTTGCAGGAGACTAGCAGACGCCTTGCCGCTATCAACAACAACTTGCAATGCATCACGATACAAATCATCATCGCCTGCGCCATCCATATCCATGACGACACCACCCTTGCCGCTCAAATTGACCTGTTGCTTGGTGATCTCTTCATCATATTCTGGTGCACGCTGCATGCGCATGTGATCGGTAACTTTTTGAACCTCATCTTCCATCACCCATGCACCCTGAATACGCTTTGGCTTGCTCATTTCTGGAGTCAGTAGCAACATATCACCCTGTCCAAGCAATTTTTCAGCACCAATTTGATCTAATATTGTGCGTGAGTCTACTTGTGAAGCAACTGTGAAGGCAATACGAGCAGGCACGTTGGCTTTGATGAGACCAGTGATGACGTCAACACTTGGGCGCTGAGTCGCTAGTACCAGGTGTATACCGACTGCACGAGCTTTTTGCGCTAACCGTACGACAAGTGCCTCAACATCCCGTGCGGCGATCATCATGAGGTCTGCCAGCTCATCAATAACGATAACAATATACGGCATTCCTTCGTCTTTTTTCTTTTGGTTGTAGCTCTTGATATCACGTAGTTTCTCTTCGGCTAGCAGACTATAGCGTCGTTCCATTTCATTGACTGCCCATTTGAGAGCTGATATACATTCTTCGGGTTTTGTAATAATAGGCGCAAGTAGATGTGGTATATCCGAATATGGAGCCATTTCAACTTGTTTTGGATCAACCAAAATCAGTTTCATATCGCTCGGACTATTACGGTACAAGAGACTAGTTAGTAGTGTATTAATCATCACAGATTTACCAGAGCCAGTTTGACCAGCTATCAAAAGATGCGGCATTTTGTTGAGCTCACCGACGACGGCGTCCCCTGCGATATCTTTTCCGATAGCAAATCCCAAAGGTTCGCGCATCGCACGCCACTGATCAGCATTCATGATGCCATGTAGGCGCACATCTGCAGCCTTGCGGTTTGGCACCTCTATACCAACTGCTTTTTGACCTGGGATAGGTGCTTCTATACGCAAACTCTGAGCCGCTAAATTAAGGGCTATATTGGTCTCTAGTTGGGTAATACGAGTGAGTTTCACGCCACTAGGTGGTTTCAGGGTATACTGCGTCACCTTCGGACCAATATTGGCGTTTTCCATTTCAACATCAATATTAAACTCGGCCAATGTATCGTGAATAATTTGTGAATTGTGCTGTACATCACCTGCATCAGCTGGGCTTTGTTTTTTCTCTAGTAGATCTAGACTCGGTGCTTGCCAGTTTGGGTCGGTAAATGTCGTTAGTGCACTTTGTTCTTCAGCCGCTTTGTCACGGGCTACACTGCTTTTTAGACTAGAGAGTTTGCCTGATTTTTTGTCATCGTCAAACTGGAGCGTTGGTACACCTTCGTTGAGCTTGATCTGACCAGCTGATTTCGGTGCGACCTCTTTTAGATCCTTGTCTTGGGTTTTTCTCATGAGCCCCGATAGTTTTCTACTTTCCTCTTCACCCTCTCTCTCAAAAAATTGTTTTACAAATTCGAACAGACTCTTTGGGGTAATCCTGAGAACAAATAAAATTGTTATCAACGCTAGTACCGCCAACACAAATCCTGCAATCGGCACAGACAATAGTGATAAGATGGCTTGATCTAGTAACCAGCCAAAGTATCCACCACCTGCACCTGCTACTGCGCTATCAATATCTTTTGGATCTTTTGAAAAAAGTTGTAACAGTCCAGCCAACCATAGCACTAGTAATAAAGTCGCGATGCTTACCACAACAGGTAGCTTGTTTTCTTCTGCGCGAAAAATCTCAATAGCGATCAACACTAAAAGTATTGGTAAAATATAGGTCGTCCAACCAATAATTGTCATAGATGCAGTAAAAACCCAGGCGAGCAGTGGCCCACCAGCCTGAAACATCGCAACAACAAGTAACAGGGCTGCGATTATCAACGCCACCCCTATCAGTTGCGCCCAAAAGCCTGTTGGTAAAATATGCTTCGGTGCACCTTTTTTTGTTTTTTTAATGCTTTTTCTTTTTTTCTTTGCCATAGCTTCTTATTATTATACTAGTAACTTATAACTATATTGTAGCAAAAAACACTACAAAAAGCAAGTGAAAAACCCGGGGAGAGCAGTATCGCTCTCCCCGGGTGGGTTTTATTTGATGAAGTCCTGGATGCTTGTTTTCAAATCCATCATCTGGTCGACGTCGATTCCCGTAATGTTGAGCAAAAGCTCAAGATCAACCTGACTCATAATGCCCGTCAGAATCATTGGAAGCATCGAGACAAGCTTCTCCAGGTCAACCGCCTCTTTCAGCATTTCGCTGACAAGCCCCATGACTCGTCGCCGACGAGGCTCGAGGTGCTCCCTGACATACTCGTCGTAGCTTTCCTGATTGAAAAGGGATGAACCTCTGAGTTGTTCTGCCTGCATCGCCGCGACATTGCTTGCTGCTTGCAAATACTCAGACCGAGCCTCCTTGAGATCTACAAGCTTACTGCGAACACTTGGGTCTAAAGACTCCAACCACTCGTTTGATGTGTCGAACAGCATGTTCACACTCCTCAAAGTACACAGCCTCATTATTGAGGTCAGTGCATATATTATAGTATAAAATTATATATTATTCAATACTATGGTTCGTACGATTCTGGCTGATTGTGTACGCTAAGCTTTTGGTTGTTTGGGCTTGGTGGCGGAGTGTTAGGAACTTTTGGCGCCACAGGTTGTCGGCGATCTTGTTGCTTGGAGTTTTGTTGAGGTTGATTATCACCCACTTCGTTGATAACAGGAATCACAATAGGAGTACGTCGTGTCTCGTCATATAGAATATGTGTGACTTCATCGCGAAGCTCTTTTTTGAAAATATCAAGATCAACTTTGCGGCCGTTGAAGCTACGAGAAACCTTTTGTTTGATGTATTGGCGAATCTTGCCCATCAATTCTTCGCTATCACGTAGGTATATAAAACCGCGTGAAATGATGTCAGGGCTGGTTAGCAAGCGACCGCCACGACGAGAGATAGTTAGTACTACTACGAACATACCTTCGTTTGCCATGTGGATACGATCCTTCAACACAACTTCGGAGACTTCTGCTCCGCTGTCGTCGTACATGACTCCACCGACTTGGATACGTCCGGCTTTTTTGGCCTTTTTGTCACTATCAATTTCGATGATATCACCACTGTCAGATACGAATATATTTGCACGTGGGATGCCACATTCTTGTTCAGCTAGCTCGGCGTTGTGTACCAACATATGGAACTCGCCGTGAATTGGCATGTAATATGTTGGGTTCAAAGCATTGATCAATTTTACGTGATCATCGTAGTAGCCGTGACCACTAAGGTGTAGTGGGCCAACACCAGTTAGGTGAGATTTGCTGTTTTGGATAACATCACTACCTTCACGCATCAAACCGTCGACTGTACGGACAACGTATTTTTCGTTGCCCGGAATTGGGTTTGAGCTAAATACGATCACGTCGCTGTTTTTGATCTTGATGTGTTTGTGCGAACCACTGGCCATACGGTTCAGTACAGCGTTAAATTCACCCTGAGAACCAGTACATATAATGGTCACTTTGCCATCAGGCATGCGTACGAGGTCTTCCATTTTGACCACTACGTCTTTTGGTATACGGATAGTACCGGTCTTTATAGAAAGCTCTAGGTTTTGGATCATGCTGTAGCCGGCAAATGCGACCTTGCGATCGTGCTTTTTGGCTTCATCGAGTAATAATTGTATACGGTGAATTTGAGATGAGAAACAACTAATAATCAAGCGATTGTTCTGGTATTTGTCCATCACCTGACCAAATGATTGTTGTATGTCTTGTTCGCTATGAGTATGCGTACCTTCTGATTCACAGTTGGTAGACTCGTTAAGCAGCATCAAAATACCTTCTTTTGTAGCGATTTCAGTTAGACGTTCTAGATCAAACTTTTTACCGTCAACTGGTTCGTCCTCAAAACGCCAGTCACCTGTGTCAATAACGACACCTAGTGGCGTGCGGATCACGACTGCAGCAGAGTCAGGTATTGAGTGGTTGACCCGAACTAGCTCTACGCTAAAGTTATCACTCAGTTGTACGCGATCGTGAGCTTCTGGATTGAGTTCATGGTATTCAGGCTGAAACCCACTAGTTGCTTCGTCCATATTCTTTACAATCATACCGATTGTGAACTTTGTACCATACACTGGTGCCGGTATGCGGTGAATCAAATGACGGGTTGCACCAATGTGATCTAGGTGACCGTGCGTAAAAATATGCGCCTTGATCTTGTGCTTGTTTTCCTCAAGATATGTAATATCCGGCACAATATAGTTGATACCAGGATAGTCAGCACCCGGGAACAAAAAGCCCATATCGATAACGACAATTTCATTGCCATATTCGATGGCCATCATGTTTTTGCCGATACCCATTTCACCCAGACCGCCTAGTGGTACGATGCGTAGTTTTTTGCCGCCGCTGTTATCGCGAGGCTGACGTTTCTGACCACTAAGACTAAATTGTCTTCCTTCGTATCCGTTGTAGAGTGATTTGTTCACCGGCACATTGATAATATGCTGAGATGATTGCTTGTTCACATTGTCGCTCAATCGTCGTGAGGCACGTTGCACTTCACCACGTCGAGTTTGCGTTTTAGCTAGGACACTGTTTTGTTCGCGTCGTTTTTGGTTGTTATTGTTACGTTTTGATAGGTCGTCACCTTGGGGGTTTTGTAATTTTCTTCCGCCCATAATATGTATTTCCTTTCGTTAGGATTTTCTTGTTTTTTAAATTATTAAATTTGCTTGATAATATTTGGAATCGTACTGAAGTCTTCTTTCAATGTGTCACGCATTCCACCATTGTAGAGTGCTGCTGCAGGGTGATACAGCGGCAAGATGACGATTTTTTGCTTGCCAAAACCTATTCGTTTTGGCATACCATGAATCTGGCTGATTTTTAGGCCTGGTAAAAAATATTCCATACTGTGCCTACCTAATGTGACAACAATCTTTGGTTGTATCACATCGAGTTGGCGCAGTAAATATGGCCAGAATGCCTCTTTTTCCTCGGGCAGTGGGTCTCGATTATTGGGCGGTCGGTATTTTACTATATTGGTAATATACACATCACCGCGCTCCAAAAGAATACTTGCGAGCATTTCATCGAGAAACTTCCCAGCAGCTCCAACAAAAGGCAAACCTTGCTCATCTTCATTCTTGCCTGGAGCTTCTCCGATGAATACGATATCTGCGTCCGGGTTACCGTCACCTAGTACTAGGTTCGTGGCTGTCACAGCCAAATCTGGGCAGACATTGTTTT
>CAYGDI010000004.1:47459-103844 GCA_964348695.1 uncultured Candidatus Saccharibacteria bacterium | reverse complement strand
TACCTCTTTTGTCTTTTTTTATCATAGCTGTAGTTTGTTTGATATTGTTTTCGGTATTTTATAAAAAGCCGAATCTAACAGTAGTAAGTAAAAAAAACCCAGTAACATTCAAAGTCGATAATAAGAGTTATACTATTGATCAATCGAGTTGGAGTATATACCTAGAACCTGGTCAGTATAGCTACTTGGCAACACAGACTGGTAGTGATGTGAGTTTTAATGGTGTTATCGATATTGATAGTAGTAATAATTTTATAGAGATTGACTTTGGTATGTTTGACAAAGATCGTGTAATTGATGATGCTTGCACTATAAAAGGATTTTTGTGTGATATTAAAAAATCAGATATGTCGGCAAAGTTTTTTAACAATCACACATGGGTGGTGGTATATAAAGCTGATACTATTA
Organism: uncultured Candidatus Saccharibacteria bacterium; assembly: GCA_964348695.1. Taxonomy (GTDB): domain Bacteria; phylum Patescibacteriota; class Saccharimonadia; order Saccharimonadales; family Saccharimonadaceae; genus JACPYF01. The sequence goes on along the minus strand of CAYGDI010000004.1, from coordinate 103,436 downwards.
TATTAGTATCTAAAAGAATTGGTAGTGAATGGAAAGTTATTTCATACATGGAAGATGGCGGCGGGTATATACCTGGAACATTACCTGTTGTGGTAGAAAAGGAGATTGAAAAAAGTGAAAGATAGAAGAAAGATTTTCATCATAGCAACACTGTTACTATTTGTTGTTATTATTGGTGTTATTTTACTAAATACTGACAACAAAGAGGAGAGGAAGTTTTATAAAATAACAAATAATATACAAAATTATGAACTAAAAGGAGATAAACTTTACTTTTTTACCAAATCTTTTTTTGCTTCGTATAATATAGAAAAGAATACGATTGAACGATTGAGTGATTATCTTTATCTACAAAATGATATTACTGATGTTGATTTTGGTAAAGGAGATAAAGTTATTTTCAGAGCACTGTCTAGCCCTGGTAGTGGTGATGATTTAGATACTATTAATAATAAAGTCCGCGTTGAAAATGATACGGAAATTTGGTGGATGTATGATTTTAAAAGTAAAAGTTATATATCACTCAATATCGATGGTTTGGAAGGTTGTGAGTACTTAAAACAAATTAACGGCAGTGGTCTTGTTTGTTTTAAAGAAAAAGTAGTGACTTTTTATGATATTAACAAAAAAAGTAAGAGTAGTTTAAAACTAGATGGTGTTGATTTAGTGACTAACGTAGTTGTTACCGACAAAAGTATTTTATTTAGTGGTATTAGTGGTAATAAAAACACCTTACACAAAATAGATACCGCAACAAATAAAGTAACAAATATCTATAGTACTGAAGCAAGTATAGGCTCTTTTGTCTCCCAAGATAGTAATAATATACTTGTCAACGAATTCACACCTGAAGTATCTGGTGGTGAAGATGGTGGTGATATACATCAGGAGTTGGATGAAGATATAGATCAAAAACTAGTATTGATCAAAAACCAAAACGTGCTAAAAATAAAGGATTTTAAAACATTAATGGGTAGTGTATATGTTGACACACAGGGTGATCTATCATACTTTTCACTAGATGGTTCTATAAAGAAAGCTGTTAATGGTGATGTAAAAGATATTATTAAACCAAGTAAAGATCCTGATATTACATCGAAGCTATTTTTTGACCACAAAAATACAGTCTATTTAATTGATTATAATAATAATCTCACTTCTTCTGACGAAAAAAATATTAGTGAAAAAAGAAAGCCAACTTCTTTTAATCCAGAAATAGATAATGATAATAGTGGAAATAGTAGTTTTTGGATAGAAAAAGAACCCCTAGACACCACTACTGTAGTGTTTTTATACAGTAATACGCCATTTTTAGAGCAGGCGGAATTTGTTGATGTATTTTTGAATAGTAAGAACTTTCAACCTTCAGAGTTTAATTTTTCATGGAAATTGCCTATAGAGAGTGATATAGTTTTTCCGAAATACACTAGCATTGTTTTTTAGTTAATAGTAATTATATTACCATCAACTCCCGCCATAAGAGGGTTAATATTTGTAGTTGTTATAATAACTTGATTGTCATAAAAAAAATCCACTAGTTTAGCTTGTCTTACTTCATCAAGCTCAGAGAATACGTCATCTAGAAGTAGTATCGGTTTTACTTGTCTTACTTCTTTAATAAGGTTTGATTCTATTATCTTTAATGCTAGGAGTATTGTTCTATTTTCACCACGTGATGCAGATGTAGAAGCATCTTTTTTGTTAATTTTAAATAAAAAATCATCTCTATGTGGACCGAATGAAGTAAATCCTTGATCCTTATCTATGTCTAGGTTTGATTCTAGCTTTTTTAGAAGATCATTTGTATAATTATCAAGCTGTATTTTCGTTTGGTAATTTATAGATATATCGTATTTTTTGTCTGCTAATTTACTGTATATTGAACTTATTTGATTATTTACTGATTTTAGAAGGTTTACTCTTTCTGTAGTAATTATTGTTGCTAACTCGCTTAGTTTTATATTCCAAACAAACATCTCATCTCTAGAAAAAGTTTGTCTTTTTAATAGATTATTTCTTTGGGTAATAATTCTTTTATAAGTATTAATTTTTGTTTGGTAGTTGGGTGTTGTTTTTGAAAGAATAGTATCAAAATAATCTCTCCTAGTATCCGGACCTCTTGCTATTATTTGCATAAAATCCGGTTCAAACAAGACAACAGGTATAGTGTTATTAAAACTCATTCTTGAAAACGTATTATTGTTGATTGTTATTTTTTTAGGTTGTGTTGTGTTGATTGTAATTGTTCTTTTTTTGCCGTCGAAAAAACCCTCTATTAAAGATGTATCTGATGTATTTTGTATAAGATATGTATCTTTTGCTCTATATGATTTTCCAGTTGCAAGTACTAGTATCGCCTCTATTATATTGGTTTTACCGGAACCATTTTTTCCTAAGATAATATTTGTTTTTTCTGAAAAATTAAATGAAACATTTTTATGAGACCGAAAATATTTCATTCGTAAAGTTGAGATCATATTAACTCTTGAGTGGCATGATAATATGCTGATATACTGATTCCACCTCATCAGCATCAGTCAGTACACTTGGAGAAAGTTTTCCATTGAAATTAAACTCTACTTTCTCACCATCTATACAACCAAGTGCTTCGAGTAAGTATTTTGAATTTAAGGTTATACTACCATCTCCCTCTATTTCTGCGTTTGCAGAAGAGGTGTTTTCACCTATTTGTGATGCTATAGAATGAATAGATATTGTGTTATTTGAAGAATCGGTTTTTATTGTAATACCACCTGCGCTTTCTCTTGCAAATAAACTTGCAACTTTTACAATACGGGTAAGTTCTGATTTGTCTATAATTATTTTAATATCCTGAGTATTTGGTATGAGTTGTCTATAATCAACAAATGTTGCATCTATTAATTTACTAGTTATTTCAATATCATTCACTCTAAACCTTATTTGATTTTCATCAATTAAAATTTCTATATCGTTTTGGTCATCTGGAATAACGCGGACAACTTCCTGTAGTGATGATATTGGTATTATAGTATCTATTGCTTTTTTAGTTTTTATATCTGTTATTTTTCTTTCAGCTAATCTATAACCATCTGTTGTAGCGATATATAAACTACCATTAAAAGTATGAAGATATGCTCCAGTAAGCATAGGTCTAGTTGTATCGTGGCTAGCGGCTACAGATGTTTGGATAATTGCTTTTTTTAGTAATATTGTTGGAAGGGTGATTGAGGTTGAATTTTTTTCTGAAATAATAGGTAAACTAGGAAATTCATCAGATGATAGTCCATTAATTGTTGATTTGTACATACCTGATTTTATATCGATATGTGATCCTTTATTCTCGATATCAATATTATCTTTAGGTAAATTATTTACAAATTCTGTGATTAGTTTTGCAGGAATTGTAAGGGAACCTTTTTTATCAATCTTTGTCCCAATAAATACTGTTATAGCTATCTCTAAATTAGTTGCTGCTAAAAGTAATCTGTTATTTTCTGTTTTTAGTAATATATTATTTAATATTGGTAGAGGGGTTTTACTACCAGCTATCTTAGAGACAATTAAAAGTGCTTTATTTAAATTTTCTTGAGTTACAGTAAGTTTCATTATTATATTATTCCTTTATTTAAATTAGTAGTAGTGATAGTAGGTGTGTAAAATGTGTAAAAAAGGTCTTTAATAACAGTTAAATTATATTTTCTGTATGTGTAAAAAAGATGGATAGTTCTAGTAAAAAAATGTGTAAAATACCAACCAATATACAAATACGAAATTATATATGTGAAAAAACTAACTTTTATACACAGGATTACTAAAAAGTTTTCTATATGTTTTTCACTATTTTTACACATATAATTTTTCCCTTATTTCAGAGACGTGTTCACGAATCGTATAATCTAACTTAACAGCCTTTGTTATTTTATCAACAGAATGTATAGCTGTTGTGTGATCTTTTCTACCCAATTCTTTTGCAATAGTAGGGAAGCTAGTGTGTAGTTCACTTCTCATTAAATACATTGCTATTTGACGAGGTATCATAATATATTTATCTCTCTTTGGGCTAATAATATCCTCTATAGGTACATTGAAATGATGAGCGACTTTAGTGATTATTTGTTTTGGGGATAGATGTTTTGGTCTAGTGCGTGAAACATTACCGATAATACCCTCCGCTATTTGTTTATCAGGATGGATACCTCTCATTTCACAAAAAGCCAATAATTGGTTTAGTGCACCCTCTAATTCTCTTACGTTTGTTTTTATACTGCTTGCGATAAATTCTATCGTTTCATATTCTAATTCAAAACCTGATTGCATAGCTTTACTTTGCAAAATTGCACAACGTGTTTCAAAATCTGGCATATGAATATCAATAGCCATACCCCACTCGAGTCTACTACGTAATCTATCTGTCAAACTAGCTATACGTTTAGGTGGCTTATCTGAACTAATTAGAATTTGTTTATTGTTTTGATGAAGGTAATTAAATATATGAAAAAAAGCTTCTTCTGTTGTCTCTTTTCCAGCGATAAACTGTATATCATCTAATATTAATACATCAATATTTTTATATCTATCTGAAAAATTATCTCTCTTATTTTTATTACGTAGGTATGACATAAATTTTCCAATAAATGCCTCGGTAGTAGTGTAGTGTATGTTTAATTTAGGGTCCTTTTTCTGAAGTTCGTTACCTATTGCCTGAATAAGGTGGGTTTTACCTAAACCAACATTTCCATAAACAAACATCGGATTATACCGTTGTCCAGGTTTTTCTATAATAGCCTGAGCAACAGTATAAGCAAGATCATTACTACTACCAACCACAAAAGAATCCAGAGTATATTTTGGATTAAAAACATTTTCCATATGGTTATCTTTTGTGTTTTGATTAGATATTTTCATTGGGTTAAACCCATCTAATACAGCGGTTTGATTACGAATAGTCTTTTTTTCAGAACGTATTTTATAAGTTATTGATTTTGGATTTATTTTATTTTTCGCTAATATTTGGCGTATTTGAGAATCAAACTTTGTTTCCAGTTGTTGTTTTGTGAAGATATTTTTAACACCTATAATCAACTCATCCCCGCTGGATTCTTCAATAAGTTCCGTTTCTTTAAACCAAGCGGCATATGCCGCCTTGGATACCGAAACTTCAATCTCACCGAGCACTGTTTGCCACAAAACTTGGTTCACTTAACTCCTCACATTAGCTTCTTAACTACTAACAACTATACCTCACACACGCACTTTTCCACAACCAAAAGCATTTAGATAAAACACAAACACGGATAGGGGTGGAGTTTTACACATAACAAATTTAACAGATAGTAAACTGTGGAAATCAAGTCTAGTAATGTGTAAAAAATAATGTATGTCTCAATAAAAACCATAAAATACAAGTCCCACACTTCCTATTCAGCCTAAAATATGCTACAGTTTACAGATATGCCAAAGAGAACACATCAACCAAAAAGTCGTCGTCGTGCACGTAAGCATGGCTTTCGCGCACGTATGTCAACAAGAGCAGGTCGGCTCATACTAAAAGCTCGTCGTCTCAAACAACGTGCCAAACTAAGCGCCTAGCGTTTATACTATATATATGCTTTCTCATAAAAATCGTTTCCACGGTCATGGGAGTCTGAGATATTTATACCGGAATGGTACTCAGATAAGAACTAAAGATTTTGGTTTGACTTATATAAAAAACGACAAAAGAGTACACTCAAGATTTGCTGTAGTTGTCAGTAAAAAAGTATTCAAATCCGCAGTGAAAAGAAATGTGTTACGCCGTAGAATATACGAGATTATTCGGCTTGAAATGTATCGTATAAAATCACCATACGATATTGCAATAACAGTTTTTACACCAGAGACTATAGACAAAGATCCAAAAAAACTTCACACTCTACTAACCGATCTTCTAGCAAAAGACAGCCTAATCAATTAGAATAGTACTAAAGACAAGGAGACCTTTTAATGAACATTTTTGATATTGTCATTGTACAGCCGATTTTTAATACACTACTACTTATCTATGCTTTTGTAGATGATTTTGGTATAAGTATTATTCTTTTTACTATTCTCATCAGAATTGCGTTGTGGCCACTCATTAAGAAACAACTGCACCAGACAAAACTAATGAGAAAAGTCCAACCAGAGTTGAAAAAAATCAAAAAACAAAGCAAGGGCGACAAGCAGCTAGAGGCAAAACTAATGATGGAACTATACAGGGAAAGAGGAGTAAAACCATTTAGTTCGATAGGTCTACTCATACTCCAAATACCAATATTTATCGGTATATATGTCGTGATTAATATCATCACCAATCATCGCGACCAGATAGCTACACATCTATATAGCTTCACAAAAAGTCTTCCCGATATACAAAATATTATCGAAGGCAGTCACCAATTCGATGAAACACTACTTGGTGTTATAGATTTGACCCAAACCGCATTAGGCGGGGGACAGATACACCCAGTACTTGTGCTGCTTGCTTTTGTTGCTGCTTTTTTCCAATATATCCAAACAAAACAACTGATGCCAAATGATGGTTCAAGAAAAAAACTAAGAGAAATACTAAAAGAAGCATCAGAGGGCAAAGAGGCTGATCAATCAGAAATAAGTGCCGCAATGGGCAGTAAAATGGCGACTTTTATGCCACTTCTTTTACTTGTATTTGCACTCTACCTACCCGCAGCAGTTGTACTATATTATGCTGTATCTAGTATGGTTGCGGTTGTACAGCAATATTTTGTATTAAAACAAGACGAAGAAGAGCTCACCCAACTAGCATCGTCCAAAAATACTTCACGCATCAAAGAAGCAAAAATAGTAACAAAAAAATCTACCTCTAAAAAATCAAATAAAAAAAGAAAGAAGAGGTAGTAATGGATAGAGAGCAATCAATACGCTATGCAAAAAAATATCTTGAAGATACATTGTCTTTTTTTGGACTTAATATCGATATAAAAGCACTAGCAGATGACGAAGTAATTGAACTCAAAGTACCAAGTACTCACCTCAACGGCTTTTTGATAGGTCATAATGGTGAAACTTTGAGATCTCTGCAATTTATTGTATCAACAACTTTGCGAAATCATGATGCGGTAATTCATCGTATCAATATAGATATTGCTGACTACAAAGCACAACGTGCAGATAGACTCGTTCGTAAAATAAAAGACATCTTAGAGAACGTACAAAAAACAAGCGAACAACACGAACTAGAGCCAATGAACGCAGCAGATAGGCGTGTGGTACACCAGGCGGTGAATGAATACCCAGATCTAGAAACTCATTCAGAAGGTGAAGGAAGGGATCGACATATTGTTATCAGTAAAAAATAAACTATGACAGCCAAACAAACCAGAAAACCAAAGACTTCAAAAATTTCCAAAGTAATAGGTAGTAATTGGTTTTTTTTCTGTGTTATTGGCTTTTTTCTAATACAAACTATCTGGATAGCCCTCTCAGCAATATACCCAATGCTCTTTGATGAGGAGTATCACTTGGGTATTATTGATATATACTCCCGACAACTACTTCCTTTTATACAAACCCAACCACCAGAGGCTTCATTTCACGGCGATATAACAAGATACGGTTCATATATGTTTCACTACCTAATGAGTTTTCCTTATAGGTTGATAGAACTATTTAGCAGTGACTTACAAGTAACAATCATTACGCTGCGTCTTATATGTATCAGTTTTGTTGTAGCGGGTCTATTCGTCTTCAGAGCATTTTTGCTGCGAACTGGACTAACAAAAACCATGACACACCTTTCAATAGCTGTATTTACGATGATACCAATAGTGCCATTTGCGATGAGCCAAATAAACTACGATTCACTTGCGTTTTTATTTGTGGCAACTATTTTTTATATCAGCATACGTGCAGTTGAAACTACCAAACAACAATCTCTTTGGTTGATTTTGTTATTAGCCACCAGTTCAGTAGCTTGCCTGGTTAAATTTACTATTCTACCAATCGCGTTTAGTAGTGTATTGTTCGTATTGATTGTTTTATGGAGAAAATATAGATCGAAATTACCAACAGAACTATTGATACAAACTAAAAACATACCAAAAATCACTATAGTTTTTAGTTTACTATTTTTACTATTTGGAATAGGGCTATTCATCGAGCGCTATGGTACTAATATCGTCCAATACCATACTATTGAGCCAAAATGTGATCGTATACATAGTGATGAAAGTTGTATTCAATACACAGTATGGAGACGAGATACAACCTGGCGACAGGAAAACCTAGAAAGCGGTAAAAGAAGAAATAACCCAGCTGAATACACTTACAAATCCTGGGTTCCAGACGTCTACACTGATTTTACTGGAGTCGCTGCATTTACTTATGATGATGACAATCAAGCTTTGCAGATTCGTTATCTACCCACAGCTATTAAATGGTCTCCAGGTACACCTATTATGAGGATTGCTAGTTGGTTTGTACTAGTTTTGGCAATAATAGCACTTGTATTTAGCTGGAAAAAACTACCAAATCGTAAACTACGCTACTTAACTATGGGAACATTAGGGGTTTTTGTCGTGAGTATGTGGGTTCGTAACTACACAGACTACATGTATATAGGTACTGTGACAGCTACACAAGGTAGGTATTTTATCCCGATTCTTATCCCGATATTTGCGGTAGTGGGTCTTGCTTTTAGGTATTATTTACGGCAAGCAAAATACCAAGCATTATTCTTATTACTTTGCCTTGGAGTGTTTTTGCAGGGTGGTGGAGCTATGAACTACATACTCTACAGTAGTCCGCAGTGGTACTGGAAAGATGGTCGACAAACAATAAGTGCGATCAATGAGTCAGCAAATAGAGTTTTGCGACTATTTACTATTCCCTAAAGCTTTGGTATATACTTCTAGGGTTTGTTGAGCCATTTTTGTCCATGAGTATTTTTTTACCTGTTTATAACCTTTTGATATCAAAGTAGCGCGCAAGGTTTTGTTGTCTAGTACCTTTGTGATTTTTTCAGCCATATCATCAACATCTTTGGGATTAAAATATAGTGCTGCGTCGCCATATACCTCAGGTAGACAAGTTGCGTCACTACTAACTACAGGAGCGCCATATAACATTGCTTCGAGCCCTGGCAGACCAAACCCCTCCATAAGACTAGGAAAGACATATACTCTTGCATGAGCATACAACCAAGCGGCCTGTTCGTCTGATAAAAATCCAGTGAATAGTACTTGTTTGTATTTATTTTTATCTACCCACTGTTCATTGATTCTTATGAGTTGATTTTTTTTGCCCACTAATACCAACCCCAGGTCGGGATATGTCTCTAGTAATTTTTGATGCGCCAATATTAAGCGTTTGATATTTTTGTGATCACCTTGACGTCCCAAATACATAAGATAGTTTTTGTAGGGTATATCTATCTTTTCTGGCTGCGAAGTTGTTTGATCTGCGGCTAAAATGGTCGTTATTACTTTTTTTTCATCTACACCAGAAAAATTCAGGTAATCTTTTCTAGTGTATTCGGTTATAGCCATGATGTATGTTGATGTTTTGCCCACATATTTCCATACAAAACTACCTATAAACTGTTTAAACTTGAAATAAAGATAGTTTTTGTCGGAACTAACGGAGCGAAGTAGTGTCAAATCGTGCATAGTTGTGACGTGTGTTCTTCTATACAACAAAGGCTGTTGAGGCATGCAAAAATGTACTAAATCAGCCTTTAGTCTATAGAGTTGAAACACAAACCCAAACTGTTCACCAAAAGAGTAGTTTTTGTAATTACACTCTACAACCGTGAAATTATCACCAGACGGTTTCCAATAATCAAGATCTTTTTTTGGAACCAGCACAATGTATTCATTGGTTTTGTCGATTTTTTCCAAATATGTAACTAGACGCTCAACGTATCTACCTGTAGAGCTATTTATGATTCGACCATCTATTACTATTCGTGCCATTAATCAATTTTCCCAAAGCTAAGTATTTTTCTAAATTTTCTCAAACCAGACTGTTCGGGAGGAAGATCTTTCCATAACATTGATTTTATATATTCATCAGACACTTTTTTATGACGTTGTATAAGAAAGCGCTTTATAAACGCGCCAGGTGTCAGTATTATACTTTCTATCCAGCCCCGTACAGCATACAAAAAACTACCTCGACGCAGTGTATTAAAGAACATAAGTATATACGCTAGCCACAACCGAATACCAATTACTAAAAGAAATCGAGTAGGTACGTTTTTGATATATAGCATAGGTAGGTTACGGAAAGTTTGTTTGATAGTAAAGCCAGGGATTTTTTTACTTGTTCCTCCTTGTTCGTGATAAACGACAGATTTTTTATTATAATAAACTCTCCAACCCGCAAGCTGAGCCCGGAAGCTTATATCAACATCTTCATAATAGGCAAAAAATGCTTCATCGAACAAACCAATATCTTTTAACATCTCAACCCTATAAAGACTAGCACCGCCACTCCCACTAAATACATAACCACTCGGTGAAGCTTTTGTGGAACTATCATCTCTATTTCTGGGAAATGACAAACCCCAAGTAGAGTACCAGTCACCGGTGCTGTCGATCGTCGCACCGTCTTCGTGGAGTAGTAGGCAGGTTGCAATACCAACTTCTTCCTTTTCGTCTAAAATTTTTGATAATTCCCCGAGCCAATTCTTATCAGCTCTAGCATCACTATTAAACAATGCAACACCATCAAAATCATGCTCGATGGCGTAATCAATACCGATATTGACACCCCCAGCAAACCCACTATTTTTGTCGTTATAGATAACATGTAGCAAGTCAGCGTACTTTTTAGCGAGTGCGTCTATCACTTTGTGTGAATCGTCTTTAGAGTCATTATCAATGATAACAATCTGATAATTTTTATATGATTGGGTAGCAAGAGAATCGATACAATCTTGCAGTATATCGGAGCCATTCCAATTTAGGACAACAACAGCTAGTTTATTCATTCCTTTTATTCTATAATGAAATGCATAACTTATGAAAATCTCGAACATTTTTAGTCGACGAAATCGTATACTTTTGCGAGAGCTCGTCATTACCGATTTTAAACTTCGCTATCAGGGATCTGTACTTGGCTACCTCTGGTCACTTCTAAAACCACTCATGCTTTTTGCTATTTTGTATGTGGTGTTTGTTAAGTTTTTGCGATTCGGTGCAGATGTAGAACATTTTCCAGTGTATTTGTTGCTAGGTATTGTGTTTTGGAGCTTTTTTACTGAAGCTACAAGCCAAGGCATGGAAGCGATCGTCTCTAGGGGTGATCTGATCAGAAAGATTAATTTTCCTAAATATATCATCGTAATATCAGGGACATTATCTGCGCTTATCAACTTGTTCCTCAATCTATTGGTTGTTATGGTTTTTGTGGTGATTAATAAAGTCGATTTGCAATGGACTGTTCTTCTTTTACCATTCACGATACTTGAGCTCTATGTGTTTTCGCTTGCCGTAGCGTTTCTACTAGCCGCCCTATACGTAAAATATCGAGACATCAGTCATATATGGGAGGTATTTTTACAGGGAGCGTTCTATGCAACACCAATACTTTATCCCCTCAGTATGGTTATTGCGCAAAGCGAAGTTGCTGCAAAAATACTACTCCTCAGTCCAATGGCGCAAATCATTCAAGATGCTCGCTATAACCTAATATCGCACGAAACAATGACGGTGGGTAACTTCATACAAAACCCTTTCATATCGGCTATTCCGTATATTATCGTTACTGTATCTATAGTATTTGCTGTATGGTATTTTAAAAAGCACCAAAAATACTTTTCGGAGAATGTCTAATGAGCGCTGATAATACCAATCAAGAACTAGCTGTTGTAGTAAAAGAATTGAAAAAAAGCTTTTTACTGCCTCATGAAAAATATTCAGGTATCAAACAAGCCGCGATCAATATATTTCGCCCAAAAAGTGGCTACGAAAAGCAAAACGTACTTGATGGAGTGTCATTCGATATAAAAAAAGGAGAGTTTTTCGGTATTGTCGGACGCAACGGTAGTGGTAAAAGCACCCTTCTGAAGCTCTTGGCAGGCATTTATGCGCCAGACGAAGGTTTAGTTCAAGTAAATGGTAGTTTGACACCATTTATTGAGCTGGGCGTTGGTTTTAACATGGAACTAACCGGTCGTGAAAATGTTTTTATGAACGGTGCGCTACTAGGGTTTGATCGAAAGCAAATGTTAGAGATGTATGACGATATTGTGACGTTTGCCGAGCTCGAAAACTTTATGGATCAAAAACTTAAAAACTACTCTTCTGGAATGCAGGTCAGACTTGCATTCTCTATAGCAATCAGAGCAGAGAGCGATATTCTCTTGATTGATGAAGTGTTGGCTGTTGGCGATGCCGCGTTTCAACAAAAATGCTATGAAATGTTTAGGGAAATACAATCACAAGGTAGGACTGTTATTCTAGTGACCCATGATATGAGCGCTGTCTTAAGGTTTTGTGACAGGGCTATGCTGGTGGATAAAGGCGAAGTAAAAATCATTGGCAGCTCTGGTAAAGTTGCTGATAAATATCTTGAGCTCAATTATGATCAAGACACCCACCAGGAACATGAAACTGAAAAAAACCACCAAGTATCGATTCAATACAAAGGTGCGTTCGACTCAGAGAATATAAAAGTGTCTTCAATAAGCACTCTTAGTAGTGTTCGATTTCGATTCCAAATTGATCACAAACTAAAAGGACAAAATATTCATCTAGGATTTCAGATTTTTAACGAAAAAGACAACTATTGTTTTGGTACTAATACAAAGATCAGTGATCTAGAAGCGATAACATCCAATTCTTGTGTAGCAGAGATCAACATAGACCAAAATCTAACTCCAGGTAGGTACTATATTAATATGGCAGTACTCAACGAAACAGCCGAACAAGCAATATACTACAAACCGCGTATACATAGTTTCAGCGTGAAACAAGACACAAAATTTGAGGGCGTTAGTTTAATGAAGCACAAATGGAGTATAAAAAATGTCTAAATATTCAGAAAATATGCCACCTAGCTTAAAGGGTGCAGTTGAGTGGTTTTACGACGATATCAACGAAGGTTCAACAATACTGGACTTTGGTTGTAGTACCGGGTATTTTGGTAAATTTCTAAAAGATGCAAAAAATTGCACTGTGTATGGGCTTGAAATAAGTCCTGACAAAGAGGAGGCTAAAAAAGTACTTGATGGTGTATACTCGTTTGATCTTGATGGCGAATGGTCTAGCGATGTGTACGAGAGAAAATACGACGCTCTTTTTTATGGTGACGTATTAGAACATCTTAAATATCCTCAAGAAGCATTAGAAAAATCAAAAAAACTTCTGAAAAAAAATGGAAAAATATTTATATCTACACCTAATATTGCACATATCAGCACTCGACTAGAGCTTCTTGGCGGTAATTTTGAATATGAAAAAATGGGTATCCTCGATAACACACATCTGAAATATTTTACCCTAAACTCTTTTACCAAAATCGCTCATGCTGCTGGCTACCGTGTGGTTAGGGTAGATTCTTCAACCAATGATTACCCGAAAGAAATTATAGAAAAGTTACTGGAAAAGTACGGACTAACCGCCTCAAAAGATTTTTGGAATATGACGAAAAAAATGGAAGCCAGAGCTTTTCAATACAAATTTGTCCTAGAGATAGGCGAGCCAAAAAAATCAGAACTACAAAGTCCTATAGAAAAACCAGAACAATACAGAGACGATGTATTAACTGATCTTAACAGCCAAATTGCGGCAATCAAAGCTCATGCTGATGCTCAGGCAAAAGTGATTAGTCATCTCGAAAAACAACTTAGTAGTGCCCAAAAAGTTATCGAAAAGAATCAATATCAAGTAAAAAACTCACCAGTTTCAAAGGTAGTTAAAAAGCTACAAAAAGCTAAAAAAGTACTAAATAAAAATCAGTCAAAATAGCTCAGATAAGAATTTTCACCGTAGGCTCTAATCATTTTTTGTGATGTAATGCCCATTTTTTGCAAATCTTTATTCGATGATGTCTTCTTGTTGAGGATTTTTTCTATAACCTTTGTAAACTGTTCTATGTCTGTATGATCTATAAAATATCCATTTTTACCATCTCTGAGCTGCTCATCCATACCTGCACTGTTATTTCTTAGTACAATATGGCCCATCTGCATGCCCTCAGCAACATACAATCCAAATGTTTCATTGAGTGAGCAGCATATAACTGCATTGCAATCTGCTGTAACCTCAAGAGCCTTATTTTTTGGCAGAGAAGGGTATAGTACGACGTGTTTTTGCAGCATTGATTTACTAATCCATTTTATCTGCTGCGACAAATAATCATCACCAATAGCTACGAGGTGTAGTTTGAATGGTCGGTACGATGATGGTGAAGATTCAAAGTGGTCTTTTAAGAATCGATAAAACGCCATTAATGCAAGCATTTGACCTTTCCGACCGTCAGAGGGTGTACCTGATATCAAAAAATTAATCGACGTAAAGCTGGTTTCTGTCGGTGCATTTTTGTATGAATCGTCTACATCAACATGTAGTCCAACTGTTTTTGTTGCTGATGCTGGTATTTCAAGTAAATTTATATACTCCAGCTCCGTCCTTTTCGATGGAAAAAGCAGAGTTAGCTGTTTGCTTTTGGTTAGTTGTTGTATATGATGAATATTTTTCTTTTCCAAAAATTCTTTGTGTATAACTGGTATTTGAGCAGTGTCTTCGTGTATAAACCAATAGGCGTGTTTAAGTCGTCCTATTTTGAGCCAAAGCAATACAAAGTCACGATAATTATCATAAATAGCAATTGTATTCATGATCACAAAATCATTCTTTTTTAGTGCCAGCTGCGCACGTACAAAATGCAGACTCATACCTGCAGCAGCCTTTTCAACAGTGATACCAAGCTTTTTTAGATATTTTTCTTGCTCTTCTTCTACACCCGGAGCAATAACCCGCACCCTGTTACTACCATATTTTTGTACGAATTCCTCCACCATCTGTAGTAGTACGATAGGTGCGCCTGTATTGTTGATAGGGTGGGATATAAAAACATACTGAGGCTGACCATCAACAGATCTTAGTGACTGTGTAATTTGGGTTTTTGCAATAGAACCAGCAAGTTTCATGCTTCTACGAATACCTTTTTGCCGTATTTTACTGAAAGTATCAGCAGAAACAATTTTTTTCATTTTACTTAACTTTCCTGTAGGGACAGGGTTCTGCACAGCTTGAGTCATATTGATTGAAGAGCGGAATTTTTTTTCATTTTGGTAAGGTAGATCGTGCTTTTTGATCGATTTGGAAATATTTTTAGTGACAATGTCCCAGTAATACGTCTCCTTGATTTTTAGCAGCTGCTTCTTTGTGTATGCTAGCTTCTTTGTGTCTTTTTTAATAGAGAGAATGACATCAACTATATCTTTTTTTGATAAACTTTTGATTCTGATTGCTGCTTCGTTTTCTAGCAGCTCCTCACTTAGAGGATCACTTCCATTTGTTATAGTGACAATTTCTCCCCAAACAAAATCCATAACTCTTGTTCGCCAAGAATACGTATTTTCCTCTCCTGGTTGATTGAGGCTGACAACGACTTTTGCGTGAGCAAACCAGTCAACTCTTTTATCAAAATCCACCCAGTCTACAAAAAACATCTGCGTATTATGTAGCTTGTTTTCTTTTGAAAAAGTCAAAGCACTATCGTATTGTCGAGAAAAATCTGGATTTGGGTTGAATGGATTTTTTCCACCAACGAATACAAATTTTAACTTTTTATCTGCTGAGAGTATTTTGATGGCATCCAGATATTCTTCGATATGAAACCATGGATAAATGCCGCCAAACCAAAGCACAACGAAATCATCATCATGTATACCTAGTTTTTTATAAGGGTTAGAACCGGGTTTAACTGGTGTTCTGTGTATTCCGAACGGTGTTCGTACAATCCTTGTTTCTCTATATGATCGAGGATTAATAACGCCAAGTGCCGATAAAACCCCACTATAAAGCATATCTTGTGGTGCATTGGCTGTTAAGAAAAAGTCTCCTCTCGCTAGCACTTTATTAAATCCACCCATATCAGACATGTAGTTGATATATTCAGTTTTGATGTCCTGGGAATCTCTAGCGGATACTTCGATATAAATAGGCACGTACGCATCTAGTACCAACTGAACATCATCTGATATATGATCAACAACAAATGTTGAAGGGTCTCCCATACAGTAACTAATAACAACACTGTCAAAAGAGTTTATGAGTGCAACAAAGTTGTCGTCGAGATTCCAGTTTACAAGGTTAATGCCTTGGTGCTCAGATAGCTCTTGTATAAAAGAGCTATTGATACCCACAGTTACGTCTATACCGTGTGATTTGAGCCCCTCTGCGAGCCCCCAGGCTCGCATACCACCACCCTCAACTGTTTGATATTGTGGCGTAGGCACTGGTCCGTAGCTGATAATGAGGCAAGATGTGTTAGGCTGTTTCTTTTGCATAAGCTCTGTTCATTATACCAGATGAGAGGGGAGCGCAACTACTTGTATGTACAAAGCTCTAATACGCCGCTATATTCAGAACTCATAGGAAATCCATCTAACAAAGTAAAGCCCTTCATAACAAAAGGTTTTTTCATGTAGTGGTCTGTGAAGCTCAGCGGAAGAGGACTTACGGCTATCCCGTGTTTTAGAGTGCTTTTTGTGATTCGGGCTTTAAAAGGCTGTCCTTCTGGGGTGATAAGGATCATCTGATAAACAGGATTTTTTATGAGGACTGATGTTGCCGATACTAACGCATTCTGGCTGCTATCAACTTTCATTTTGATATATTGATCCTTTGATAAAGACGGTATTTTTGGTAGTTGTGTCTGAATATTGTCTTCTATTTTTATATCAGAAAGGTGGGTACACACAGCTTCTTTGTTGTATTTTCGCTCCAGTACGTACTGCCTATTATCCTGGTCTGAGGCAACAACTTGGTAGTTGTGCACCAAATACTGGAAAAACTCGTTCAGTTCATATGATGGCACGCGGCCATCTATTGATGCTTCGCGTTCATCAATATAAATTAGGGCATCGGGGTGCTGCTGTATAAAAGAAAGATACAAACTGTCACCGAGTGAAGGGGGGTATGCGACATAGTTTTGTATATAAGGAGGGTATAATACCTCACGATCTTGTCTCAATACCTCGCCATAAAGATTCGTGTTTCCATAAAATATAACAGGCTTATCTTGGTTTGGGAGTTCTTTCATCTGCGATCGTATCTTAGCGATTTCTTTTGCTCTTAGAGTAATACTTTTTTCTGACTCATTTTTTGCATCTATAAATGCTGTGTAGTTAAACCTACTACTGATTGTTGTTTGTTTGATTATCTCTCCGATCATATCAGTGTAGTTTCGCACGCTCGAGCCAAGTCCAATAGATATACATATATGAAAGATGACCACCACCACTACAAAACCATAGGGTAGTAGTCTCTGTGCGCTAGCGTTATAAAGAATTTTTTTGACCTTAGTTACATAGCTTATATTCCACACTACAAAACACACACCCAAAAACACAAAAGGTGTAAATGATAATAGGTGTGAATCGTTACGAACTACAGCGTGTTTAAAGTCGATAAACATCACCAGTAAAAACGCGCAGCCTAGCAAAACATAACTGCTAAACGAAGCACTGCCTAGTGAACGTTTCAGATTTTTTTGATTAAATATCCTGTAAAAAAATGACCCAGTTGTACATGCCATTATCAATATATAAATCATGATTATTAAAAAAAAGTTTGAAAAAGGCAACCCCATAAATTCACTATAAGCCGCTGTGTTGACTAGGGAATAATGCATGTACTTTGCAAAATGTATCAGATTGCTACCTGGAGTAATAATAAAGAATATAGAAAACAATAAAATATATACAGGAATAGCTCTATACAAACCGTGCACTACTGAACGAAAGCGTAAATCGCCCACAAAAACCACAGGTAACAACATAGCTACAGGTATAAAATAACTAAACTTGTAATAGGCTAGTAGCAAAATAGGCAAAAGAAATAGGATTTTGAAAAGATATTTTTTTTCAAAATGAGCAGCAGTAACGATGAGAAGTAGGAGTATATTAAGAGAAGTATCAACATCAATGAGTGTAAAAAACAAGCCAACCGCCAAAATACTACACACCAACTCTTTCTTTATTCCAAAAACAATCGAAGGTATTTGAAAATAGAGTCTTGATATCGCAATTGAACTAACAACAAAGATAAATAAAAACAAAAAGATTCCAATAATATAGTTTGCCACAGTATCATATGCATGAATATAAGTAGGTAGTATCTCAAACAAAGGTCCATATGTAAAATACAGGTCTATTCCTAAATGCTGCGAGGCATGGCGTAAACCGCTCAATGCATACTGCCAAGAACTGTCCGTACTATTGGATACATCAAAACTAGTTATTTTCAGGAACGACAACAGATAAAATACAAAAAAAGCTACAGCAGCAGTGGGTACTAATTTATCTCTATCAAGTCGAAAGACTTTTTTCGTGTTCATATAGCTGTATTGCTCACTGTCTAGTTACCAAAATATTACTATCGAGTATATATTTTAGTGACGGCGTAGTCCACCCTCCATCTTCACCCAGCTACTCCAAGTCGAGCTATTGGCTGTAGTTTGATTTTTGTAGTAGATATCACCATTTTGATTAATACCAAACAACTGTATCCTGCCGTCGGCATGTGATCCAGCTGTGATATGTCGCAATCCACCGTCTATCTGTGTCCAACCATCCCAAGTCGAGCTATTGGCTGCAGTTTGGGTATTGTAATAGATTGATCCGATACCATTTGTGCCAAACACTACAAGCCTACCATCGGCATTGCGGCCAATAGCAACTGTTTCTAGCCAGCCGGGCATCTTCACCCAGCTACTCCAAGTCGAGCTATTGGCTGCAGTTTGATTTTTGTAGTAGATATCACCATGGGGGTTGACGCCAAATAGTTGTATTCTGCCATCAGCATTTGTATGAGCAGAGATATTCTTGAGAATTCCCTCCATTTGTGTCCAACTACCCCAACTAGAGCTATTGGCTGCAGTTTGGGTTTTGTAATAAATACTGCCACCGGCATTGACGCCAAACAAACTCAGCCTTCCGTCCTGGTTGAGCGTTTGGCTACTAGTCGAAAGCCATCCTTCTATTTTATTCCAACTACCCCAACTAGAGCTATTGGCTGCAGTTTGGGTTTTTGAATATACAGAGCCACTTCCTGCTATGCCAAATAACTGTATTCTTCTATCGGCGTTAATACTCGATGATATATTGCGTAGTCCACCCTCCATTTGTGTCCAACTACCCCAACTAGAGCTATTGGCTGCAGTTTGGGTTTTGTGGTAGATCATATCAGCATTATTGATTCCAAAAACTGATAGTCTGTCATCACCTTGAGGCGCCATGGTTACAGGAGAGCCGGCCGAAGAGGTGATTGGTGGGAGGTTTTGCATTCGGGTAGAACCGAACCAGTCACTGTACATGCGCCAAAAGTTACGATTTCCGTACGCACCACAACCATCACCGAGTCCATACAAATTCGCTAGTGCCGACGGGTTAGGTTGGTAAGGAGTGTAATTGTACAGCCCAGCAGTTGCTTGATTGACAATATATACATCTGTACCTCCACATCCAGCATTTGGGTTGTACTGAATGTAGTTCGACTGGAATGCTTTGTAGCGGTACTCACTAGGGTAGGTTGCATAGCGGCGGAATTGGTATGCAGCTTTTTCTACTTGGTTATAAAAACCATAATATTCTGCGTCACACGGTGCTGTATCTGGACACCCATATCCCGTTGCAGAACGATATTGTATTGTCCAAGGCCAGTCATCAGTTACTAACGACTGTTCTTTTTGGAGAAGTACTATTAGTACTTTCGGGTTAATAGAATATGTATCAGCTGCATGTTTAATAATCTGTGCAGCACTCCAACCACCACTAACGCTTCCACCGTTTGCGTTGTTTTGGTGAGTTGTAGGATTTTCGACATAATCTTTTAGGCAAGTATATGGAGCAGGGTAGCCTCGGGATGCGCCATATGCTGCTCGAGTGGTTCCACCATAAGGTTGATTACCCCAGGTGTCGCATGATGGCATCTGGGCATTGAGAAAGTTTTGAATATCGTTTGTTGACATCTCGTTTGCGTTAAAATACACAGCATCATCGATAATATTACCTGGATTCCAGTCTGATCCAGTGACCGCCGAAGCATTATGCGTAGCGACCAACGAAAAACATACCCCAACTAGTAATATTAGAGTAAGGGCAATTTTATTAGTTGATCGTAACATTTTGAGATGCCTCCGCTTTTTTGCCACCACTGTAATATATCGCTGTGAGTTTCCATTGTCCTAGATAGGTAAATTCGTTCTGAGAGATACTGACAGAACAGTTATTTCCATTGACATTTACTTGTCTACTGACAGGCTTGCCGCCATCCGCAGGCTCGTACATGAATACACAAGTTCCGGTACCGTTTGTTTGTGCCGAAGCAGTAACAGCTCCTCCAGATTGCGAGGCAGACGTGATGTTCACTGACAGATCTGGATTATTAGGTACGTTTTCAGAAGTTGTCGAGGTTGAATTTTCTGGGAGACCTTCGGTAGATTCTGTCGTATCCCCATCTTTGTTCAGAATATCTTTTTTTGAACTTTTATCTGTCTTTGAATTTTTCTTGTTTACCTCTGATATTTCTTGCTTTTTTGCTTGGTCTTGTTGGTATTGAACGAAAAAATACACCCCAACCGCAATTGCAACTATGAGGCAAAACAATGCTATTAACACCTTGCGTTGTTTGAAAAAAGAAGTTCTTTTAGTTAGTGCTTTCATAATAATGTACCCTAGAGTGTAATTGTGATGTTTGTTTTTATTGTTGTGTGATTTTAGTCTAGCAAAATACTACAGTTTTTTCAAGATAAAGTACTTGTGGTTTTCTTTGTTATGCACCTACAAATTTTCTCACAGATGAGTTCTTGTTAGTAATCAATCCAAAAAAGACAATCATTATATATACAGCTATACAAACCAAGGCAACAATAGACAGGTAATTAGAAGGGGTATGCAGCAATGTACCAAAGTTGTAGCTATAGAAAACAAAGAAGACGAAGTACGCAAAATTAACAACAAATGCAGATAAAAGTAGGCGTGCGTACAGTTTTTTTAGTTGCAAGGTCGCATGTACAATACCGCCAACAATCAGCACTATAATAGGCTCACTAAAATGCAATGACCCAAGTACTTTTGGATCACCAAACAAAAACAATATGACTAGTACGGGAAATAGTGCAAAAAACCATATCTCCCACTTAATCATCTTCCATTTTTTGAGCAATGAATATGGGGCTAGCGCCATCAGTCCAATACCTAAAGAACCTGGAATCGTGTATATACCAACCGCCCACAAACGGTTTAAAAAGTTTTGGTGTGCTTCAAATATCAGTTGGTAGGGTGACATCAGCCACAAAGCACCATCTATTTTTAGGCGAATAATATGTAGTGGATTGGTTGAAAAAAATGTTGGAATCAATTTTGATTTTGTTGCTTCCTGCGGTAGGCCATCTAGGGAGAAAGGGTAGTATATAAAAGTGCTCGGCCGATGGTATAAGACGCTTGATATAAAACCCCATATTATAGGGAAAGGTGTTGCAGTTGCTAAGTATATGAGTGCGGGTTTGAATTGTTTTTTTAGTAACAAAAAAACAAAGCTTGTTGCTATGAAAACGATTGCCAAATCATGAACAAAATAACCAATACCGGCAATAACACCTGCTATGGCTATATGATATTTTCTCTCTCCTAGTAAAAATATCAAAGAAGTTAGTACAAAAAATGCAGTGAATGATTTTGGCCAAGAGAATATAGCGTTATACAGATAAAAATGACTAGCACACAACAGCAGGCATGACAAAAGAGCTGTTTTTTTGTTAAACAAAGTTTTTAGTAATAAGAATCCCGGTAGTATAAAAAGGGCATTGAGCACATGGGCGATTATTTGAAATTTTGCATATGTCACATCAGGGTCTAGCGAAGATCCATCCCAGGTATAAGCTATCGGCGGATTGTCATCAAGTAGGGTAAAAAAAGAACTAACAACTGAGCCCATCAATAACGTTCGTTGAAAAAAACTCACCCCCCATTCGTTGATAAATGAGTCTTTTTCGGGATCAGAATGATTGACAAAAAACTGCGCTTGTCGATACGGAATATAATTGTCATTTGCAGGAGTATGCGCAAAATTCAGAACCTTCACACTAAGAACAGTATAATTGTTGCCCTTTTTGTATTCAGGATCAGGTATGAAGGTATTGTTGGATGAATTTACACCTAGACCGATGATAATAGTAGGTAGCAATGACATAACAAATAGCAACGATAATACGAACCTATGCTGGAGTAACGGACGCCAAGCTTTTTGCTGTACAAAAAACAAAACACCAGTGATGATAGTTACCCAGAGTCCTACTCTCAGCACAATCTCTGGTACATTTGCAACATAGAGTAAAAACCCCATGATTGCGAATACAATAATTGTCGCAATATATGAAACTATCAATTGTAACAATGAAGCATCATTTAGGATTTTGTATTTTCTTAAAAATCCATATGCAGGTAGCAGTAATACGATATGGACAAGTAGAAAATAAACAAATAACATCTTCAATGATTATATACGAAAGCAGAGTGTATGAGGTCTATATTTTTTCGGCAATCATAAATGTCTGTTTGCCCATAAAATAGTGTGCGGGTGGGAATAATAGGTATAGTTTGACAAACAAAGGTACAATTGGCTTGCCCGTACTAGCTGTGTAGGGTAAAAATCGTGTTTTTTGAAATGTTACCTTGAAGCCGTTGAGCTCTAAAGCCTCAGCCAGGCTTTTTTCAGTAACTGGCAAAGTGTGATCAACAAAATCCCAATAAGCTCCACCAACTAGCTTGATGTTCGGCTGTAAAACCATGATTTTACCACCTTTTCTCAACACTCGGTGAGCTTCCTGCAAGGTACTCATGAGCTCGTCTTTGTTATCGAGATGTTCGAAAAAATTACTTGTGAAGATAGTGTCAATTTTGTTAGAAAGATTTTTTGGTAGCTTTGTGCTCAGTGCTTCATAGACTTTAATGCCTTTATTGGCGCGTTTTTTTGTTTCCGGATTCAGATCAACTGCAATTTTTTCCCTAGCTTCGATGTTGTTGATGAATTCACAGTAACCAGCAGCCAAATCAAGAACTGTTTCTTTTGGGTTGATAAATTTTTGAAAATAATTACGGCATAGAATAGTCCATAATATGTCTCGTTGTTGGGCGTTTTTGTCAAAACGGTCAGCATAGATAGACGTAACATGTTTTTTCACAAGATCTCCGTTACAGTATTAATTAATGTGTACTCAATAATATATCACAATTCGCAACCAAATGTTCAACCTGACAACAAACTATAAAACAACACTCAATTTATGGCATTAAATCCTTTTTTTGTGTATAGTAGAAAGATATTGCATAATTAATTTAAGCGTAAGCTAATATTCGGAGGTTTGATTGTGGCAGAGAGAAAATACGATGTATGTATTGTAGGTGGATGTGGGCATGTTGGTTTGCCACTAGGTATGGCTTTTGCTGATAGGCAGCAAAATGTTGTGCTGTATGACATTAACAAAGAAGTAATAAAAAAGGTTAATAGCGGTATTGTTCCATTTAAAGAAAACGATGCCGAACCTATGCTTGCTAGAGTATTAAAGAGCAAAAAACTACTCGCTACCGACAATGTCAAAGTCATTGGGCAGTCACAAGTTATCGTTCTCGTTATTGGTACACCAGTTGATGAGCATCTCAATCCAAAAGTCAGCGATATCATCAGTGCTATCAAAGAGATAGAAGTACAGCTGAGAGATGACCAACTGCTGATTATGCGTAGTACCCTATACCCAGGTGTCACCGAGAAAGTCGAGCAGTATCTTCGCAAAAAAGGTAAGAAAACTAAAGTAGCTTTTTGTCCTGAACGCATAGTCGAAGGTCATGCACTGAAGGAACTTTATGAACTACCACAAATCGTCGCAGGCTGTAGCGAAGAGGCGACTGAGGAAGCAGGGAATTTATTTAGATTACTAACAAGAAAGATTATTGTTACAAAACCTGTTGAGGCAGAGCTCGCAAAACTTTTCACCAACACATGGCGTTATATCAATTTCGCAATTTCAAACCAGTTCTACATGATAGCGAACTCACATGGGTATGATTTTTATAATATCTACAATGCAATGACCGAAGACTACCCTCGGCTAAAATCTTTTGCCAAAGCCGGGCTTGCAGCTGGACCGTGTCTGTTCAAGGATACTATGCAACTTTCTGCATTTAGTGGTAACAACTTTTTCTTGGGACATTCAGCAATGCTCGTTAATGAAGGGCTGTCAGGTTTTGTTGTTGATGCAATGAAGCAAAAATATGATTTGTCAAAAAGTACGGTTGCAATTTTAGGAATGGCTTTTAAAGGTGACAACGACGACCCAAGAGAGAGTCTATCGTACAAGCTCAAAAAACAACTCGAAGTAGAAGCCGATACAGTGCTGTGCCATGATCCATATATTAAAGATCCACGTTTTGTTTCTTTAGCCGAAATTCAAAAAAAAGCTGATATAATAGTTCTAGCTACTCCACATACTATCTACTCAGAACAAGACTGGGGCAAAAAAGAATTGGTAGATATGTGGAATTTTTATAATAAAGGAGGGCTAATATAGTGAAAATAGTTTGGACTGGTGCTGCAGGTTTTATTGCAGGATATACAATCGAGGAATTACTCAACAACGGACACGAAGTAGTAGGCATAGACAACTACTCAAAATACGGCAAGCTCGAAAAAAGCTACGACAGTCACCCAAAATATACATTTATCGAAGGTGATGCCAAAGATGTTGATCTGATGAAAAAAGCGTTAGAGGACGCTGATGTTTTAGTATCTGGTGCCGCTATGATAGGTGGTATTTCATATTTTCACGAGTATGCTTATGAACTACTAGCCGAGAACGAACGTATCACAGCATCTGCATTCGATGCCGCCATTTGGGCACACAAAGAAAAGAAGCTAAAGAAGATCTTGGTCATGTCGTCATCTATGGTTTATGAGTCGACTACTCAGTTCCCAACACCAGAAGAAGCTATTTTAACATCACCACCACCTATATCTACATACGGCTTCCAGAAGCTTGCATGTGAATACTTTGCAAAAGGTGCGTGGGAGCAACATCAACTACCATACACAATCATTCGACCTTTCAACTGTGTTGGGATAGGTGAAAAACGAGCCAAGAACGATCGAGAGATTTATTCAGGAAATGTAAAACTTGCCATGAGCCACGTTGTTCCTGATCTAGTGCAAAAAATCGTCAAAGGACAAGATCCACTACACATTCTAGGTAAAGGTAATCAAGTGCGTCACTATACATACGGTGGTGATCTTGCCCGTGGTATTCGTATTGCTATCGAAAACGAAAAAGCACTCAACGATGACTTCAATATTTCTACTGCTCAGTCAACATCTGTTCTTGAGCTTGCAGAGATGATTTGGAAAAAACTCAACCCAGACAAACCATTCAACTATACTTCGGATGATCCATACGAGTACGATGTGCAAAAGAGAGTACCGGACACTTCAAAAGCTAAAAAAGTACTTGGCTACGAAGCAACAACATCACTTGATGACATGCTTGACGAAGTAATACCATGGATCAAAGAACAAGTAGAGCATGGTAACATCTAGAAAAAACCACACCTTACACATAGTAGTACCTGTATACAACGAGGCCGAAAACTTCCCAAGACTTTACGAAGAGCTATCTAAAAAGATACACACTCCCTACAAATTGATTGTGGTGTATGATTTTGACGAAGACACCACTGTGCCTGTCGTAAAAAAATACCTCAAAAAAGACAAGAGAATATCTTTAGTCAAAAATACAAAAGGACGAGGTGTGTTATATGCAATACTGACTGGTTTTGAAGCGGTCAAAAACGGTCCACTACTTGTGACTATGGCTGATCTATCAGATGATCTCAAGGTTGTTGATGATATGTACCAACTCTACCTGCAGGGTGCAGATGTGGTTTGTGGTAGTAGATATATGAAAGGTGGTAAACAAATTGGCGGCCCTCTACTCAAAAGGATTCTTTCGAGAACAGCGGGCTTGTCACTTAGGTATATCCGAAGATTTCCAACACATGATATTACCAACAACTTCAAGCTATATGACAAGGCATTTATAGATAGTATCGAGATTGAGAGTGTGGGTGGTTTTGAAATAGCGATGGAGATAACTACTAAAGCTTTCGAGAACAAAAAGTCCATCAAAGAAGTCCCTTCTACATGGAAAGATCGGACAGCAGGTGATTCCAATTTCAAACTGGTTCAGTGGCTACCCTCATACCTCAAGTGGTATTTTAGAGCTCTTTTTTAGACTTATCCTTTTTCTTGCTAATAAAAATATAGTTTTTGTACATATAGTAAGTCCAAGAAACCGATATTGCGACCGCTAGTATTTTGGCTATTGCAAAACTAATAAACAAGCTGACAGTACTGACAAATACAAGCGTGAACAGGTAGTTAAAACCTAGAAGCAAGAGATAAAGCGAGGTGTGTTTTCTCAAATCTTCTCGATCGTTTGCACTGAATGTCCACGCCCTATTGAGAGAAAAATTATATGCAATTGCTGTCCAGTATGAGATGGTTGTTGCAAGACCAAGATCTACTTCGAAGTACCCGTGCAGTAAAACTAGCAAGAAAAAATCTATTGCAAATGTTGTGCCACCAACAAACGCATATCGCATAAATGATAGTTTGTACAAAAACACAGCAAGCCCCTTAGATTTGATGAGCATATTATTGTTCGCTTGCTATATTAAGCAAATAATCACCGTAACCCGATTTTTTGAGAGGTTCAGCAATTGTGAGTAGCTGCTCTCTATTGATAAATCCCTCTCGAAAAGCAATTTCTTCAGGGCAGCCTATTTTGACGCCCTGGCGCTCTTCGACAACTTGAACAAATTGACTGGCTTGATTCATACTTTCAAATGTTCCTGTATCTAACCATGCAGTACCGCGGTCTAGCAAACAAACTTTTAGTTGACCTCTTTGCAGGTATGCATCAAGAACAGACGTAATCTCTAATTCACCACGTGGACTTGGCTGAACATTTTTTGCTATTTCGACAACTTGGTTATCACAAAAATACAGACCAGCATTGGCGTAATTTGATTTTGGGTTTTCGGGTTTTTCTTCGATAGAAAGAGCGTTCATGTTTTGATCAAATTCATAAATACCATATCTTGCTGGGTTTGTGACCTGTGCCGCAAATCCGACAGCACCTTCAACATCAACAAACTCTTTGAGTTGTTTGTCCATCTGTGATCCATAAAAAATATTGTCACCTAAAATCATGGCAACTTTATCTTCACCAATAAATTCTTCGCCAATTATAAAAGCTTGCGCTAGGCCGTCAGGCGAAGGTTGTACTTTGTATGACAAATTAATACCCCAATCAGATCCATCACCAAGTAATTTTACGAACTGGTCTTGGTCGTGTGGTGTGGTAATGATCAAGATATCTTTGATACCAGCACTCATTAGTGTCGAGAGGGGATAATATACCATTGGTTTATCATAAATCGGTACCAACTGTTTGCTGATACCTTTCGTGATGGGGTAGAGGCGTGTACCGCTTCCACCGGCTAAAATAATACCTTTCACTCATTCTCCTCGCTTAAATATTCTCCTAAAGCTTCTCGCCAATCTCGCGCATGAAAGCCAACAGACTCTATCTTATCAAGTTTTAACGTACTTTGCAGCGGGCGAGGTGCAATACCTATTTTTCCTTCATAGTATTGTTGGGTAGAAACAGGTGTGACGTCTTCTGGGTTTTTGCCAGTGTGCTCATATACAATCTTTGCAATATCCGCCCATGATACTGTTTCACCAGTATTACTTAGGTTGTATGTGCCAAATGCCGGTTTTGTTTTTAGGAGGTGCAAAATACCAGCAGCCAAATCTTTCGTAAATGTTAAACGTCCAATTTGATCATTAACTACAGTAGGTGCTATGTCTTTTTCTGCTAGACTTTTCATAGTACGTACAAAATTATTACCCTGACCAATTACCCAAGACGTTCGTACCAAATAATATTGTTTTGCCTGACTAGCTGCAATGTCACCAGCAGCTTTTGTCTGAGCATATACCCCCAGTGGAGAAAATGATTCTTCTTCATCATGAATTTCATTCGTACCATCGAATACATATTCACTTGAAATATGTACCAAAGTTATGTTATTTTCATTTGCTACTTTTACTAAATAGGCGACAGCTTGTGCATTGATTTGCCAGGCAAGCTTACGACCTTCAGGTGTCTCAGCTTGATCGACGGCAGTATAAGCTGCAACATTTATGATTGTGTCGTATTCATGCCAGTTTTTCTGAGCGTATGATTCTGGGTTAGTCATATCAAAATCGTCTTTATCTACGAATTCAGCGTTCGGTAGTACTGTTTGCAAAGCTGTACCCAACTGGCCCAGGCCACCAACAACCAACGTTTTTTTTGCCGCTACCGGTGTGACATCTGCCAATCGTGGATGGTTTTTGTCTTTCTCGCTGAGTGCCGCTTCTGATAAAGGAATAGGCCAGTTAATTGCAGCTGTTTCATCGGCCAAGTTTAAAAAACTGTACTGGCCATCTGGGCTCCAGTGATCGTTTACCAGGTAAGTATAAACAGTGTTGTCTTCTAGTGTTTGAAATGCATTGGCGACACCACGCGGAATATAAATTGCTTTACTAGGGTCCATTTCTACTGTGAATACTTGTCCGAAACTATCACCCTCACGCAGATCTACCCACGCACCAAAAATCTTGCCTGATGCAACAGATACGTATTTGTCCCAAGGTTCACCATGGATACCACGGGTAGTTCCTTTTTTCTCGTTGAAAGAAATATTATTTTGAACTGGTCCAAAATCTGGCAAACCTAGAGCTATCATCTTTTCTCTTTGCCAGTTTTCCTTGAACCAACCTCTGTTGTCACCAAAAACCGGTATATCAAACAATAACACCCCTGGAATATTTGTTTCTATAACTTTCAGATCTTTGTTAAATTCTATATTGTTCATTTACTGACCCTTCTGTGCGTAGGCTTCCTCTACCTTCGCTTTGTCAGCTTGCCACCAATCTTTATTTTCGCTATACCAGTTTATAGTTGCCTGTAAACCTTCTCTCAGGTTAGTGTACTGCGGTTCCCAGCCCAGTTCTGTCCGTAGTTTTGTGGCATCAATAGCATAACGCTGGTCATGACCTGGACGGTCATTGACGTGTTCATAGTCATTTTTATCTTTGCCCATGAGCTCTAGTAGGGTCTCTATAATATATTTATTATCTTTCTCACCATCAGCACCAATCAAATACAATTCGCCAACTTCCCCTTTCTCTAAAATAGCGTGTACAGCGGAATTGTGATCATCAACATGTATCCAATCACGAACCTGTTCACCAGTGCCATATAGCTTTGGTTTAATACCACTGAGAATATTTGTAATCTGGCGAGGAATAAATTTTTCGATATGCTGGTACGGGCCGTAATTGTTTGAGCAGTTAGATAATGTTGCCTTTATACCAAAACTTCTCACCCATGCTTTTACCAAAAGATCACTGCCGGCTTTTGTGCTTGAGTAGGGGCTAGAGGCATTGTATGGAGTGTTTTCGGTAAACTTTGTCGAATCACCTAGTTCTAAATCGCCATATACTTCATCGGTGGAAATATGATGCAGTCGTTTTTTGTGCGTGCGGATCGCCTCTAAAATTGTGGCTGTACCGATCAAGTTTGTTTGTATAAATGGCCAGGGGTCACGTAGGGAATTATCATTATGTGATTCAGCTGCAAAATGTACGACAATATCTGTCTCAGCCACTAATCTATCTACCAATTCACGATCACAAATATCACCAGTTACAAAGTTTATTTTCTCTAGTACTCTACTAAGATTGTTAGGATTGCCAGCGTAGGTCAGCTTATCAATAACAGTGATCTCATACTCAGGATGATGATCGAGTGTATAGTGCACAAAATTAGCACCAATAAAACCCGCACCTCCTGTGATTAACATCTTTGACATATAAACTAGTATACTCGTTGACTACCCAAAAGGTCTATTGTTAAAAAATCAAACTTCTATTTATACTCAAAAAACAACACATACCCACTCAAGATATATAGCAAAAATATGATACGATAATAGATATGATAGTTCTTATTGTGGCAGGTGGATCAGGTACTCGACTGTGGCCATTATCTGTGCCTGATTACCCAAAACATCTCCTAAAAGTTGCGGGCGATATGTCATTGTTACAAAACACATTTTCGAGAGCGAAAAAGATCACCTCACTCGAAAAAATATACATCTCCACCGAAATTAGTCATGCCCACCATGTCAGAGAACAAATACCCGAGCTTGCAAAAGAAAATATTATCATAGAGCCAGGTCGTCGTGGCACTATGCCTTGTATCACAAACGCATTACAAATTATTGCTACTACACATGGTGATAACGAGCCGATTGCGTCCATCTGGGCTGACCAGCATATACGTGCTACAGATGGTTTTGTTGAGACATTTCGTTATGCAGGTAGTACCTCTGAAAAATACCAACGAATCGTACTTGTGGGTATAGAGCCTACTGAAGCTAGTACAAAATTTGGTTATATCAAACAAGCATCTCAGATAGAAGGAGAGCCGTTTTTGCATCAAGTTGATTCTTTTAAAGAAAAGCCAAATCGTGCAGCAGCACAGCAATACATTGATAGCGGTAACTACCTATGGAATGCAGGTTATTTTGTTGCACCTTATAAAGTATTTAGAGATCGAATACAGAAATATACCGAGGCTCATTGGTCAGAGCAGCTCAAAAAACTTGCTCATGCAAGCAAGGAAGAGCAACAAGATATCTATCTACAATACAAAGACGAGCCGATCGACACTGCATTGATTGAAAAAACTCCCGATCTTCTAGTTGTTCCAGCTTCGTTCGACTGGATGGATGTTGGTTCTTTTGATGATGTACACGCTGTGAGCCCAAAAGATGACCAAGAAAATACAGTCGTTGGTGAAAAAATCTCAGTACTAGATAGTGAAAATGTGTATATCAGGAACGAACAATCAAAACCAGTTGCGGTTATCGGTATTGACAATGTCGCAGTGATCAATACAGATCATGGTGTTTTAGTTGTCCGAAAAGACCTCAGTCAAAAAGTAAAAGATGCAGTGAGTCTTATAAAAGCAGAAGAAGGATCATAATGAACTATTTGTTTGGAGAGAGGCAGTAGTATGTGTGGAATAGTAGGATATATTGGTCACAAAAACGCTCAATCGATCCTACTATCTGGTCTTAGACGGCTTGAATATAGGGGTTACGATTCTGCAGGTATCGTGACTTTTAGTAATAAAAACCGCAGTACTATCTTGAAGAAAAAAGGTAAAGTCTCTCAGCTCGATGGGTTGGCTGAAGACAACCAAAACAACGATACAGTCGGTATAGGGCATACTCGTTGGGCTACTCACGGTGAACCTTCAGAATTAAATGCACATCCTCACCAGGTAGGTGATATTTTTTTGGTGCACAACGGTATTATCGAAAATTACAAAGATCTACGTCAGGTGCTAGAGGCAAAAGGCTACAGATTCAAAAGTCAAACCGATAGTGAGGTTTTGGCCGCATGTATCGATTCTGTTTATCAAACACAAAACACAAAAAACTTGCTCGCTGCAATTACCGATGCTCTGAAAATAGTAATTGGGGCGTACGGAATAGCTGTAATGACCAGTAAAAATCCACAACAAATTATCGCAGTTCGAAAGGGGAGTCCTCTTATATTGGGAGTTGGAGAGGGTGAAGTCTTGATTGCGAGTGATGTTTCAGCAATAGTTGCACATACCAACCAAGTCATCTATCTCAATGATGATGAAATTGCAGTTTGTGATGTCGATGGAGTTCAGCTTTTTGATGTGGCAACCAATAGTATTAGCCCTACTATAGAAAAACTTGATCTTGATATTCAAGCTATCCAAAAGAAAGGCTATGAACATTTTTTGTTAAAAGAAATCAATGATCAGCCGGAAACTCTTCGAGCAACATTACTAGGACGTATCCAGGTCAAGGAAGGTCTCGCGAAGCTAGGTGGTCCAAATATGAGCGACCAACAGCTTAGAAATATAAAAAATATTATCATAGTCGGCTGCGGGACTGCATATTATGCCGGATTGCTAGCCAGCTACTATATTGAACAATTTTGTGATGATATCACAATCCAAGTAGTGGTAGCGTCGGAGTACCGATACCGATCATTTAATATACCAGAGGGGAGTGTGGCATTGTTTGTGTCGCAGTCCGGTGAAACTGCCGACACGCTTGCCTGTGTAAAAGAACTCAAGCGTCGAGGGGTGTACTCCATAGGTGTAGTGAATGTTGTCGGCTCTACAGTTGCCCGGGAAGTTGATGGAGGTATCTATCTTCACGTAGGTGCAGAAATATCAGTTGCTTCTACAAAAGCATTCACATCGCAAGTAGTTGCAATGATACTATTTGGTCTGACTATTGCCCAGGCGAAAGGAGCTAGTTCAAAAGAACTCAATATGTATATAAAAGAGCTGGATGCTCTGCCATCTGAAATTGAAAAAGTCATACAGACTAGTAGTAAAAAAATAAAGACTATCGCGCGCTCATATGCAACATACGATCACGCAATGTATCTTGGTCGTGACACCGCATTTCCTGTTGCACTAGAAGGCGCATTGAAACTAAAAGAAATTTCCTACATACATGCAGACGCATATCCAGCAGGCGAGCTCAAACACGGCGCGATCGCGCTAGTAGACGATCGATTTTTTGAGGTAGCTCTCATTGCTGATAATTGGTTGTACGAAAAAACAATGAGTAATATCGCAGAACTAAATGCTAGGGGTGCGCATGTGTTTGCAATAACAGATAGCAAAAAAGACATCGATGCTGAACATATCGTTCGCATTGACAGTCAATTATCACTTCTTACCCCGTTACTTTTCAATATTGCATTGCAATTATTTGCGTATTATTTGGCAGTCGAAAAAGGTACCGATGTTGACCAGCCACGCAACTTGGCAAAAAGCGTTACGGTTGAGTAATCGGCAGTACCTGGTCGGGGCAGTTGTGTAGAACACGTTTCATTGCATCGTGTTCTGCCTGAGTGATCCATAATACATATTTTTGTTTGACCGCAATTTGCCTAGCCACGTAGCGACAACGATATTCTTTGTTCGGTGGTAGCCAGCTAGCCGCATCACTATCACTCTTTTGTTGATTGGATTCTCCATCGACGGCCAGTAGTTCCAGAGGGTCATTCGCCAGCGTTTCACGAGTATCTTGGTCTAGTTGTTGAGCACCTTTTTGCCAGGCATCACTCAGCGCCACAACATGATCTATTTGTACATCATCGCTAGTATTAGCGCCTCTAGAAAAATGAATGGTTTTTCCGGTGTAAGGATCTTCCAGCGTGCCACGCTGCACCTTGCAATTCTCGATAACTGTGTGTTGCAAGTCGCGGGCAAGAATTGTATTTCGCGTATCGCATTCACCAGACTGTTGCCAACCTTGACCAAACAGATCTCGTTTGTAGCCAGTCTTCGGCGCGCGGCCTTTTATCTCTAATGTCTCTAGCGCACTGGTCGCCAGCTGTTGATTTGTAGTTGTTTGAACAGCCTTGTTCTGCTTGGTGATGTGTTGATTTTCGATATTTTGAAATACCAAACTTGCTGCGATAGTCAGCAGTGATAGTAGGGTCACAAATGTCATTCGTCGTCTGCGATGCATAGGTGGCTATTATATCAACAAAAAACTCCCCTCGGTTAATCGAGGGGAGTACAGCTAGTGTTCGTTGGTTTATTGGTGGTGGATAGCATCGCTTACTGCGCGGCGGCTAGCAAACCACTGTTGGATGCCTATACCTAGCATACTGACACCTAGGATTCCACCGAATATCTCAGCAGGACCAGTTGAAGCAATTGATTCTGGGGTAGCGGTCACACCAGAGGTTGTTGTACCTGTCTCAGTGTTGATCACCACTTTACATGCATCACCAGTGACATCTTTTACAGTCTCACCGTCGACATCGAAGCTTGCTTTTGCTGTAACTGTGTACTGACCAAGCTGTGTGTAGGTATGTGTAATAGGTAGAGCATCGATACTACGAACTGCAGTCTGGCCATCTCCGAAGTCAAAGGTTACTTCTTTTGCTGTGGCTTTTTTGCCGGTTAGGTCTACATTGAAACTGTATTCGAGTTGACTGATTTTGTTGGCCTGCAGGGCATCACAGCTGTAGATAGGTGTATCTTTACAATCTTTTGTGATTGATACATCAGCTGTATCTTGTTTCATGCCATTATCGGTGTAGATAAAAGCAGTGTTTTTGAGCAAGTTGTTACCACAATTAAGATCTTTTTCTTGAGGTAGGGTAGCTGTGAATCTTACAAAGGCGTTTGCTTGTGGTGTGTAGTTACCTATGTTGATACCATTTGTAGCGACACCATCTTCAAGGCTTTGTCCGTTACCATTTGGATAATTTGCATTCTTTAGTGTAGTCGTACCAGGTTGGTAAGCGACGCCAGCAGGTAGAGTGTCTTTTGCGATGACATTATTTTGCTGTGTCTCACCAATGTTTGCGTAGCCTATCTGGTAGTCAACTTTTTCACCCGGTTTTGCTGATATAGCTTTTTGCCATTCACTATCACCATGTTTACGAACCTTTTTCTCGACATTAAACTGAGGAGTTTTCTCGGTGAATATCTTGACTTTGAACATCAAGGCTCCAGCATATTCATTACAACCCTTCAGTTTGCCGTTCATTGTCTCGTAGCCAACTTGTGCTCCAGCGCTTGTAAAGACAGAGTCGGTGATTGGGAATCCAGCTTCGCTATTAAGGGCATTGTAATATTTTGCAGAGCCAGGGACATAGCCTATACTGAAACGTTCGCTGTTTTTGAGAACAACACCATCCCATACTTGCTGTGGGTTAGCATTGTCAGCAGAAACAGTTGCTTGTACATTTGCGCTATTTGAGAGAGTAGTAGGTACACTAGCAGACACTCTCGTGTTTTCGGCAACTAGATTGAGGTTGGCTGCGGCATTGTTGTGCACACGCACACGAATATAATATTCTTGGCCTTCCTCAACATTTAGTTCGTCGGTTTGCCACGAACTTGCTGGAGCATCAACTGGACGAGCCCATGTAAAGTTTCGTTCGTCGCCAAATCCTGGTGCGTCTGTTATAGAGTTGAAAGTTACATAGTCTGCAGGGTTAGCGGCTGTAAAGGTTGTTCGTCCTGGTCCATAAGCAAATGTTGCTAGACCGATGCCGATCACACCAACCGCTATCAATGTGACTGCGTATAGGCGGTGGGGTGCGTACTTTGTGATATTGCGTACATTGCGTGTTATTTTGTGGAGTTTTTGTGTGTTCATGTCTTTTTCCTTTTTATCCCTTATTCACCTACTGTACCATTTGATGTTTGTCCGCTAGCGCCATTTGAGGATCCGGCAGGTCGTTCAGCTTCTGTTGCACCATCAGCTGTACCAGTTCCTGCACCTGCTTGCTGTTCGGCCTGGGTATCTGTTTGTCCACCCGCAGGCTGTTGAGCTTCTGGATTACCAGGGCCTTCTGATCGTACACCGCCAGTATCAGCAGTGCCGTGATCATCTACATATACTTTACCCTTTTTCTTCTTTCCTGTGTCTGGATCTTTAGGGTCGTCTTCTATCTCTGAATTGGTTCTGTCTGTGTCGGTGAACGTTGAGCCACCGTCAAAGGTGTTAGTAGACTCTGTTTCTATTTTGTCTTTCAACAACATATTGACACAATCTTCTTTAAAGTAAACGATTTTGCCATTTGCGAGTCTGACTCGGAGGATTTTTTCTGAGCTAAATCCGGCATTGTCATTGATGAAGAATTTGTCAAAGTTGCCTTTTTCCTCGATACCACTGTTGTACCATGTTGCGTGGTTCATTTCTTCTTCAGTTACCCAACGAGCAGAACCTTTATCTATAGAGCTGCCCAATTTTTCTGCCCACTTGCGACCATCAGCATTGAGGTAGTCGCCATTGACAAATGATTTGGCCATCTTGTTGATTTCGTCAACATGCTGTCTAGCTTCGTCAACTCCAATACCGTTTTGGTAGGCGTAGACAACTTCGGCAAGTAGTACTGGGTGGTGGCCAAGGTTTTTCTTTAGCTGTTCGCTGGCTTCTTTTGCGCTGTCGCCTTGTTCAAAACCACTTGATACAGTCTTGTTCTTTTCGTGGTCGTCACTTTCATTCACTTTAAACTGACTCATGAATTTGTCGTGTTCTGCTGAACTTTGGGCGTTTTGCTTTTGTTCGGTCTTTTCATCTGTACCGCTGCGTTGATTATCTTTATTATCTTTGTCGCCACCGAACAATCCCCATCCGGCACCCATACCGATAGCAAATGCGACTGCACCTGCAAGAAGTTTATTACGGTTTCGTTTGAACCAGCCAGAACGTTCTGCTGGATCTTGAGGCATAGGTTCGCGCAGCACAATATCTGTGCCTGGGGTTTCGCCATCACCAATCACTTCGCCTGGATCGGTCGGTGGGATAGGGTCTACTGGTACAAGGGGAGTTATGGTATCATCACTATCATTTTCGTGGTCGTCGCTGTCACCATTTTTGTTTTCGTCATATTCGTTGAGTTCGTCAATCAGTTGGTTGACATTTTCTTGGTCTATAACTGGGTCAACGGCAGGTGATTTTTCTAACAATCCATCATTTTCTTGACGCAGCTCAGCCAGCAGTTTGTCTCTAAGTGCTTTTTTAGATTCGAGGTCTTTTTCGACTACAGTAGAGAGGCGGTCGGCATCGGTGCTACCTTTTTCTTTGTAGCTGGTTTCGATCTCCATGATTTGTTGACTAAGGAGGTCAATTTTCTTTTGTATAGGGTTGATTTCGGTTACGGTGTCTTTAAAAACATCTTCGTCTTTGAGGTCTATCTTAAAAGTAGGGTCATTGTCACGGTCTTTCAGGCCACGAAGGTGAGCGTCGTATGCTTTTGCTTCCTCGCGTCTTTTTTCGGAGCTAGCATCGTTTTCGTTTAAACCACGGCCCATTAGGCTTTTCATATACTCTTCTTCTTGCCATTTGGCAGTATCGTTCTCTAGTTGGTCAAAATCTCGTGGTTCTTGTGGTGTTTGTTCGCTCATTTCCATGTTCCTTTTTTTGTTTTTTTGTGGTGATTTCTTGTTTTGATAGTACACCAAAATACCAAATTTGTCAATACTATTGTTAAACTATAAAATGTAATTGACAAATAATCTGTATAGGTTGATAATGGGTACAAGCTAAGTGTGTAACCGAGGTGGTTACTGCAGCCGGTGGGTAAATCACTGGTGCTTGTTCATTTCAAACCCGGATGGTGAACATGGCTCATGGGAGCAACCAGCGTAAAAAGCCCGACAAAGCAGTGCGCGACTGCATTTGTCGATATTTCATCAAAAAAAGGCATGTTGAGGCCAGGGACTTGTGTGCATCGAGTCTGAGGAGGGATCCGTACTTCATCAGACTCTTGAGGAGTGAGAGATGTATTTCGCTCCGTCACAAAAGCCTCAATCCTTTGATTGATGAGACAGTCAAGGAGATGATCGGTGACGATCGCATTGTGCTTCAGGACACAGCCTGGGTCATGGACGAACAGTTCTCCAGGCAGGTGCTCAGTAGCCGTCCTCGACGGCCTGGTTCACCACCAAAAACGGTAAAGAGAAGGAATTCTCGAACTGCGACTCAGCGTCCAGTTACCGTTGGGTAATCAAGCGGGATGTTTGCACGGGTAACCGTGTGAGCATCCCGCTTTCACTCTTTAAATATCAGTTTCAATCTGTTACAATACAGCAACGTTATCACACATGGTCCCATCGTCTAACGGCTAGGACACCAGGTTTTCATCCTGGCAATAGGGGTTCGATTCCCCTTGGGATCACCACGAATTTCACCCACTTTGTGTGGGTGTTTTTCGTGGTAGAATTTATATAATATGCATAAGCTTTTTGTTATATTTGGGCTTTTTATTTTGTTACTGATTTTTTCACCTTCGGCTAGTGCTAATAGCAACAATTTAGTCATATCAGAGGTGCAAATGGGCGGAAGCGGTTCAGGTACAACGGCGGAAGAGTATATAGCTATCTACAATAACTCTAATATAGATATGGATGTAACTGGCTGGTGTTTACAGTACGCAGTCTATAGCAAACTAGACTTTTTAGATGCAAATACTATAGGCTGCATCGTACCAACTAACAGCAATATAAGACTCATACTACCTGCCAACAGTAATTTGATTGTTGCTTCTAATGAGCTTTTAGCTAAACAACCATTAGGTTATTATGTTGATTTAAATTTTGCGGGAGGGTCTCTGTCGGGCAGTGCAACAGGAGGGACAATCAGACTGGTTGATAATAATGGCGCAGAAATAGATAAAGTTGGCTATGGACAGTCTGCCAACCCAGAAACGACACCAGCATTGTTCACGCCAAACAATGTTGATAATAAAAGTATTCAACGTATAGGTACGGTAATAAAGCAAGATAGCGATAATAATTTGCTAGATTTTACGCAACTCCCAATAACTAGTTACAAACAAGGTAGTTTGTATGAGCAGATCATACAGGTCGATGTATGCCCGAACATTCCGGGGTTAGATGTGGTACCTCCTATAGGGTATATACAGGATATTGACGGTAATTGCTATGAGGATGTCTGTGATAATATAGCCTCTCTTCAAAAAACAGTACCGGCAGGTCTATATAAAGATGTTATAGATTGTTTTGTGATCGAGATCAAAATAACAGAGATGCTGCCGAATACAGAAGGCTCTGACACTGGTAAAGAATATATCGAACTATACAATCCAACTTCGCATGACACCAACCTAAGCGGCTACTATCTCCAAATAGGCCCGAGCTTTAGTAAGAATTATCCACTACCAGATACGGTAGTAGCTGCTGGAAGTTATGTGTAC
Source organism: uncultured Candidatus Saccharibacteria bacterium (assembly GCA_964348695.1). Lineage (GTDB taxonomy): Bacteria > Patescibacteriota > Saccharimonadia > Saccharimonadales > Saccharimonadaceae > JACPYF01. The sequence continues at coordinate 64,314 of CAYGDI010000004.1, read as the reverse complement.
ATCACCGATACGCAGTCGGGAGTCACTCTGCCAAATTCCACCGCATCAATAAAACTCTATGCAACTAGTGGGCAGCAAATTGACGAGACCGAAAGCTATGATAGTCCAACAGATGATTTTGCTTGGGCGCTTTTTGCAGATAGTTGGCGCTACACAAACAGACCGACTCCAGGTAGTGAAAACGTAGAGTTAGTACCTGGTATGGGGTCTGGCGAAGATGACGGGCTGACACCGTGTGCTGCAGGTAAGTACCGTCACCCAGAGACGAACAGGTGTAGGAATATAGAGACAGATGAAGGTCTGAAGCCATGCGCTATAGATCAGATCCGCAATCCATTGACGAATAGATGTCGGTCAATATTTGCATCAGATTCTGGATTGACGCCATGTAAACCTGGTCAAACCAGAAATCCAGAGACAAATAGGTGTCGCAGCGCTACAGCCACTGCAGCTACTCTGAAACCTTGTGCTGCTAATCAAGTGCGCAGTGCTGAAACAAACCGTTGCCGCAAAAAAGTGGAGGCCAACTCGCAAAAAGTGGTAGATGTTGAGTCCCAACAACTAGCAGGTCATAGCGGTTGGTTCGTCGCAGGCAGCGCTGGGGTAGGGTTGGTTGGGTATGGTGTGGCAGAATGGCGAAGTGAAATTGGCAGCGGAATCAGACGACTGCGTTCTTTGCTGGGTAAAAATCCACCAGAACTTTAGACTTCTATCAGTAAATTCTCATTTTTTGTCCCGATCGGGACAAAAAAGATGGAGATTGCATGGTTATAAGCGTATGGGTCAATAAAGGGTTATAATAGTAGTAATGGAATACGAAAAAGAAATAGAGTTTGCAAAAAAAATGGCAACACTTGCAGGTGAAGTGATGCACAAATACTACCGTGCTGATCATCAGGTAGAAATAAAAGAAGACACTACTCCCGTAACGATTGCCGACAAAGAAATAAATGATCTGCTGATAGAAAAAGTAAAAAGCGAATTTCCTGATGACGGCGTATTGGGCGAGGAGGCTAGTTGGCAAGCTGAGAGAAATAGGCTATGGGTTTGCGACCCAATCGACGGTACAGTTGGATTCATGCTACATATTCCAACATCGGCATTTTCACTAGCTCTTGTGGTAGATGGCGTACCCCAAATAGCAATAGCGTTTAATCCGTGGGTAGACGAAACGTATTTTGCAGTCAAAGGACAAGGCGCGACGCGTAATGAAGAACAAATACATGTTTCGAGTAAGAAATGGGGAGAATATGTACATATTGCTCAGAGTAGCGGTGGCAAAGATCCTTTTCGTGATCAAGAGTTGGTCACTAAACTTGCGCAACAAAAAGTGTTTGTGAATAGTTCGCCTGGGATTGTCTATCACGGTTGCCTCATCGCAGATGGTTCGATCGAAGGGCGGGTATTTTTGTATCATACTGCACATGATATTGCGGCAACGAAACTTATCATAGAAGAGGCCGGGGGTATAGTAACGGATCTTGCCGGCAATGAACAACGCTACGACAAAAAGCTTAACGGAGCGATCATGAGTAACGGCTTGATACATAAAGAATTGCTGAAATTAGTAAGGGAAATGCAGTGAGAATTATTGGTATTGATCCGGGTACCGGAATACTAGGATTTGGAGTCATTGAAATCAAAAAAGATCAAGCGGTGTTACTAGATGCAGGCGTGATTACAACTCCAGCTCACACGCCTCTCGAAGAGCGTTTGGTAGAGATACATGATAGTTTAAGTGATATTATTACTGATACAAAGCCACATATGATGTCGATCGAAAAGCTGTTTTTTGCTAAAAATGTCACCACCGCTATCAGTGTTAGTCATGCTCGTGGAGTAGCTATGTTGGTTGGTAAAAAAGCAGGCCTGAGTATACATGAGTACACACCACTAGAGATCAAAATGGCGATTACTAGCTATGGCAAAGCTGATAAAAAACAGGTGCAAGAAATGGTCAAGGTACTACTAAAACTAAAACGGATCCCAAAACCAGACGACGCAGCAGATGCGCTCGCTGCAGCTCTCACTCACGCTCAAAGTGTGAGATAATAAATGCATGATTGCGACATTAACTGGCGTTGTGAGCGAAAAACTGGGAGAACTAGTAGTAATTGATGTTGCTGGTGTTGGATATGGACTGTTGGTATGTGCTGATGATCACGGAAAATTGACGGTTGGAAAAGACGCAAAAGTATATGTATATGAACATGTGCGCGAGCAAAGCTATGATTTGTTTGGTTTCACTAGTCTAACAACGAAGAAATTATTTGAACAATTGCTAAGTGTAAAAAATGTTGGTCCAAAAGTTGCCTTGGCAGTATTAGACATTGGTACTGGAGATGCAGTACGGTCGGCTATAGCCAGTGGAGACGTCAAAAGATTGCAGACTGCAAAAGGCGTAGGTAAGCGAGCTGCCGAACAAATGGTTGTGGAGCTGCGGGACAAGGTAGGTCAGATAGTGGGAGGTATGGCTGAAGATATTGTAGGACGCTCGGGTATCAATCAAAATGATGAAGCTGCTCAAGCACTAGTTGCTCTTGGTTATAGTGAAGCCGATGCGATGGTTGCACTAGCAAAAGTAGATAAGAGTCTGACAGTTGAAGACAGAGTAAAGCAGGCGCTGAAGGGTTAGTATGGCAGTCGAGAGAATAATAATGGATCCAGGCAAATCAGATGACGATATACCTGAAGAATTTGAAATAAAGTTGCGGCCACATGATTTTGATAACTATGTTGGCCAGGATCGCCTAAAGAAAAATCTAAAACTGGCAATTACAGCTGCAAAAAAACGTGGTGAACCGCTGGATCATATACTGTTGTACGGTCCACCGGGCTTGGGAAAAACCACAATGGCCAGTGTTATCGCCAATGAAATGGGCGCCCAAATACGAATAACTTCTGGTCCTGCCATCGAGCGAGCAGGGGATTTGGCCAGTTTGCTGACTAGTCTGCAAGACGGCGATATATTGTTTATCGATGAAATACATCGCTTGCACAGATCTGTCGAAGAGGTGTTGTATAGTGCAATGGAAGATTTCAAGCTGGACATAATGCTAGGTAAGGGTCCGAGTGCTAAAAGCTTGCGGCTGGATGTGCCAAAATTTACGCTAATTGGGGCGACTACTAGAACTGGTGCGTTGGCAGCGCCACTACGTGATCGGTTCGGTCATTTGCATCGCCTGGAGTTCTATAACACCGATGAAATAGCAAAGATTATGCAACGCACAGCTAATATATTGGATATTAAAATTGATCAAAAAGGCTCGGACATGTTAGCAAAACGGGCGCGTCTGACGCCTAGAATTGCAAATAGAATACTAAAGCGTGTTCGGGATTATGCTGATGTAAATGGTGACGGAATAATTGATACGCAGATTAGCCACAAAGCCCTGGATCTACTAGAGATCGATGAGCTAGGTCTAGACCCAGTAGACAGGATGTTAATAGAGGCAATCATAGACAATCATAAAGGCGGTCCAGTTGGTGTAGAAACGCTTGCTGCTCTAACTAGTGAAGAACGTGGAACAATCGAAGATTTTATAGAACCGTATTTGTTGCAGATTGGTTTGCTGGAGCGTACGCCGCGTGGACGTAAAGTTACGCCAAAAGCATATGAACATCTCGGCAAAAAATCACCTACTCACATCTCTGAACAAACGAAACTGGTATAATACAACTATTATGAACAAACCAATTGATTATGAAAAACCAGTCGCCTACGACACGCAAGGGAGACCGCTTTACTATAGAGCAGAAACGACTATGAGTAGTGATAATGAAAGCCCGCAAAAAGTTCATGTAGTCAAAGATGCAAATCCTGAACCCGTAGAAGTATCTGAAGAAGTTAGAATAAAGCATCGTGAATCAAAGCAAAAATACCCACACCTCAATCTAAGTGAGGAGGAGTATGTAATCAACGCAGTGAAACGACACCCGCTAGGCGTGATTTCAATTTGGCTTTCTGTTATTGGCGTGTGTGTTGTTATTATGCTTGTGCCTGCAACTTATAAAGTTGGTTTTATAGGACTTAGTTCCCAAGGTGTATTTTTTGGTATAGCTATTATTGTTGCGCTCATCATACTTGCGGTGCTGATTGGGGCGGTAGCTACGATGGTGTATCAGGCAAATAAATTCTATCTCACAAACGAGAGTGTTATTCAGCACATACAAAACTCTCTACTTTCACAAAATGATCAGATAGTGAGCCTGGGGAATATTGAGGATGCTAGCTATACACAAAGAGGTGTATTTCAGATGATTTTTGGTTACGGTTCTATCCGACTTTCTACTCAAGGTGATGAAACTACGTATAGATTTCATTGGGTTACAAACCCCAAAAAACAAATAGACTTGCTCAACAATGCAATTGAAGCATTTAAACACGGTCGACCGGTCGAAGGGTAATTTATTTTACGGTTTTTTGATAGTTTGATTCTTTTTCAAGTTTTGTTTTGATAACAAAACCTTGGCAGACAGTACCTTCGCAGTTGAGAGCTTGGTAGTCGATCTTGTATTTTGAATCATCACCAATCTGTTCGAAGGAACTGGGGTCTATGTAGGGTAGTATTTTAGAGTTAATTTCTAGGGGGTATGATTGGTTTTTAGGAAAGTAACCTTCTTTTAGTCCGTAGTAAATAGCGTTCACTGCAGTTTTTCTTTGTTCGTCACGGTTAGATGCATCGATATTGTTTTTTTGCAAAAAGACAAGAGCAACTACAGCACAAACGAGCACGATAGCGGAAATTAGTTCAATTATAGTAAATCCAGACATTCGTTTCATTACCATTTAGTATAGTATAATTGAGGTATAAAATATAGGGAGAAAATATGGCAGACAAGGCTAAAAAGACAGATTCTAAAGGTGGGGCAAAAGTAAACGAAGACAAGCTAAAAGCTCTCGGTTTGGCGGTAGATCAAATCACCAAAGAATTTGGCGAAGGCTCGATCATGAAGCTAGGCGAGGGACATCGTGCAAACGTTGAACTCATTCCTGGTGGAAGTTTGAGTCTGGATCTAGCATTGGGTGGTGGATATCCAAAAGGCCGTGTGATCGAAATCTATGGGCCTGAGAGTTCTGGTAAAACTACCCTAACCTTGCATGCAATAGCCGAAATACAAAAGCAAGGTGGAACAGCAGCATTTATCGATGCTGAACATGCTCTAGACCCTAGCTACGCTCGCAAGTTGGGTGTTGATACAGATAACCTATTGGTGTCTCAACCTGACAATGGTGAACAAGCACTAGAAATTGCTGAAACATTGGTTCGTTCAAATGCTGTAGATCTCATTGTGGTTGATAGTGTTGCGGCTCTAGTGCCACAGGCTGAAATCGATGGAGATATGGGTGATTCACACATGGGACTCCAGGCTAGGCTTATGAGCCAAGCTTTGCGCAAACTAACTGGGATTATCAACAAGTCAAAGACAACAATTATTTTCATCAACCAAATTCGTATGAAGATTGGTGTGATGTTCGGCAACCCAGAAACAACAACCGGTGGTAATGCACTGAAATTTTATTCATCAGTTCGTTTGGATATTCGTCGTATTGGCCAGATCAAACAAGGTGAAGAGATCATTGGTAACAGAACCAAAGTAAAAGTTGTAAAAAACAAAGTCGCGCCGCCATTTCGAGTGGCAGAATTTGACATCATGTACAATGAAGGAATTTCGAAAACTGGTGATGTGTTGGATCTAGCGGTTGAAAAAGAAATCGTAGGCAAAGCCGGTGCATGGTTTGACTACAAAGACGGTAAGATTGGCCAGGGTCGCGAAGCTACAAAGCAGTATCTAAAAGAAAACCCAAAAGTTCTAGCAGAGATCGAAAAGAAAGTTCGCGAAAAAGTAGCCAGTGAAGAAGACTAGTACACTGAAAAAAACCGGAGTCATACTGTTATCAGTAGGTATGATCTTAGGAATTGCACAAACATTCTTCTACCATAACGCAACAATTATACACCGCGATAAGATAGAGAAAAGCGAAACATCTGATGAGGGGGTATCGATTGGCTGTCAAGCACTGACACCCGGGTGCGGGGTTTGTCTGCACAAAATAGAAAATGGGTATTGTGTTGAATATCGAAAAAAACATGCAAGGGGATTTCCTTTGTTTACTACAGGAAGTGGTGTCAACTACAAAACGAACCAGCCTTTAGGTCTTGAACATTTGTTAAATACACTTTTATTTTTCACACCCGGTGTAGTAGTTTTGATTGTTGAGAAAAGAACAAGGCATGAAAATAACAAAAATACAGCCCGCAGTTAAAACTGCTGGTAGGTATAATATTTTTGTTGATGAAAAGTACAGCTTTTCGCTGGATGAAAACCAGCTGTTAGATTTGAAATTAAAAGCTGGTTTTGAAATTAGTGATCAGTTGTTGGATGAACTAAAAGGTGAGAGCGCATACGGTAAAGCCTACGGACGAGCATTGGAACTTATAGTCAGTCGTCCACGTAGCGAAAAAGAGATGCGCGATTATGCCATGCGCAAAAAATGGGACGAAGAGCTGAGTGATAGAGTATTAGGGAGACTACGTGACAAAGGATATTTGGATGATGAAAAGTTTGCGCAATTTTGGTTGAGAGCTAGGACGGTTGGAAAGCCGCGCAGCAAGAGAAAGATCAGCGCTGAGCTGGTACAAAAAGGTGTGAAGCGAGATATTATTGATCAGGTTCTCACTAACTACGATGACGATCAAGAGATAGAAGCTCTTCGTAAACTAGTAGCCAAAAAAAAGAACAAATATTCTGACCAGCAAAAATTTATGTCATATCTTGCTAGTCAAGGATTTCGTTTTGATGCAATTCGCAGGGTACTAAGCGACGAGAACACGGATTAGTTATTTTTTTGGATATTTGATTCGGGGGTAGGATTGGTTTGCTTGCGAAATGGATTAACAAAATTTTCGGCTATGATGTCTTGTTTGGATTTTTCCTCAGACTGTGTGCTATGAACAATTATATGTTTGTTATTAATCTCTAGAATTTGATCTCGATGAATCACCAAATGGCTCGTTTGTATACTTTTTATCAAAGGTCGTTTGACGTGCAGTTGATAGATTTTAAAATCTATAGGGTCAAGACCATAATCTTGGACGGTGCCAAGTTTTGTTTTGTTTTCGTCAATCACTGTTTTGTTAATAAGTGTAAAATCGAGTTCAAACAATTCTTTTAGTTTTACCATATCTCGTTTTGAAACGACCTCATCTATACTATCTACGATAAGCCCCATGTGTCCAACTTCTCTAATATCCTGTGTGAGCAGTAGATCTTCATCTTCTATGCTGTGACCGGTAAGTGTATAGGCAACTATTTGTAGTTTGCCTGGATCAATAATAGGTTCTGCCGTTTGAGCTATTTTTGTACCTGTCTGCAAACTCATTACAGGAACTTCTTTGAGTTTTGTTGACAGTATAAGCATGAGAATATTATATCATTCTGAGAATGGATTTATCTTACCCTCGGGCAAAGTCACGTCTGCGGATTGTTCGTTGCTAGATTTGAATTGACGAATTTGGTTGATAGTTGTTTCATCAAACTTGTCGCTAGCTACTTCACCAACTTTTGTAGCGCGGTACTGACTGTCTTCTTGTTCTGGGTTGATCGTTGAAAGAATAGACAAGACTACGTAACCAGTGAGACCTAGTACTACAAATATAAAAACTAGGTAATGATAGCGAATAATCGGTTTTAGTGAGCTGGCTATTGATTGTGTGTTCATGTCATTTTTCATGTTGTTACCTCGTGTACACCAGTATTGTCATTGATGGTGTGGCTATAAGATTACGGTTATCCTCTTTCGGAGTGAGACCTAGGTCTATAATCTGCATTCTGGTGACGTTCTGTTCGATAAGTGTGATAAATTTTAGCAGATTGACATAAGACACGTCGCCTGCAAAAGATATAGTAGTTTGAACAGATTTGACATCTTTTGGCACTGTTGTTGCCGCACCGGCTGTTGGTGTAGAACCGTCTGCAGCTGTTGGTGCAGGGGCGGCCGGGGGCGTGCTTGCACCAGGAGCAGCCAGGGTACTATCCGCAACCGACGTAAATGCGAAACCTGCGATTCTTACACCCGATATGCTAGCATATGATTCCATATCGCTAATTATCTGGTTTTGGTATTGATACAGTTTACTTTCGCCAATGATTTGGTCTGTTTGCTCGACAGCGTCTTTGTAAGATTCTAATTTTTCTCCAGCTTTTCGCATATTATCTATGTCAGTATTGCTGATCTCCGCATCAATTCTTGCATGCTCTGTTTCTTTTGCTTTTGAGCTAAGAAAACTATTCATAAAATATATGTCGGCGAACAATAGTCCGATGAGTAGCACAATACCAGCTATCAAAAGACGCTCAGCACCGATTGGGGTTATGCCTTTTGTTTTCATGGTGTTTGTGCTCCGTTGGTGGCGGGTGCTGCACTAGTCGGTTTGATGATTTTAGCATTGATAGTAACAGTGACTGGGTATGCAGGTCTATCTTCGCTCGTAACATCTTCTGATGTGTTGGAGATACTGACATTTGAGAACAAATCACTACCTTCGAGTGCGGTTTTAAGTGACAATACATCATTGTTAGTCTTTGATTTGAATGTCAGAGTCTGATCGGTCGCAAAACTATTTTCGCTGAGATTTATTCCAGTTAATACGCTGCCTTCAGGTATAATCTGCGCCATTTTGATCAGTACTTCACTGTAGCTAGTCTCTCCGTCTAGGATTGTTTTTGCAGTGGAGAGTTTTGCCCTAAAATCTTCAGCTTCTTTTTTGACTCTATTGTACTCGGCATCTCTTTTTGCTTCGTTGTCTGCAACTTGCTGTTGTGACGCAGATGCTTGTGCGAATAATACCCACGTTGCACCAGCTAACACAACCGTGTTTACAATTAGTACTCCGATCAGTACAAAAATATATCGACGCCATATAGTATTTCGTCGTGCGGCGTGAAACCTCTTTTTTTTATCTGGTCCTATGAGATTGATCATTAGAAGATATCTCCAGATTTGACACTAGCGAGCCCCGCAACGGTAATATAGCGTGCTTTGAATTGTTTTGGAGGCTGTTCGAGGTCTCCAAAGTTTAGGATCTGCCAAGGGCTAGCAACACGCGCAGGCATAATAAGAGCATTTGTAAAATAATCTCCTAGACCCGGTACATTGCTGCCACCCCCAACTATTACAATCTGTTCCAATCTTTTTTCGCTATCGAGACGTTCGCTATAGTAGCGTATGATTTTTTTGATTTCGTTGAGGATTCTTTTGAGACTTTGTTCCATTGCATCGGTTATTTTTTGTTGTCTCGGGCTGACTGCTAGACCGTGCTGCACTTTCATTTGGTGAGCGCTCTCCAAAGGAACATTGAGCTTTTTGGCAATATCCAAAGTAAATGTGTTACCACCAATACCAACGCTACCACTCACACGAATTGTTCCATCTAATATAGCGATATCGGTTGCGGCAGGTCCAATATCAACGATAATTGTTGGGAGCGTACCGTCTTCGGCAAATGTCAAAAGTCGGGCGATGGCATTGACGCTAGGTTCGACCATCACAACCTCTAGGCCTGCTGATTCTGCGGCGCTAATACAAGTATCAACTGTATTAACCGGTACTGCACATAACTGAACGATTGTATTTTGTTTGTCTTTGGCTATCACTTGGTGGTCAACATATAGCTGGCTGATAGGCACGGGTATGTACTGTTCTATCTCCAGAGCGATTGCTTCTTTGATATGGCCTGCTTCTTTGTTGGGTACCGAAAAAGTTCGAGCGTATGTTTTTGAGGTAGGGATACTGAGTACGGCATGGTTTGTCGTGATCTTGCCAAGACGATGTTCTTTTAAGAGTGTACGAATGTTTTCACCGATGTATTCACCGTCACTTTCCATGCTTTTTTGAGCTTCTATAGGATCTAGATCAACAGAGCCGTAGCCAGTCACTTTCCAGTGTCCTGTATCTATAGCCATCATTTTGATGCCGGTTTGATTGATATCAACCCCGATAATAGGTTTGTCCTGAAAGAAAATTTTGCTCAAAATGTTTTGCCCACTCTTTATTTACTCGTCTTATTCTACTAACTTTTAATGTTCTGAGCAATAGAGGCGATAGGGCCCATGACACTTGCTGCGATGAGACCCACCATACTACCCATGATAACAATCATCACTGGTTCGATTATAGAACTGAGACTTTCTAGCACGACATTGACCTCCTCTTCGTAAAAGTCAGCAACCTTTATCAGGACAGTATCAGTTTTACCTGTCTCTTCACCGACTGTAAGCATCTGAGCAACGATATCAGGAAATAGAGGGTTGTTTGCGAGAGTTTCACTGAGTTGTTTGCCGTTTTTGATTTGTTCTATAGAATTGTTGATTGCTTCTTCGTACATAACATTACCTATTGCCCCACCCGTAACACGCAAAGATTCAACAACACTCACACCTGCGCCCATGAGAGCGGCAAATGTTCGTGAAAAACGTGCAACCGCGATCTTGATGATGATGTTTTTTATTATAGGCATACGCAGCAGCGCCGCATGCAAAGTCCGCTTGCCGTTGGGTGTATGAATGAAACGATTAAAACCAAAGAATCCGCCGACCATACCTCCCAAAACGATATACCAAAAATTGATCATAAACCCACTGAGTCCTAACATCATTTGGGTGAGAAAAGGTAGTTGGACATCATCACCACCGAGGTCTTTTAGGATATTGCCAATCTGCGGTATGACAAAAAGCATCAGACCAAAAAATGACAAAATAGTAATGATGAGTAGGATTGCCGGGTAGGTCATTGCACCTTTCACCTTTTTCTTGATGGTTGCGGATTTTTCCTGTTGTTGGGCGAGACGATTGAGAATTTCGTCCAAGATACCAGCGGCCTCACCGGCTCGTACCATATTGACGTAGACATCGTTGAACGTATTTGGGTGTTTTGCGAGAGCATCTGCAAGCGCAGTTCCACTCTGCACGTCGCTTGAGACGGCTGCGATGGATTCTTCTAGGACTTTGTCGTTTGTATGTCCCTTGAGCGAGTTTAGAGCTCTCAGGAGTGGTACACCAGCCCCAACCATCGTAGCGAGCTGGCGAGTAAAGATGACTAATGATGCTGTTTTTGCTTTTGAGCCAAATATACGTGAAAATGCGCCATCTACAGATATTTCATTGCCTTTTTCTTTGAGGCTAATTGGTTTCATGCCTTGTTTTGCGAGGGTTTCTATAGCAGCTTCACGATCGGCAGCCTCGACGGTGCCAGATATCTCGTTGGCATTTTTGCTCATTGCTTTGTAGATAAAAATCATTATTCTCTCGTCACTCTCAAGGTTTCTTCTATGCTCGTTTCACCACGCAGGGCTTTGATCAGTCCGTCAACTTGCATAGTATCCATTCCGTCGGCAATAGCTTGGTCTTGGATGGCTGTACTCGTGGCATTTGCAACAATCATTTTTTGGATTTCTGGTGAATTATTAAGGACTTCATAGATACCCATTCTACCTTTGTAGCCTGTCTTATTACAATTGTCGCATCCATTTTCACCTGCTTTGTAGAGTTTTTTGATACCTGTAGGAGTACTACCAAGCTCAGCTCCCAGTGAATCACCAATATGTTGCGAGGCGGCTTTTTTCTCTAGCTCGTTGATGCGCTGCATGATCTCGGGTTTGTCCAGGTGAAATGCTTCGCTGATTTCTTTCATATCATCGGCATTTGGCTCGTATGCAACCCGACAATTTGTGCAGAGTTTGCGAACCAGTCGCTGACCGATTATTGCGCGTGCAGTCGATGCAATCAAAAATGGCTCGATACCCATTTCTAGCAGACGAGGAAGAGCGGTAGCAGCGTTGTTGGTGTGTAGGGTGCTAAAGACAAGGTGACCTGTCAGAGCGGCTTGAACCGCCAGGTCAGCCGTTTCGGTATCTCGAATCTCACCTACCATGATGATGTTTGGGTCTTGACGTAGTAGTGCGCGTAAACCCCCTGCAAAGGTCATACCAGCTTTTACATTGACTTGTGTTTGGTTGACTCCAGGTATTTTGTATTCGACAGGGTCTTCGACAGTCGAAATATTGACGGCTGAGCTGTTCAGGATAGACAGTAGACTTAGAAGACTCGTCGATTTTCCAGATCCGGTTGGTCCAGTGACGAGTACCACACCGTGTGGCTGCAGAATAGCTTTTTCAATTGCTCCCAGAGAATACCCCCAGTACCCGAGCTGTTGCAATGTTAGGGCGTGGTTGCCTTCGTCCAAGATACGCATCACGATCTTTTCGCCATCGGCAATCGGCAGGGTCGAAACACGTAGGGCATATGTTCTACCTAGGATAGCGATTTTGAAACGGCCGTCCTGAGGCACGCGCCTTTCATCTATCTTGAGATTTGCCAAAATTTTGATTCGACTCACTAGCGCCCCTGCTACATTTGTAGGCAGACGATTCGCTTCCTGCAAAACACCGTCAATACGGTATCGCACCTGGATAAACTCTTCACGAGGTTCTATATGGATATCGCTTGCAGAGGCACGGATAGCGTACTCTAGTAGTAGATTAACGGTTTGTGAAATCGGCGAGTCCTCGGCGATATCGCTAGCCGAGACTTTTTCCTCGTTGGCTCTTTTTTCAGCTTCGCCCTCTTCTCCCTGTTCGGCGATAACATCGCTCAGCTCGTCAGCAACATCGCCACGGTAATTGTCTAAGGCACGCAAAATATCGTCATGAGTTGTGATAAAGATATCGACATCATTGCCAAGCTGTTTTTTCAAAAAATCGACAGCTTGAACATCATCTGGGTCTTCCATGGCGAGTTTCGTCTTGCCATTTTCGACTGCAAATACGATTGCGTTGTATTGTTTTGCGATACGTTCGGGTATGAGGCCGAGCGTCTCCGAAGGAATAGTCGTTGGATCGAGATCTACAAACTCAAAACCAGCATATTCGGCAAACTGTTGCGTGAGATCTTTGTCACTAACCAGCTCTTGTTGCAAGACCAAATCTTGCAGAGGGCGGTGTGTAGATTCTTGCTCTTTTTTCAGCTTTGCCAGCTGCTCTTCGGAGATTTTCCCACCACTTTTTAGTATTTGCTCTATAGTCGAGTCTGATATGCGCATATTATTACCCTTAAAATTATAAACGTAAGCGTAGTGTTTTACCAGGGTATATTGTATGGCTATAATAGAAGAATGAAGTTTAACGTAGTATCCGAAAAATCCATGAAACAACTAGGTGTCAAACTAGCTCAAAATCTGAGTAGCAATGCCGTGATTGAACTTATAGGAGATGTAGGTGCTGGCAAGACAACGCTGGTAAAAGGCATCGGCAGGGGTCTCGGTGTAGCGGAGACTATTCAGAGTCCTAGCTACACTATTTTTTGCAAATACGAGGGTAGCGAAAAAGAGCTGCATCATTATGATTTTTACCGATTGTCCGAACCTGGGCTCATCAGCTATGATCTAGAAGAATCATTACACATTGACAATGCTATCGTGGTCGTCGAGTGGGCGGATACTGTCAAAGGTGTTTTACCTCCAGATCATATTAGTATTTATTTGCGATCAATAGGTGAGCATGAACGTGAAGTCACAATAGAAGGGATTGATATATGATATTGGCATTAGATACATCTACACCTACATGTAAGATGTATCTACTAAAGGACGGCAAAGTAGCAGCGCAAAAAGACTGGCTCGCCGAACGGCGCCTGGCAAAAGAGCTGCTAGGTACGATAGAAGCTTTTTTGCAGGAAAATGATACAGCATTTTCTAGTCTCACAGGGTTGGCAGTATTTCGTGGTCCTGGTAGTTTCACTGGGCTGCGTATTGGTGTGACTGTCATGAATACTTTGGCTAGTAGCCTGGATATTCCGATCGTTGGTGCTACCAGGGATGATTGGCTAATAGTTACTCAACAGCGACTCGTCAGTGGCGAAAATGACAAAATAGTTTTGCCCGAATATGGTGCTCCACCACACATCACTCAAGCTAGAAAATAGCTTGGTATTGTTCGAAACCCGTATCTGTATTACACTGACAGCATTATGCGAGGTCTGACTGCGAGCATAGGGCAAAATAGTATGTTAGGAATAAAATGGCTTGTGTTCCTACTGCTTTTTGTCAGTCTTTTTTGGGCTGTGGGTAATGTTAGGGCGCAAGATTTTTCCTGGACATCTTCTCCTCCATCTGTTGCCAAAAAAGTGGCCGCTACGACCGAGCCATGGAACTGCGAATTTCCTCAAAAAATCACCGTAGCAGGTGATACAGCACTACAAAATACCTGTATAACATCAGGCGGTAGTCTGCGTTTTGGTATGACAGACTATGGTATGCCAGTTGTTTCTCTAGGCTACGATCAGAAGATGTACAAACTACTAGGATTCTGTAGTGGGTACAAAAACTGTATGTATTTGCCACACACAGACACCCTGGTAGCTATGCAGACACACAATAGTGCCTACCATAGAGTGCTCAAAGTATACAAAAACTTTTCCTACAATCTACAAAAACTCACCAACGACCTAGGAACAGCGATTGAATATGTGCCGAAAACATATCAAGCCAACTATACTTTTACCGAATCTCTAGCAAATCCCGTGCCGATAGGTTGGGCGTACGATAGTTTTGGTGTATCAGAAAACGAAAAATGGCTAGTGTTCGAGCCTAAAAACAGGGGTATGTTCAGGTTAGATTTAGAAACCTTTTCTATCAAACGGTTTTCGTCACATTCATATTCTTACAACTCCGGGTCAGTGACTCCGTGGACGCATTTTTCGGTTTCCAACGATGGGCAACAGGTCGTCATGAGTGGGTACAATACCGACATTATGGCATTTTCCATACCGGACGAATGTGGTGATAGCCCTACAGATCAGCAAATAGAGGATATTCAGTATCTGGCCAACGAATGCCCAAAAACCTACCTTAGGCCTGTCATGAGCGAGTCGATCACAGGGTTCAAATATGGCGTCAATGCCGAATTTTCTCAAGATCAGGCAGGAGAGTTGCGCGTGTACGCTGTCGGCCAATATCCTAGCGACAATGCTTGGGTGACTTTACGCGCAGCAGGCTACCAACCAACCCAGTCCCAGCTGGACTACCTTGCCCTGGGAGATTCGTATAGTAGTGGTGAGGGGGATACGGACAAGCAGTCAGATGGGCATACCTATTACCTGCCGCTCACGAACGATGCCGGAGGAGACGGCTTGCCAGAAGAAAAATGTCATATTAGTACACGTTCGTATCCGTTCAAATTGCGAGCTCACTTTGGGATCGATGAAGATAGTATGCAATCAGTCGCATGTTCTGGTGCAAAAAGTACAGATATGACCTATAAAACAAACTACTATGGCCAAAGTGACAGACTGAAGACTCTCGATGCAAATACTAGGTTACAGTGGCAAGGTGATGCTATTGTAGATTTTGTCCCAGGTCGAGTAGAGCAGATAAGATTTGTGAAGAAATATCAGCCAAAAGCTATAACACTGACTGCTGGTGGTAATGATGTTGGTTTTGGAGAAAAAATA
The DNA here is from genome assembly GCA_964348695.1 of uncultured Candidatus Saccharibacteria bacterium. Lineage (GTDB taxonomy): Bacteria > Patescibacteriota > Saccharimonadia > Saccharimonadales > Saccharimonadaceae > JACPYF01. Next base: position 48,807 of record CAYGDI010000004.1, on the reverse strand, counting down.
AAAAAATGTGCAGCGAATACAGACCAGGTTTATATTTGCGAGTATGTTGACAATGTCGAAAGCAGGGCAAAGTTGGGATTTGAGATACAAAATCAATTTTATGTTTTGAAAAAACTGTACGCAGAACTACGCAGCGCTTCACCTAACACAAAAATATATGTTCTAGGATATCCGTCGTTTATCAATCCGGACGGTACCTTAACATGTTTTAGGGACGGAGGATATCTGAATGCTGTTGAAAAACAGCTCATTGACGAATCTATCAGGTATATGAACAGTGTCATTCAGACTGCTACTCAGGCTACAGGTCTGGAATATATTGATATATTTGATAGCCTAGAGGGTGGACGTATATGTGATCTGGGTGGATCTTACACTTCTGGGATAGCTGACGTGGGCTATTTTAATGATGGATCATACTATCAAGCATTTCACCCAAACGCAGCAGGTCATCAAAAAATTGCCGAAAAGGTACAAGATTTTCTCGGTATAGATACACTATCCACGTATCCTTACGAGTATGACCCTCAGCCCTCTACTCTCGTGCCAAATCCTTCAGAATATTTTTCATCGTCTATGGATCTCTACCCTACTGTAAATAATATAAAAAACGTACAACTGACACTCGGTAGCGAACAAACAAAAACCCAAGCTTTTGACATTAGTCTCGATGATTTTACATTTAGCTCTGGCAGTAGTGTAGACGTATCGGTTCATTCTAGCCCTACTAGTATAGGTAGCTTCATCGCAGATGACGAAGGTTCTCTTGATGTTGCAGCAAGTATCCCACAATCTGTTTCTGCAGGTTTTCATACATTAGTAGTGACAGGCGAGAGTTATTCCGGTGAGCCTATCGAAATCTATCAAGATATTTTAGTAAAAGGGCCTAACGCACAGGATATCGATGAGGATGGCATCGAAGATATATCAGACCACTGCTTGTTCATAACCCCGATTGGTATTGACGAAGACAATGACGGTATCGACGATATGTGCGACTCGTTTATAGGTTTCGATGCGCCATACAGAGTACGGAACGGTAATAGCACCAACAATGAAAACCCAGAGCATATCTACATCGAGCGCAACGTCAATGCAACAAACATTACGAATATATCGGGTGACTACGATCCCGATGGTGATGGCTGGGCGATAGTTTCACAAAGTACTACAGATAAAAATTCAGGAACACCAGCTCATTTCTGGATAGATGATAACAAAGTACCGCACGTAAGTATTCGTACAAGTTATAACGGTTGTGTTCAATTTACCCCTAGATCACTAAAGGTTATAAAACAAAACACACTACGAAAGTTCAAGCAAGAAGCCAAAAACACCAATACATGTC
>CAYGDI010000004.1:0-47359 GCA_964348695.1 uncultured Candidatus Saccharibacteria bacterium | reverse complement strand
AAGGCAAGACAAACACCACCTGCATAGCCCTACAACCCCAAAACACCACAACCATGAATAACCACAAGAATATACAAATACGGTGATTTGTTTTACAATGTAATTTATTATGAAAGCTGCGGTACTACAAGAAGCAGTGGCCGTAGAGAGCGGTCAGGATCCTCGTAATGGCGAGGATCTTTTTGTTTCTCAGGACAAAGCGGGTATACATAGTATCGAAAAAAGGAACGAAACACGCGATGATCTAGTTCGATATGTACTACGTCGTGTCAATATGAAAGATGGCCATAGCTACGATGTGCAGTCGTTTTCGCCTCATCTTGTGGCAACTAATATACCTGTCACTATGACAGTTCCGTGGATGACTGAAATGTCGGGGTTCAATACGCATATGGCACGCAATTTGGCCAAACTAGGTTTCGAAGTTGATCTAGTCAGTGCGGAGCGCGATATAGTACTGAATCCCGACATTCGTGCTAGCGCAGCGAACCAGCTTTTGATTGCAGAAGCAACAGCTCGGTTACACGATCGGGACACTGAAAAAAGGATCGCCATAGGCGTATCCAGGGGTGCAATGATCGGTTTTTCGTTGGCTGCACAGGCGGAAGAGTATGGAAGTGAGGTAATATATGGTGACTATATTGCTCCTTGCTACCCAGAAAATCTGCGAGCCAAACAACTGTTGCAGCATGCACGCTTGCCTATTTCCGAACTCAGCACATTGAGGCATGTGTTGGAATTGCCACTAGCTACACTAAAACATTATCCTGCATCACTGAGTGTTCGACCAAAAAGTATCATCAATCATTTGGCCAGCGCGCCACATTTGATGAGTGGAGTCGCAGGACAAGAGGCTGCTAAAATGCCACGTGATAGCGTGGGTCATGTGACAGCATTTCGGGGAGATATTATGAGTCAGGGTGAAAATTGGCAAGAGATTTTTGCGGACAGCCCTAATATGGCAGTCGAGTTAATAGCAGGTGGTGCCCACCTCAGCTGTGCGTCACCGACTGCTATGCAATCTTGGAAAGCACGATTTAAAACACTGGCAAAAGAGCTGTCATAATAGTCATATTTCTATTGCCATAGCTACGGCAAAGGTACTACAATAGATGGTGTTAGTAATTGAAAAATATGTTTCGTTAGTGAGACCGTAAATGCGAGAAATAGTGAGTACACCAAAAGTTGATACATCTCTGAGAACAGACTCCTAAAGCGTCCGAACTTTAGCTTTTTTGCATATATGATTTCTCTTGAAACAATAGAAGGGAAGGTTTGATGATATGTTAGAGGTACTATTCGCTCTAGTAGGAGCAGGCTTCGGCGCAGGTGGATTTTTTGCGTATAGCCAATCAAAAAACAAAAACGCTGCCGCCAAAGCTGAAAAAGCAATAGCTTCTGCAAAGAGCAAGGCGAGCGATATCGTGCTAAAAGCAAAAGAAGAGGCACTAAAGATCACAGATGATGCTACAAAAGAAATGAATCAGCTACGAAAAGAGCAGAAAAAGACAGAAGAACGCATCGCAGAAAGAGAGACAAATCTAGACAAAAAACTCGACGAGCTAGACAAGCGTAGTGAAAAATTACGAAAATCCGAAGACGAAGTCGAAGGCCTCAAAAATGAGATTCGTGAGATACGTGAAAAGCAACAGTCAAAATTGGAAAAAGTCGCCAAACTGAGTAAAAAAGACGCCGAAGAACATTTACTAAAAATGACTGAACGAGACATCAAAAACGACCTCAAAGGTCTGGTAGTAAAACTGCAAAAAACAGCACAAGAAGATGCAGAAGAGTTAGCTCAAACAGCGATCTTGAGCGCCATGGAACGTATGGCTAGCGAAGTAACTGCTGAACGAACAGTTACAGCTATAAAGCTGACCGACGATGAAATGAAGGGCCGTATTATCGGCAAGGAAGGTCGCAATATCCAAGCCTTGCAACGTGCAACTGGTGTGGACTTCATGGTAGACGATACCCCGGGCATGGTAGTACTTTCGAGCTTCGATCCAATTCGTCGTCAGGTTGCTCGGTTGACTCTAGAAATGCTGATGAAAGACGGTCGTGTCCACCCAGCTCGTATTGAAGAAGTAGTTGAAAAAGCCAAAAAGCAAATCGACAAAGAAGTCGATCGTGCAGGCGAAGATGCTGCACGTGAAGTTGGTGTAGTGGGTATACCAAAGGAACTCTTACGACTATTAGGTGAGCTAAAATACCGAACAAGCTATGGTCAGAATGTCCTCAAACATTCGACTGAAATGACGCAAATCGCCGGCATGATAGCCGAGCAAATAGGTGCAGATGTTCGTACCGTCAAAACCGCAACACTACTGCACGATATCGGCAAAGCTGTGTCACACCGTATCGAAGGCAAACATCACCATATCGGTGCAGAACTTGCAGAAAAATACGGTTTGTCTAAAGAGATCGCTCATGCGATCAAGGCACACCATGACGACATCGAAGCGACGACACCAGAAGCAGTCGTAGTCCGAATCGTAGATGCCATGAGCGCCGCTCGTCCAGGTGCTCGCAACATTTCTGCCGAAAACTTTGTTGAGCGTATGAAAGATCTCGAAAACGTTGCAACCAGTTTTGACGGAATCGACAAAGCATATGCTATCTCTGCTGGTCGTGAAGTTCGTGTGATCGTGAAGCCAGAGAAAATTGACGATCTGTCTAGTATCAAACTTGCTCGTGATATTGCTACCAAGATCGAGAGTACTATGAACTACCCAGGCACGATCAAGGTCAACGTGATACGTGAAACTCGTGCAACCGAATTTGCAAAATAATGAAAAACAAAAAAAGAGAGTCCTCGCTTTTTGACAAAGCAACACAAGTTCTCTTACCGACACTGACGGTAGGAGGACTGCTGCTAGTATCACTAAAACTACCTGTATATGGCTTGACCCTAACTTTGGCCGCGCAGATTTTTTGGTTTTATGCTGCATGGAAAGCATGGCACGAAGCAGGGCAGGTCGGTATTTTTGTCACCACGGTTGCTATGACGATTGTGACTATACTCGGTTTGATAAATTATTTGTTTTTGTAAACTCTAATTACCAAGTATTTTTTTAAAAGTCTTTACTCTTTCTTTTTCAGCATTTTGCTTGGCAGCTGCTTTTATTTTTTCAGCTTCTTTTTTTACAGGGGCTATCAAAGTATCTGCCTCTTTTTGTGCTATTGCTAGTAACTCGTCTTCTTTTTCTGCAGCATTTTGCACGGCTTTTATACATGCTGGCCCTAAAGCTTGAAGGTGTTCTGAAAGCATCTTGACACAATTAGTTTCACCCACGCATTTTGCATTACAGCTTACGGTGACTTTAGCTACAGTTCCATAAACGTCCTCGTCTGGACCACCTGCCATTTGGTGAGGTACAGTTCCTTGGTGTTCATTAGAAATATTGTAGTCTGCAATTAGTGCACAGTTTGGATTATCGCAACAATCTTTTCGTGCTTGAGTTACTGCGTGTTCGAGATGATCTTCAAAAGATTTGCCTGCAACTTCTTCGATTGCATCTATTTCTTCTATAGGATCAAAACTATCTCCGATAAAGCCTCGTTGTCGGGAACTTTCAAATGTGAATGTTGCTCTTCTACTCATATAATATCCTCTTTTTATATGCTACTTTTGTACTCAATAAATAGCAAGCATAACCAATAATTTCGTATTGTCAAATCAATTCGCCAGACTCAAAGCAAATCTATGATCACAGCCCAATTAAAAACACAGCCATGAAAGCTGTATCTTTAATTGGTCGGGGTGAAAGGACTCAAACCTTCGACCTCTCGGTCCCAAACCGAGCGCGCTATCAACTGCGCCACACCCCGGAATTGTCGTATAGACAAAGAGTAGTTTAACAGATTACAGGTGTTTTTGAAAGTAGGCTATAATAACAAGATATAGTTGGAAAGATATAGGATAGGGCGTATGAATAGATCGAACAAGCAGCATTCAAAGACAACTCCTCTGCTATTGATCGGTATGAGTACTATTTTTGTGACTATTGTATCTGTCTCATTTCTTGATCTGCCAACAGTTCCAACCAAGCCCCCAGCTATTGTAGTCACAAAACAAATTGACAAACAACATTCTATCGGCGGTCAACCAGCGACCACTCCGCAACAATCAAAAAACAACTCTACTGACGAGAAGTCGGACGATGGTATGACTGAGGGAAATAACAATGTCGCATTTGATCCATCACCTAAACAAACGCAGATAAAAAAGACGATAACAAAGGAATACGACTATAGCGCCCTCAGACTACCTAATGATCCGTATGCTCAATCAAACTGGTCGCTCAACGCAATGTCTGCACCAAGTGCTTGGGACAGTGCAGTTGGTAGTGATGTGACTGTCGCAGTTATTGACACAGGTTTTGGTCTGCAGCATGAAGATTTAACAGAGCAATGGTTTATCAACCAACTAGAGTCAGGTCAAACGCAACCTGGTGATGCATGTTGGAGTGGTTCAGCTCAAAACAAATCGAGCAATAATTGCGACGATGATAACAACGGGTATGTCGATGATTATAGAGGTTGGGATTTTGTTGATCGAGATAATAGCCCACAGGCTGGACAGTCAAATCCAACAGGACAAGGCGTTGCTCACGGTACGGAAGTAGCGGGGCTTGTTGGGGCAACAGGCAACAATGCAAAAGGCAGCGCGACTCTTAGTTGGGATACCACTATCCTGCCACTTCAGGTGTTAAGTGATGACGGTTCTGGGTATACGAGCGATGTTGTTGCCGCTATATACTACGCTGTTGACACAGGCGCAAAAGTGATCAATATGAGCCTAGGTGGATACAGTCTCGACCCGGCTTTGCAGCCTGCTATTGACTATGCCTACCAGAACGGTGTGGTGGTTGTAGCTGCTGCAGGTAATTGTGGCACGGGGTTAGAGTCCGGCTGCAACCCTAGCCAGCCAGGCGCTATGGCATACCCTGCGCTCAACCAGCATGTTATATCGGTAGGTGCGACAAATTCTAGTAACACGCGAGCCAGTTTTAGTAGCTACGGCCCTAGCCTAGATGTAGTTGCACCTGGTTCAGGTACGATCGTTGCGCCATTTTGGCAGCAGAGTAATCAAGTTTCTTCGTATACTGGAACATTGTATGGTACTTCCTTCGCCAGTCCATACGTTGCGAGTCTCGCTGCTCTGGTAAAATCTGTCAGACCAAATACGTCGGTAGATGATATCACAGCTCTCGTGGACGGCACAGCCTCCAAAGTTGCGGGTATGAATGGTCATGTATATTCTGAGCCATACGGCCACGGTGTGGTAAATGCTGAAGCAATCGTCAGAATCGCAGCTAGTCTCAATACGCAGACTACTACTCCCGAACTATCACAACAGGGTAGTGCAGGTAGCCAGCATTTGTTTTCATCAACAAGTGTACTGGGGACGGGCTGTAGTGGTACACCTATCTCGTACTGTACTGCACACATCAAAAACCAGCTGGCAGGGTATGATAGGTATCTGCCCTATATTCAGCTCAATACGAGCGGTCAGGGTGGGTGGAATTGGCAGGGCAATATACTCACGTCTGGCGAGTGGAGTGTGAGAGCGATGCAAGGTCAGTACGTATCTCAAGTGCCGTATATCCTACTCAACAAATAGTGAACTAGAGTATAATTGTTATTATGAAAGACATACCATATCAAGCTCCAGATTTTTCTCTCACTGACGAAGCGGGCAAAACCCATAGCCTAAAAGACTACAAAGGCAGCTGGCTGGTACTCTATTTTTATCCAAAAGACGATACGCCAGGTTGTACCACTCAAGCTTGTAGCTTGCGAGATGCTAGAGATGACCTAACCGCCCTAGGTGCGCAGGTTGTTGGTGTATCCAAAGACGATGCCAGTAGTCATGAAAAATTCAAAGCTAAACACACTTTGAATTTTACGCTACTATCCGATCCCGAAGCCAAGACTATAGAGGCATATGGTGCATGGGGCAAAAAAATGTTTGGACGTGAGGGAATATTGCGCAAGACGTTTGTTATTGATCCAAACGGACAAGTCCAAAAAGTCTTTGGACGAGCGACGCCTATTGGTCACGGCGAGGCAGTTGTAGACGTCCTGAAAAAACTGCAATCAGCATGAATCAAGTGCTATAATGAGAACTAATAAAATAATTGGAGGTGAGATACGGGTATATGGCAGCACAAGTAGGTGATAAAAGTTTCGTCGCAACATGGCTCTTTAGTTTGTTTTTGGGTATGTTTGGTGTAGATAGGTTCTATCTTGGAAAAGTAGGTACAGGAATCCTAAAACTAGTTACTTTTGGAGGGTTGGGTATCTGGGCTTTGATAGATCTCATCATGGTACTCACAAACTCAACTCGAGACAAAGATGGGGATAAACTCGAAGGCTATGAAAAAAACAAAACCATGGCACTGATCGTGACATTGGTTCTTATCGTTCTAGGTGTATTCGTCAATATAACAACTGCAAACAATGTTTCAAAACAGCTAGAATCAGCTGTTAAAGAATCTCCTTCAACAACCAGCACAACTGCAGCTGAACCAGAAGAGGAAGCTGCAGATTGGGATGTAGAAGCTGCTTACGCAAAAGTTGAAAATGGCATGAGCAAGGCAGAGGTAGAAGCTGCTGTAGATAAAAAATCTGAAAGTTGTGTCGAGAGTGAAATAGAAGGTCTTGGTACGAGTGAAACATGCTCATACGGCAATGCATTCACTGACAAAGCATCTATTAGCGTGACATATTCACAAGGCGAAGTCAGCAGCAAAATAAAAGCAGTCTACTAATCAGCAACTAGTAGGATTTATCTAGGTCGATCCGTTGCGATCGACCTAGCTTTTGTCGCTATAGTATCATCTAATTTTTCTAGATCAACTTTGCCATATTTTTTTTCGATAGCTTTTTGTATCAAATAATCAGCTAATTGTGGATTTTTCGGCAGTAGCGAGCCATGCAGGTATGTGCCAATGACATTTTTGTAGCGCGCGCCTTCTGTGTCGTCTTCGCCATTATTACCATCACCTTTTATAACTGTTCCTAGACTCGCTTGGCCCTCATCTAGTCTCGTCAATCCACTATGATTTTCGTAGCCTATGATTTCACCAAATTCATCACTCTTGGTAACTATATTTCCTATCAAGCGTCTTGGCCCGCCGTAGGTCTCTAAATTGAATATCCCAATACCTTCGATCCGCTCACCTTTGTGGGTTTCAAAAAAATGTCCGAACAACTGATACAATCCACAGATCATCAACATTGGTATATTGTCATCAGCAAGTTTTTGTAAACTTGGTCCAATCTTGATCAGATCATCTTTAATCTTGTCTTGGCCAGAATCTTGCCCACCACCACCAATGATCAAATCAATGTTTTCAGGAAACTGCGCATCAGGATGATGTTCGATAAGTTCTACCTTGTAACCTCGCCATTCCAGACGCTTTTTTAAAGTGAGGGTATTACCCCAGTCGCCGTAAATATTCATTTCACTAGGATAGAGTTGCAATATACGTATGGTTTTCATAGCACACGCTCCAGCTCTGCGTATTTTTGGAGCTCTTTTCGTAGTGTGAGCATCGCTGTGTAGGTGCAAAAAATCCGCTTTGGTCTAGCTGTTTCGTTGACGAATGTGTCGAGCGCTTTTTTGAGATCTGTCTCAACGTAGTCGAATTTTACTCCGTCGTATTGCAGGCGAAGAGCCATGTCATATGCGCGAATACCACCGATCATTCTCACGCCGGTCTCAGTCAAACTTTCAAAGTTGACATCCCATAGCCAAGACATATCACGACCGTCAGCGTAATTGTCGTTGATAGCTATCATAGTAGCAATGTTTTTGGCCGAAAAAGATTTGAGTCCAAGTCGGAAGCCGCTTGGGTTTTTCACGAGTACTAGTTCAAGATCTTGGCCATGTATGGTCATTTTTTCACCACGACCAAAAGCAGGTTTGATGTTTTCGAGTGTTGCAATAAGTTTGGTTTGGTCGATTTTTTCTCCCAAAATAAGCCGTACCAGACTAAGTGCCGCAGTAGCGTTAAATGTATTGTAAATACCAGTTATTTTTAGGTTTGTCTCAATATTTTTTCCATCCATTTTGAATACGGCTTTTTGGTCTTTGAAATTTTCAAGTGTTACATCAGCTGCGACATCTTGCCTAGAGGCTCTATCGTCTTTGTACATTGCATCATCGCTTGGAAAATGGCTACGTAGTTTTGCGTTAAGACCAAAATAGCGTACGTCCACATTTTTGAGCTGTGAGCCGATTGCTTTTATCAGAGGATCCTCACGATTTAGCACCACACCTTTGCTAGCTGTTTTTGTAATAGTAGCGAGCATATCGGCAGTTTTGTCTATTTCCCCGAAGCGATCCAACTGGTCTCGCATCACGTTCAATATCAATGCATAGGCTGGTTTTACTTCGCGCACAAAATGCACAGCATGAGCTTCGTCGAGCTCTAATACTGCGATATCTGCATCTAGATTGCCTTTGAGATTGATCGAGTCGATCAGTGACGATATGACACCACGTTTAAAATTGCTGCCGGTTGGGTTTGTGAATACTTTTAATCCCTGCGAACGCAGCAATTCGACAACCATCTTTGTTGTGGTTGTTTTGCCATTTGTACCACTCACCATCACAACGCCTAGGGGTAGTTGGCTGAGTGTGTGACTCAAAAAGTCTTTGTCGAGTTTTTCGACGATAAGTCCAGGTAGGGCTGAACCGCCGCCTCTCAGTCTGGAAGCATGTCTGATCGTTTTTCCTAACAAAGCTGTATGTGTTTTTCGCATGTGTACTATATTATAGCTGATTACACGCGGATCTGTGGGAAGCGTGCCAAGTAACCAAGGGCGCGTCCGTATTTTTCTATGTTCTGTATACGGCTCAGGCTTGGGTTTGGTAGGCCTGTGAGGTCGAGATTGTCAAAAAGATCTGCTTTTTTAACTGCTCTGGAACACGCATTAACAGCAAGCCTTTGTATGTAGATGTCAAAATAATCATCACCTTTGATGTCAGCTCCTTTAGTGAGAAGTTCTAAAGGCGTCAACACATCGTCACCAAAACCTTCTTCACGAATTCTATCTAGTGGGAATTCAGGGTTATCCTCCGGAGTATCATGCAGGACAGCTACTATCTGTGCTCTTTGAGAGTGTCCCTGGATAGCCACGAATTTCATTACTCTCAAAGGGTGATTGATATAAGGGCTGCCATCAAATCTAGTTTGTCCCTCGTGCGCTTCTGTTGCTAGTTCGATAGCTCTTTCTAGGTTTGACATATCATTTTTCCTTTCTGTTGTTCGGAGAAATAAAAAACACGGCGTCTCACAAACAACAACCTTAAAAGTGTTATTTATGAAGCAACCGCAATGGACGGATCTGATAGATCCCGCTGAACCTACTTCTATCTTTACAATACTCCCGAAATAAAAGAATGTCAATAGCTATAACCAAATACAACCAAAGTGTTACAATAGAGCATATGTTAATAGTTGGGCTTCTAGGGTGGTGGTACACAGCGGGGTGGCGGAAAGTTGGAAAATCGCTCGCTCAGAGATTGTTGGTGAGCGAAGATTTTTTCTCGATTGACCTGCTGCTAGGTAGTCTTTTTGCCCCGTTCAAACAAATATCTGCCTCGTCAGGAATAGGCGGTACTTTACAGATGAAGCTGCAGGCTTGGTTTGACAAGCAGTTTTCTCGAGTATTCGGTGCAATAATACGCCTACTGATCATACTAATAGGGGTTGCTTGGTTGTGTATACAATTTGTGATATACCTCTGTATCCTCATCTTGTGGCCACTATTGCCGATCGCACCTCTCGTAGGTCTTGGCATGACTCTCATAGGAGTGTCACTATGAGTACAGGCGTAGGGTTTGACTATAGCTCAAATCGAGCACGGCAAGCTCGATTGACGTTACTTTTGAAAAAACCACTACGTATAGGATTGGTTGGTCTAGGTCTCGTCCTGGCTGTATGTGGTTTTATTTTACTTTTTGTCTACAGCTCGAGTGTGGGTTGGTTTGTAATCTCTCTTGCCTCTATTCCAGCTGTTTTGTATATATGGTGGTTACTACATCTACGTGATATACCTACCGAAAGAACAGTCAGTATAGATGCTCAACTAGAGGGTGACGTATTAGCTTTGTTGCCTGATAATCCATCACCACAAGACATCGGCAAGGCAATCACAAAGGTAAAGGGCGGTTTCTTCTTTTCTGCGCGTTTTGGTATCGGTAGTACTTTTTTGGGCGAACTAAGCTCGCCAGACAAAGCGCTGACACCACAAGTCTGGAGTGCGGCTGTGGCCATAAAAGAACAGCACAGACTCGATCACATATCAGCGGTTGTGTTGATCGCTGCGTTGGTTGAGACTCATACTAATATGCAACAGGTATTAAACCACCTCAAACTTGAGGTCTCGGATATTCACGCAGGTGTTGTATGGTATCACCATCTTCGAGATCTCATAGCAGCAGAGAAAAATCCAAAAAGAACAGGTGGCATAGCTCGTGATTTGTCTTTTGGTTATGCAAATCTCATCAAAAGATTTGGTATCAATATCAGTGAACAAATACAAAGGGGAGGCCTACTTGCCGTTGACATCGATTCTCACAACGACGCGCTGGCCAAAATGCTGCAGACCTTTAGCTCGCAAGGACGTCAAAATATTGCGCTCATAGGTGCAACGGGTGTGGGTAAAACAACACTTGTTCATGCATTTGCACAGCGCTTACTAGATGCAAAAAGTAATCTTCCGAGTAGTCTCAAATTTCGTCAGGTTATCGTACTAGATCCAAGCGCTCTGATTGCGGCTGCACCTGGTCGTGGCCAACTAGAAGGTCTCGTCAACCAATTGTTGGTCGAAGCCTACAAGGCAAAGAACGTTATTATTTGTCTCGATGATGCTCATTTGTTTTTTGAAGAAGGCGTGGGGTCTGTAGATATTAGTAATGTCCTAGTGCCTGTCCTAGAGGGTGGTGGGCTACGACTCATATTGACGATGGATGAGCAAAAGTATCTACAAATATCTCAAAGAAAACCTAGTCTGGCTAATGCGCTCAATAGGATTACTATTGGCGAGGCCAATCAAGAGGAAACAATCAAGGTCATGCAAGACCAGCTCATCGCTGCAGAGTTTGCGCACAAAGTAACCTATACATATCAGGCGTTGCAAGAAGCTTATCGTTTGAGTCAGCGATATGTCCATGAACTAGCTCAGCCCGGCAGGGCGTACAAACTGTTAGAGTCGTCTGCAAACTATTCAGACAACAATCTAGTGACAGCGCTGTCAGTACAAAATACAATCGAACAAACCATGAATATTAAAGTAGGAGTTGCTAGTGGGCAAGACGAACGTGACAAACTACTCAATCTTGAAGCCAAAATACACGAAAGAATGATCAATCAAACTCGTGCTGTGTCTGTGGTAAGTGACGCTCTTCGCCGTGCTCGCGCTGGTGTGCGAAACGAAAATCGCCCTATCGGTACTTTCCTATTCTTAGGTCCTACAGGTGTAGGTAAGACAGAACTATCAAAAGCCTTGGCTAGTGTGTACTTTGGCGGTGAACAGAACATAGTCAGGATTGATTTGAACGAATATGTAAAAAGTGATGATGTGTCGAGATTGCTTGCAGATGGAGCAGACGATCCACTATCTCTGACAGCGCAAATCATGAAACAGCCATTTTCAGTAGTCTTGCTCGACGAGATAGAAAAAGCCCATCCAAATGTACTCACAACACTCTTGCAGTTGCTCGACGAGGGTGTGCTGCGTGATATCAAGAACCGTGAGATTAGTTTTCGCGACGCTATTATCATCGCAACTTCCAATGCTGGGGCTGAACGTATTCGTCAGCATATTGAAGCTGGAGAACAGCTAGAACAGTTTGAGCAACAGTTTACAGATGAGCTGATAAATGCTGGTCAGTTCAAGCCAGAGTTTCTCAACCGTTTCGACGAGATTGTACTGTTTCGACCGCTTACAAAAGAAGAGCTACTGCAGGTAATTGATCTCATACTAGCAGGTGTGAACCAAAACATGGCGCTGCAAAAAATCACAGTGACTGTTGATGATGACGCAAAGAAATTGCTAGTTGAACAAGGTTACGATCCACGTCTCGGTGCTCGTCCTATGCGGCGAGTAGTACAAAGAACGGTTGAAAATCTCGTTGCAAAGACTATGCTCGGTGGTAACATACAGCCGGGTAGTACTATACGTGTGACTCGCGAGGATATAGAAGCCGCAGATAATGAGCGTAAAGCACCAACTAGCAATTTAGTCCCGCCGACTTCTTGATACATGGTATAATTGTCTTCGACGCGGGCGTCGTATAATGGCTAATATGCCTGCCTTCCAAGCAAGCGATGAGAGTTCGATTCTCTCCGCCCGCACCAAATCGAAATCATAAAGGGGTATAATGAAAAACATTCTCAAACTCGAATATCTACTACTCGCTATCGTGACTGCCGCAGTATATATAAATCTAGGTTTTGCATGGTATTGGTTGATAATTTTGTTTTTGGTTTTTGATATTACAATGGCTGGATATTTGATCAACAAAGAAATCGGTGCGATAACTTACAATGCAGGCCATAGTGTTGTAGGGCCAATTGCCCTAATACTCGGTTATGTTGTGTTGGATATTAAGATACTGCTTTTTGTAGCGCTTTTGTGGTTTTTTCATATTGCAGTCGATCGTACATTTGGCTACGGACTGAAGCATTTCGAAGGCTTTCACCACACACATCTAGGAAAAATTGGCAAAGCCGCCAAATAACATCTATAATATACAGACGCGCCCTGGTAGCTCAGCTGGATAGAGCAGGAGACTTCTAAGCTCAAGGTCGTAGGTTCGAATCCTACCCGGGGCACCAATTAAAATACGACCTTTTGGTCGTATTTTAATTGGTATGCTATAGATTCGGTTCTACGACTCGACAGCTTTAGCTGGCGGTAGTCGTAGGTTAGGCGTAGCGAAATTGCACGCAGAAACTTGTTTCGAGTACATTTGAGCGGAGGAGGCAGACGGAGCCGATATCCTACCCGGGGCACTTTTTGATATAATAGTTTTATGAAATGTCCTATTTGCAATAAAGTTATGCACGAAGTACGCAGGGAAGTTACTAATAACTTTAAGGCTGGAAAAGATTTTAAAGAATACAATAAAATTACTTACGAGTGTAAAGATGATGATGTCTGGGTCGTAACCGAAATTCCGTTAAAAGAGAAGTCAAAAATAAAAAAGTAATTACTTCTCAAATCTTGCGCGTTTTTGCTGTTCTATTGATTCTTCTGTCAATATACGGTTTGTTCGTATAATATCAGCGATAACTGCAAGTGCAAACGATATGAACGATGCTGACAGCAACACCATGCCGACGATTAGTGACTGAATATGTGAACCGTGATCGTTGATCACCAAAAAATACATGTAGCGTACAAATGGTATTAATCCAATGATAAGCAAGATGATGCCGCTATTCACAAAAATTATATATGGCTTGTACATGAGGTAGGCTCTGGTAATTGCTGTTCCGCTCTCAAAGACATGCTGCCACATACTAGAAAATAGGCGAGATTCACGGGTCTTTTTGTTGGTTGTAATAGGTATCGAAGTTATCGCTAGTCGTTTGTTACCTGCCTGAATGATAGTTTCCATACAGTAGCTAAACTTCGTGACAATAGTCAGGCGGTATAACGACTCACGAGAGTATGCGCGGAATCCACTAGCTGCATCTGGCAGATCAGTACCAGCTGCTTTGTTCACGACCCAACTACCAAAACGTTGCAAGATTTTTTTCAGAGGCGAAAAGTGTGCAATCTTGGCTGTCTGACGATCAGCTACCACAATCTCTGCTTTGCCTTCTAATATAGGGCGAACCAAATCTGCGATTTTTTCACTAGGATATTGATTGTCACCATCGGTGTTGACCAATATATCTGCACCCAATTCCAACGCTTTATCCATGCCGTCACGAAAAGACCTGGCTAATCCCATATTGGTGCGGTGCAGTACGAATTCTTTGACACCATGTTTTCGTGCAATTTCTACTGTTTTGTCAGTTGAACCATCATCAATCACAACGATGACGATTTCGTCTATGCCATCAATATGTTTTGGAATATCTTTCAGAACTGACGGTAGCGTCTGTTCTTCGTTGAGACATGGTATCTGAATGACTAATTTCATTGTGTTTATATTATACTAGAGTAATGAACAAAATAGACCATACCAAACTAAAAGCAACTCCAGAACAAGAAGACTTTCATCACAAATATACAGAAGAAGGAGCTGGACTCATCGGCTCAAAACTACTCGACGGTTATTTTGATGCCGTGCAACAGCTTATTAAAACAGCAGACCTAAAAAAAGGTACTGCTCTAGAAATAGGCTGTGGTGCAGGTTTTTCTACAAAACGCCTCAAGAAAATGCTACCCGACAACATCAAACTAGAAGCATCAGAGTATGTCGAGCAACTACTGCCAGACGCTAGAAAACTAAACCCTGGCATGCGTATCACGGCCGAGAGTGTCTATGAACTAAAACGTAAAAACGAGTCACTAGATCTTGTATTCTTGCTCGAAGTGCTCGAACATTTGGATTATCCAGAAACAGCACTAAAAGAAATATCTCGTGTTGTGAAACCAGGCGGCTACCTAATACTCGGAGTACCACGCGAGCCACTGTGGCGAGTACTTAATATGGCTCGTCTAAAGTATGTGAAAGATTTTGGTAACACCACCGGACATCTCAATCACTGGTCAAAGAAGAGCTTGATCAAGCACGTGAGTGAAAATTTTCACGATGTGGTAGAAGTAAAGTCGCCACTGCCATGGACGCTAGTGCTAGCGAGAAAGCCGTAGTAAATGAGCAAAAAAAATATACTCCGTAGCATCCAGATTGTGCTTTCTATTGCCCTTGTTATATTTATTGCCCTTCAGGCTGAGACGTTTTTTAGCAAAGTTACATGGTCTGTTGTAGCAGACAGATGGATCAATATTATAGCGGCAGGAGTACTATTCTTGATAGGTTATATGTTCATGGCATTGCATTGGTACCGTGTTGCAAAGATGATCGAACCCAAGGCTAAAAAATCCCAATGGCTAGCATATTTTGCCTCGCAACCATACAAGTATTTGCCAACTAGTTTTTTTACCTTTTCGTTTCGTGCAATATATGCAAAAAAACTTGGATTGAATATTCGACAAAGTAGCGAAGCTCAGATAATAGAAAATGCAAACTTGGTAGGCTGCGCGCTCGTTGTAGGTATGTTGTGTGCTATATATGCAACGAACTTACTGTTTGGGTGCATTTTTACCTTGCTAATAGGTATGGTTATTTATATTTTATGGATGCAAAAAAAATTCGATTTACCATTTGTTAGTAGACAATTAGACCTACGAGCGTGGCTCAAAACTATCGCAATCGTATCCTGTGGTTGGGTTGTTATGGGTCTTGGTTTTTTAGTTGTTAGTAGCGCAATCGAGTTGAAAACAGATGTGTTGGTAGCAGTAGCCGCCAATAGTCTAGCAACAGGTTTTGGCATAATAGCAGTATTTGCACCTGGTGGTATAGGTGTGCGTGAACTTGTATTTAGCTTTTTTGCCTACGCAAGCACAACTATACTCATATGGAGACTTACTACTTTTGTGGTAGATATTGTAGCTGGTGCGGTGTCTATCTGGATGATTGAGCGTAGTCAGAAATAATTTTTTTGATTTTTGTCTCGAACAAACTTTTATCAAAACGTTTCGATCGTTGGACTAATGTATTGTAGCTAAACTGTGTAGATTCACTTGCGATCATTGCGGTCACTAGACTATCTACAGTTTGTTGTTCAAAAAAGATGCCTGTAATTTTTTCCTCAACAATATCCAATGCTCCGCCTTTTTTGTAGGCTATGACTGGCAGTCCAGCAGCCATCGCTTCAACTGCAGAGATACCAAAATCTTCCTCGTTTGGAAATAGAAAAGCTTTCGAGCTATTGGCTAATTTTTCTAGCGTATCATCGTCTATTCTACCTACAAATTGTACAGTTAAGCCAGCTATTTTTTGTAATCTTTTTGTATCAGGCCCTTTGCCTGCTATGATCAATTTAGCTCCAGTTTTGTTACAAGCTTTTATAGCAAGATCAAATCTTTTGTAAGGCACATGACGCCCCCATAATATGTATCCAGTTCGGTTTTTGTTATTTTTCTTTATGAACCTTTTTGTCTCAACGGGCGGGTAAACTACCACAGAATCTCGCTCATAATATTGTTTTATCCTGTCTTTTGTAACATTTGAATTTGCTATGAAATGATCAATACCTTTGATCGATTGCAGATCTTTGCGACGCATCCAGCGAACAAATAGTGGTATGAACGGGCGAATAATAGGTGTCAAAATACCGAAACTAAATTCTCGTTTGAACTCATCATAATGACTCCAATAATAGCGAGTAGGGGTGTGGCAATAGCATATATGAACAGCTCCAGGTTTTTTACGCACAGATTTTGCTTCAGCGCTAGAGCTTGAAATGATAATATCAAACTCACTCAAATCTAGCTGGCGAAAGGCAAAGGCTCTGAGCACCGGCCATAGAACATGTTTGTACCGCACAAAACTAGGTAGAATCTTCTGCAAATACGTGGTACGAACATCCTTGTCTGCAAAATCTGGCATACGAGATTCATCGTACACACTAGTGTAGATAGGTGCATCTGGAAATAGTTTAGCAATCTCTAATACGACTGGTTCTGCGCCGCCCATAGTTGTCAGCCAATCATGGACAATCGCAACTTTTGGTTTAGTCATATAACTATTTTAACAGCAATAAACTATTGCTCGATGCTTATGCTTGCAATTAGTAGTTTTTCACGACACACTTGTACATATAATATGTCGATTGAAATGATTTCTGGTTCAGAGCTTGAGCCACAAGCTGACACAGAACGGACTGACCCGTATATTGCTCATAGTACGGTTTCATCTCCTGAAAGATTAGTGATTGTTGGGGGTGGCGGCAGGGAAGATGCCATAGGTCAAACGATTGCATCTCAAAAACAACTCGATATACATTTTGCACCAGGCAATGGAGGTACCGAGCAATACGGCACCACTATGTATAGGTACGACGCTCAAACAATATCTGAGTTAGAGCCAGGACTTGTTGTTATTGGGCCCGAAAAACCACTTGTTGCGGGTCTAGCTGACCAGCTACGTGATAGAGGCATAAAAGTATTTGGCCCCAATGCTCAGGCTGCTGGTTTGGAGGGTAGTAAGTTTAGTGCGCTAAATTTTATGAAGGAATACTTAATACCCCACCCAAGAACTGAAGCTATTTGGTCGTATAGAGATGTAGTGGATTATATCAATCATACCCCAATAGGTAGTTATGTGATCAAAGAGGATGGATTAAGAGGGGGCAAGGGTGTTTATCTTCCTGATAGCTATGATGAGGCAAAAGCTACGATCGAAAACATCAAAGGCTACGATTATGATACGCCACTACTTTTCCAAGAGAGACTGAGTGGTCCAGAAATTTCAGTATTTGTTCTCTCCGACGGAGAAAACTGGACAATTCTACCGTACACTCAAGACCACAAACGCCTCAAAGACGGTGATGAAGGTCCGAATACTGGTGGAATGGGTGCATATGCGCCAGCTGATTTTCTTGTAACAGACTACCAAAAGGCGCTTATTGAGGATATAGCTGCCCGTTCGATCAAGGGTATGTCAGACGAAGGTACGCCTTATCAAGGGGTTTTATATATCGGTATAATGCTCGCAAAAGAACGCAGCGATGAGCCAGTTGTTATAGAGTACAATGCGCGGTTCGGTGATCCAGAGGCACAAGTCCTCATGCCGCTACTGAGTGAAGCTGATATAGATATATACGATATGCTATCACGCACTGATGTCAAAGATGGGCTGCGTAGTTTTGATACATATCTTGTAAAAGATCATTTAGCAAAGTCCGCTATTACTGTGTGCTTGGCTGCAGAAGGGTATCCTGAGCGGTCTTTTATTGGTAGAACAATACATTTTGATGGCCAGCCGAAAGATGTGGCAATACACCACGGAAGTGTCGTGTATGATGCCAACAAAGGTAAAATGACAACAGCGGGTGGCCGTGTTTTGTATGTTTCAGCAACGGGCGACACTATAGATGAGGCCGCGATGAAAGCCTATGATCCTATCAACAACGATAATATCTACTTTGGTGGTATGCAGTACAGAAGAGATATTGCGCATCAAGCGCGTTGCTAAAATACCGTTACAACCAACTACTGGTGCGATGCTTCTGTTATCTCTCTTAGTTTGGCTGCGTCAAAAATACCATCGCTCTGTTCTATGCTGGAGGCTAGCAGTATCTTATCGACAACTTTACGGATTTCTTCTATATTGTCCATATCCACGCCACTGGCAACAGCTAATTCTTTTCCCTCGGGTAGTGCATCATGCATAGCTTTTAGTTTTTCCAAAGATGCAGGTTGTCCCGTTTGCGGTCCGCTTGTAGTAATGACGTCAATCCAATCAGGAGCAGCATTTGCTAGGCGGGCGGCTGTTTCGGGATCGTCCGTGTAGCTAGTAGTGTATTTGAAGGCTATACCTCCGAATATTTTTATGTTTTTGCCGTAAGCTCTGTCTTTTGTCATATCAGGATCATCGCTGCTGTCAGACCAGAGTCCGTCTGGCAGGATTCTGTTTTCAACTACTTTTTTTAGTGCGGCGCTAACTCGATGGCAGCTTAAAAGATTCAGCCCTATAAATCTATCTGGAAATTCAGTACGTATTGACTCGTAGGTTTCTAATAATTTTTGTGGGTTGGTATTATGATGGTCTATTAAAAATAATCCATCAGCATCATTGTCAAAAGCTACGTGGGCTTGTTCTATATTGCCAGCAACATTTCCCGAAGTGTGAAGAACCGGGTAAATTTCTGCCTTGTTATTACTCTGCGCCATCTTTTTTGATCACTACCCATAGGGTTTTAAATAATATTTTTATATCCAACCAAAAACTCCAATTTTGTGAATAATATGTCTCAAGCTCTATTCTTTGTTCAAAACTGATATCACTGCGACCAGACACTTGCCATAAACCAGTTACACCAGACTTGACGGAATGCAGTAGCGCCCCGCGACCACGGGTGAGTTTCATCTCTTGTGGCAATATAGGGCGAGGTCCAACCAATGACAAATCCCCTTTGATAACATTAAAAAACTGAGGCAGTTCATCTAGCGATGTCTTCCTGAGAAATGCACCAAAACCTGTTATACGCGGGTCATTTTTTACTTTGCGGTGGAGCTCATATTCACGTGCCAAGTCTTCACGACCCATAGAACGAAATTCATCCGCTGCATCTCGACGACCATACTTTGGACTCATCGATCGGAATTTGTATAGAGTGAATTTTTCAGAGTATCGACTAAGCCGTGAGCTTTTGTACAATGCTGGGCCGGGATTGAGTATTTTTTGTAACACGTATATCACCAATAAAACTGGAGACAAGATCACTAGCAAACAAAGAGTGACGATAAAATCGAATATTCTTTTGACGACCTCACCCCAACCAATCAGAGGAGTTTGTGATACAGAAATCATGGGGTAGCCCAGGAAAAGATCAACAGTATTTTTGCCAGAATAAAATTCTCCTTTGCCAGGTATGAAGTTGTAATCAATATGATGTGTTTGGGCGGCAGACAAGATAGCTTGGTTTTTTGCGTCATCTTCGAAAAGCTCAGTTTGGATAATTGTTGTTATATGCAGTGGTTTGATTGAGTTAAGAGCACGACTAATTGAATTGAAGTGTGTCACCTGTAGGCCGGGTGGTATGAGCTTTTTCGGTCCGACAATAGCTGATATGTGATAACCACTTTTGCTAGTTCGTGACAATTCAGAAACAATATCATTGGTCGTGTCATCCGAACCAATAATCAATAATCTATGTGCACCAAAACCATTATGGAATAACAAACCTCTTACACTGTGGATAATAAATCTACTCACCACCATCAACGAGAATGAACCAACAAAGGCATAAACAGCTACCAGTCGTGCAGGGAACACGGGGTTGCCAGATATGAATTCGTAACCAATCACCAGCAATATACCTATAAAAGAGCCTATGAATAATTTTATGGTTTCGCCGCCTCTTTTGTTGCGGATATTGCGATCGTATAGCCCGAGTGCACCAAGAGCTACAATCCAGAATGGAGCAATAGTGATAAAGGTCGATAGGTAATCTACCGCTGCTATTTGTGCGACCAATGGACGGTCATCAAACTGTACTCGTACGATGTACGCTACAACAAATGCTACTGCTAGAACGAAGAGATCAGCCAGTACCAAGAATAAGCTATAAAAAACATTGTTTCTCACTCGCATGTGTTCATATTGTATCATTAAAGAGTGAATAATATTGATAAACCAACATATGTTGCCACAGTACTACTGTTGGCAGTGTTTTTTGGTATCGTCTTCCACGCGCCACTATCGGTGTTTTTTGGACAGTTTTTTGACTCCGATATAATAAAAGCCTGGAAAGAAATTGTACTTTTGGTGACCTTGCCGATAGTTATATATACGGTGTGGCGAGCAAAAACGCACAAATCAGTAATCCACGACAGACTACTGCAGCTCATGGCTGTATATATCGGACTATACCTATTGTTTGCTCTTTTTTCTCATACCAGCGAGTACCAAAAAATAGCGGGATTGATGATAGATCTTCGCTACATCGTACTATTTGTATTGGTTTTTTGTCTTGTTTCTACCGTTCCAAAACTAAAAAAAGTTTTTTTAAAAATTACTGTAGTGGCAGCTTGCATGTCGATAGGATTTGCACTACTACAGGCAACAGTTTTGCCCCGTGATATCCTAACGCATATTGGTTATTCGCAGGAAACAATAACACCTTATCTGACTGTTGATAAAAACGATGACTACACTAGGATAAACGGTACTTTACGTGGCCCGAATCCGTTGGGTGCATATATTGTTATACTTTTTTCGCTTTTGACTGCCTGGGTAATTAGGAATAAAAAAACAGCACAAAAAAACAAATGGCTCATTGCAGGCGTGGCAGTAGTACTTGCGACCGTTGCATGGGCTACCTACTCACGAAGTGCGTTGCTAGCACTGGTCATATCGGTGAGTGTTCTACTATATATGTATTTGAAAAAATACGAAGTATGGACATATGTAGCTGCGGCTATTATTGTCTTTGCAACTATCGGCAGTATATTTTTGTTCCGTAGTTCAGAATTTGTACAAAATGTTGTGTTGCACAACAACCCAGACGGAGGTAGTCAGGTAGACTCAAACGATGACCATGCCCGTTCAATAGAGCAAGGTTGGTTGCGTGCTTTGGATCAGCCATACGGTGCAGGAATAGGCTCAACAGGATCGGCGTCACTCAAATCACAGCAGCCTATCATAATAGAAAATCAATATCTTTTCGTTGCGCATGAAACGGGGTGGTTTGGTTTGGGACTGTTTGCAATCATATACACAACTATACTAGCTAGACTCTATAATTGCAGGAGAGATTGGTTGAGCTTGGGATTATTTGCGAGCGGTATAGGCCTAGCTATTATTGGATTATTTTTACCTGTATGGTCGGACGATACAGTCAGTATGATTTGGTTTGGACTTGCGGCTGTGGCTATTGCTGCACACACAAAAAAGGCAGTGAAACATGGCAAAAAGACCAACTAAACGTCAGTCAGAGTTGCTCGAGTATCTCAGAGCATTTGTTGCAACGCACGGGTATGGACCTAGTTATCGAGAAATACAAACAGCATTGGGGTACAAATCTGTTTCAACGGTTGCGACACACATAGAAGGTCTTGTGATGAGTGGAAAGATAAGAAAAAAGGATCATTCTGCTAGGTCTCTTGAAATTGTATTGAATCATTCTAGTTTGACTGATGCGCAACAAAAATGGCTCATCAATAGAGCCCAGGAAATTGGTTTTGAAAATGCCAAGAGGGCTCTGCGATCGTATATTGCGCTTGGCAATGAGCCGAAGACCTAGCTTTTCAGGCAACAAGCTGTGTAGTTTCTGCCGTATCTTGCTCTAATTCGAGAGACCTCAAACCATGAGTCGTTGCAATTTTTGCTAATGTATCTATGTCATATATATGATTTGCTTCCAGTAAAAATCTCAGTTCAGTCCACATATTGCCGTCACTAAAGGGTTTGTATATATCAGCGATATTATCACTACCTATTGCTACTCGCACACCAGCATCTACCATTTCGTCTACTGGCGTCGACGCATTGTGAGTTGGCGCAAGCACTTCGTTTCTTCTACTATCTATCCATGCGCTCGGGCAAGAAACAACCGTCACGTCTAGTTCTTTTAGTTCTCGGTATATTCTTTCTCGGTATTCTTTTTGTTGAGCTGCGAGTGAGATGCAGTGTATCAGTGTAACTTTGCCGATCATTTTTCTTGCCTTGATATGTCGTAGTATTTTTTCTGTATCGCGTTGGGTGGGAGAATTGAGTTGATCGGCATGTATATGTAGAGGCTTGTTGTAGTGTGCAGCGATATCAAATATGATGTCGAGATGCTCGATACTTTTATCCTGTGCTGGGTCTTCATGCCCATCTCTTTCTGGCAAACCCCCGATGGCATCAACAAATTGACTCGCTAGGTCAAACCATTGCAGCTCCTTCTTATCCATCAAACCTTTGATTGGTTGGTTCATAAATACGAGCTGTATATCATCTCCATATCTTTCACGAAGACGCTCAGCTGCAACTATATTTTTGTCTCGCACTACGCTGTCGCAATCTATAAAACTACCCAGCGCCTGAACACCTTGTTCTAGCTGGTCTTCAACAACCCGGCTCATATGTGACAAGATAGTGCCAACGCTAGCATTTCTTTTGAAATGATCAGTGTAGTCCCATTTTTGCTGTAAGCTATCTCCAGTTTTGTGCCAGTTGTCTGGTGTAATGATGTGACTCCTATCTATGTGGGCATGAGCATTGACATATCCACCTTCTGCGTCAATTGCTCGCTCCAGTATTTGTCTAGGACTCATTGTTTGTATCTCTCTCACGTATAACTCCTCCTTTTTTTGCATAAAAAAATCGCCCCAGATGGGGCGAAGCCTTGTTGCGATAATTGCATGTGATATGTATCTATGAAAAATCTATACATTTCAACTGAGTATAATGAACCGCTCTGCAAAATGCAAGAGCTTTTTTCTGTATCATTGAAACACTAGTAAAAGTAACGTATGATGTATGTAATGACAAAACAAATAAAAGTATTAATAGTTGAAGACAACGACAGTATTGCCGACCTATACAATGTCTATCTAGAGTCTGCTAGTTTTCAGATAAAACGCTCTGTTGATGGCGAACAGGCGCTTGTTGATATAGCTGATTTTCAGCCTGATATTTTGTTGCTAGATGCTATGATGCCAAAAAAAGGCGGTTTTGAGGTTCTAGAAGAATTACGCGCACAACCCGAAACTGAGCATTTGCCTGTGATCATGTTTACCGCTCTCAACCAACCAAAAGATCAGCAACGAGCCGAGGCCTTAGGTGTAAAGGCATATCTTGTGAAATCTCAAGTAGTGATATCCGATATAGTTGATACAATCAACAATGTGCTAGGTCAGTAGTAACTATTCTCTTCGCAGTGCTTCTATAGGGTTGATTTTTTCTGCCCGTTTTGCAGGAAAATAAACTACAGCAAGTCCGACAATTACCATAAATAGCACGAGTCCGCCGATCAACCAAAAAGGGAAAGAGAACAGACTAAATGGTTCTGTAACACCACGACTTCGAGCAAAGCCATTCATAATGAGGTTGACTATTCCGGCGTGAATCATTGCCAAAATAATCCCAGCCACCGCACCTACTACAGACAAGATCACAGCTTCAAATATAAATAGTAGCTTCATGTCTTTGTTACGTCCACCGAGTGCGATCATGAGTCCGAGTTCTTTTGTGCGTTCGAGTAGCGATATGGTGAGGGTGTTGAACATACCGAGTACCGCGATGATCATACCTATTGCACCAAACCCGACTAGCATAATAGTAAAGAACTGGAATATCTGATTGATTTGTTCGATAGTGTCACTTGGTGAGCTCGTCTCAAACCCTAGGCTCTCAATTTGCTTTCTCAAATTCGAGACGTTTTTATTGTCATCCGCAACTAGTTTGATCTG
Source organism: uncultured Candidatus Saccharibacteria bacterium (assembly GCA_964348695.1). Classification (GTDB taxonomy): domain Bacteria; phylum Patescibacteriota; class Saccharimonadia; order Saccharimonadales; family Saccharimonadaceae; genus JACPYF01. The sequence goes on along the minus strand of CAYGDI010000004.1, from coordinate 23,200 downwards.
TGAGTAAGTAGTGATACCTGCATTTTCAAACACAAAATTTGGTATGAATATCTCAGCACCTTTGCCAGAGTCTATCACGCCTACGACCCTGAATGTATCCTTGATCTCTTTGGTTCCAGTCTCACTATTAGTGATCGGTATGTTGAGAGTAATATCTCGATTTATGATTGCTTTGCTATCGGTAATACCGATTGTGCTAAGGGCTGTTTTGTTGACCAGTGCGACTTTGCCATCTTCTTTTTCGATCAAACGACCCTCACTCGTGTTAAGGTTTGTCAACTTCTGATACTGTGCATCTACACCATACACAACAGTATCAACTTCACTCGCACCGTATAATAATCCTCCAGCATAAGAGAATGAAGATCCAAGCTGACTAATGTGCGGCAAAGAACGAACTTTTTCTATATTTTTTTCATCTAGTTTGATGATTTTTGAATTTGGGCTGCTGATTTCAACAGAATTGATTGATTGATTGCCGATGACTTCTTTTGTCACAAGTTCTTGCAAGCCAACCCCAAAAGAAAGCAAAAAACAAATTGCACCGATGCCAATGATGACACCGAACACTGTCAAAAATGTACGCAGCTTTTTGTGTACCAAATTTTGCCATGCAATATATGCAAGAGTCGATGTTGGGATCGATGTGAAGTTTTTTCCGCCTGGGGGTGTACGATTTTTCTTAAACACGACGCTTTACCTTTGCAAGTGCGTGTATTCTATCACGCGTTGCATCCATTAGATCTTCGGTTGTTTGTTTGATAGAAGAGCCGTCCATAATAGTCACGCTACCATCTTGGATATGCAGAAGACTATCTGCTAGGGGGAGATATTCCATATTGTGTGTAACCAGGATAACAGTTCGTCGAAATTCACTCTGCGCCTGTTCGAGCACGGACATCACAGCATCACCATTTTTACTGTCTAGACTGCCGGTTGGCTCATCTGCAATGACGAATAAAGGGTCGTTTGCAAGTGCCCTAGCTAGTCCGATTCGCTGTTGCTCACCTCCGGAGAGTAGTATCGGGTATTTTTTTGCATAGTCCTGCATGTTGACCCGTTCGAGTGCGAGCATAGCGAGCTTCGCAGCTTTTTGGCGATTGTAGCCTAGAAAGTACAAAGGCATAGATACGTTTTCGATGACATTTAGACTCTTGACCCAATAGTTTGTTTGGTAGACTATGCCTATCTTGTTGGCGCGAAAATGAGCTAGTTCATCTGGTGTGAGAGCATAGATATCTTCGCCACTAAAACGAACACTACCCTTGGTTGGATGCTGCAAACCGCTGAGTATATTTAGCAGCGTTGACTTGCCACTACCGGACGCTCCGTAGATGATAGTGAAGCTATTTTCAGTGATTTTGCAACTGACTTTTTTCAGTACATTGACTCGCTCGCTACCGCTAATAAAATCTTGCTCTACATTTTCTATGTCGATGAAGACTTTTTTATTATCGTTCATACTAGTACCCGAATACCCTTCGAAGTATATTAAAGACAATCGTCAGCACATCGTCTGATGCACGACCGACAATAGCAGATTGAGCTTCACCTACACCTGCATTGTTCGAACGATCTCGTGAGACTGGTTGTACACTATATACTCGTGATGTTGGCAAATCAGATACGATAACGATGTGTTCGGTAGAAAGAGTAGAATCTTCCGCGGTCTTATTATTAAATGATGTTGCTCCTGATCCTTCAGCGTAGGCAACTTGGCTGGTCGATGGTTCGTCAGTTGTCCATGACACAACTGCCTGGCCACGTGCCTCTGCGCCAGTGCCTCGTATCGAAGTTTCAACAGTGACATTAGATACTTTTGGAGGTCGAGTATCTAGAGCGGTTTTAAAAGTTTGCTTGTCAGAAGTCGCTAGGTTACCACTCGCATCTCTGGATTGTGCTATCAGGTAATATTCACTGTCATCTATTAGGTCTTTGATAATAATAGAGTGCTCTGTTGTCAGTTCAGAAGTTTGCGTATCTGTACTGCCGCCATTTTCTCTACCGTAGGTTACCATACTATTTGATGGCACATTGGTTGTCCAACTGACCTGCTGTGTACTAGTCGGTTCGCCGCTGATTGGTTGGAAGCGAAGATTCGATATTTTTGGACGTGCCGGTGTGGTGAATGAGTAGACACTACTTTCATATTTGTTATTTTCTTTGTCGTATGTGATGAGTTTGTAAAAATATTTTGTTCCATCTTGTAATCCATCTAGCGAACTCGTGTAAGTGGATTCGTTTGGTGAAGTGTTGATACTAGCGATTCCACCAAATGCTTCGGATGCACCATAAATGATATCCACCTTGTAGGCTTCTTTTGAAATAAATTGGATCGTTGCTGAGGACAATGCAACCTTTATATCAGAAACTTCCTTTAGTGAAGGGGCGGGGGAAGTTTTGAAACTGTACTCTTGGCTTACACCTGTATTCCCATCTTCATCTGTCCATTTTGCTACGTAGTAGTAAGTTGTTCCTGCGCTGAGATTGTCGATGTCAATTTGGTGTGATGTTGTTTGTGAAGAGCTAGATATTTCTGAAGAGCTGTAGTTGCCGCTACTTGTGCCAATAGCAATCTTTGAGTCGCTCGCACGGTCTGTGCTCCAGCTGATTCTGGCTTTTTTGGTAGTTATGTCAGTGACGGTTGGTTCGGCGACAATACTTGCGGCAGATGTAAATTTGCCTGTAGGTAATTCATCTACTGACGTGCTCTCTGCACCACAATTGTTTGTACTGTCACATGCCTTTACTTTGTAGTAGTATCGCAGTTGAGATAATCCAGCATCGATATATGTAGTACTAGAGCTGCTACCTACAAAACTAAACACGCTATTGTCAGTTGATCGATAGACCTTGTAGCTAGAAATACCAGATCCTACATATGATGGTGCATCCCAGGTGAGAGCGAGTCGCCAGTTGTTGGTTGATTTTATAGAGACATCGACAATGTCGACATTGAGTGGAATGCCAGGAGACGGTGTATTGGCAGTAAAAGTAGTGCTGGCGTAGTTTGCATAGTTGACGTTACTAGATTCATCACGAGCTACGACATAAAAGGTATTTGCACCGGGTTGAGTGGCATATGGCCCAGCACCGAGGCTAGTAATACCAGCAGATGTGTAGGTACAACTAGAAGCTGATGGTAGTGTGTTGATCGTGTAGCAGTAGGTTATTTGATTTGCATTACCTATGTATGTTGCTGGTGTAGCCCAGCTAAATGCAAATGAGTTTGTCGTGTTAGATGTCGGCGAGGCGACCAGGGACTGTGGTTCAGAAGGGGCGCCAGAGGTATTGAGTTTGATAGCAGCTGTTACAGGGCTAGCGTTGACATTGCCTGCCTCATCCCATGTACGGAAATACACAGTGTTAATGCCGTCAATTAGGTTGTCATAGTCTGGCGGATTTTGTGTTGTATACGATCCATCGTTTGTGAGCAAATCGGTGTTGTCGCCGCTACCAGTATGTCCGTCACCGTACCAGGTTGTGTTACCGATTTTGTACTGAAGCCCTGCCAGGCCAGAGTTGCTGTCATCGGGTGCGCTACCGCCAGATGTTGGCCAAGTCAGAGTAACGTCTTTTGAGTTTACAAATCCTGAAGGTGCAGTAATAAATGCTGGGTTTGTTGGGGGAGTATTATCAAATCGAATAGCAAACTGCGCAGAATTTGTCGTGAGGTTACCCGCTCTGTCGATTGCTTTTATCCTCAGATAATAAGGAGTGTTGCTGGTGGTCATTTGGGTTGCGATATATCCAGATGTTGCAAGGTCAACATTGAGACTAGTGACCAAAAACTGACAATTTCCACCAGTTGCTACTGGACTAGCGCCCAAAATACCTTTTGTTGTGACAGGATTTGCTGTGTTGTCGGTTCCTAGGTACAGACAATATCCTTTGACACCGGATTCATCGTCCGTTCCTGCTGTCCAATCAAAATAAGGCGAGCTTCCATTTGTCCAATCATTTTGCGCTAGTGCGCTGCCGCCATTTGCTTTTTTTGCAGTGATGGCACTAGCATTTGCCGAAGGGGTGACAACATCAGATGTTGCTTCTATTTCTACACTATTTAGAGAAACTTGTTGCGATCCATTACCTAGTAGTATGGCCTGCCACTTGATACCGTCAAATGTCACAGGGAATGTGCTGATATTTGCAGAAATGACAGCCTGTGAGTTTGCTTGAGATGTACCAGAAGATGTGACCCAGGCAGAGCCATTCCAATATTTCCAAGTTGCCCCATCGTCATCTGACAAACGATAATTGATACTACCGCCATTGAGTGTTTCTGAGGTAGTGAATGTATCCCAGTGCCACACCCCACTTTTTCTGACCGCCTCATCTAGAGTAACTATTTGCGAAGTGCTACTATATGGCTGCGCATTAAAACTACTTCTGGCGATATCACTAATCCGTACTTCATCCAACGTGCCATTGAAATAGCTTTGTCCAAAACCAGCTTCTGATGAACCATAGGTAGAGCCTATGAGGAGCGGTTGCGTTGTATCGGGTAGAGAAAGGGAAGCAGCTGTCTGGCTATCCTGGACACCATCTATGTATAGGCGCATTGTCGTGCCGTCATAAGTTGCAGCAAGATGGTGCCAGTTTGTGTCTTGGGTTGCAGTCGAAGATTGTAAAAATCCATTGTTACCATAGGCCCAAACAGAAGCGTCGGCATTGGCAGTATCACCTAGGCCGGCGTATAGTTTGCCTTTGTAGACACTAAAGCTACGTACCATTTCCATGGTATTTGCTGCCCAGCTACTATTGACTAGACTACCGCCAACTTTTGTCCATGATCCATTATTATATTCCCACACCTCACCATCACCGGTCGTGTTTCCTAGACCAGCGTACAACTTGCCATTGTAGACAGTCATAGATTTTATGACTTCGTACTGACCGTCAACCCAACTAGAGTTTACGTCGTCACCACCAACCTTTGTCCAAGTCGATCCGTCATATTCCCATATTTCAGCATCAGCAGTTGTATTACCCAAACCAACATACAATTTACCGTTGTACGGCTGCATAGATTCTATCTGTTCATAGTTTGTATTCCAGCTTGAGCTGGCACCGTCTCCACCAATTTTTGACCAGGCACTGCCATTCCATTTCCACACTTCTGCTTCAGTTGCTGTTACACCAAGACCTGCGTATAGTTCGCCGTTATAAATAGATAAAGAACTGACTCTTTCGTAGTTGGTAGTCCAGCCACTATTGAGACTATCACCACCAATTTTTGTCCACGTCGATCCGTTATATCTCCATACTTCAGCGTCATTGGCCGAGTTGCCGATTCCAGCATATAGATTGCCACCAAAGTTTGCTAGTGAATATACTTCCTCGAATCCTGTAGTCCAGCCACTATTGAGACTATCACCACCAACTTGTGTCCACGTCGATCCGTTATATCTCCATACTTCAGCGTCATTGGCAGTTGTTCCCAGACCTACATACAAATTGCCACCAAAACTCACCATACTCATCACATCTTCATACGTACCTGCAGCCCAGCTGCTATTGATACCTTGTCCACCTACTATTTGCCAAGTTGTGCCGTCGTATCGCCATACCTGAGCATTACCAGCTACAGTATTACCTGTTCCCGCATACAGGTATTCACCATAAACAGTCATTGACTCGACATTTTGTAAGTTAAAATAACCCCAGCTATTATTGATATAACCACCGCCCATTCGTGTCCATGCAGAACCATTCCATGACCACATTTCGCCATTTGATCCTGTGCCTGAAAGTCCAGCATATAGTGTGCTGCTACCATAGGCTAGAGATTGAACGATGGTATGAGTATTGGTAAATCCGCTGTTAACACCGTCACCACCAATCTTTGTCCATGACGAACCATTCCAACGATATACTTCGTTATCACCGGCTGTGTTTCCTAGTCCAGCGTATAAATTCGTACCATCGTTTGCCATACTGTAGACCATTTCATATGAGCTAGAATCCCACGACGAATTGACTGTGTCTCCACCAATTTTTGTCCAACTAGAACCATTCCAACGCCACACTTCGGCATCACCTGCAGTTGCGCCAATACCCGCGTAGAGATTTCCACCAAAATATTGCAAGCTGTAGACATATTCAAACGTGCTTGCAGCCCAACTAGAATTAACCCCATCACCACCAATCTGCGCCCAGCTACTGCCATTCCAACGCCACACATCACCGTCACCAGCAGTTAGTCCTGTCCCAGCATAAACATTCGTACCGTCATTTGTTAGCGAGTAAACACTCTCTATATTAGTAGTCCAGCCACTATTGAGACTATCTCCACCAATTTTTGTCCAACTAGAACCATTCCAACGCCACACTTCGGCATCGTTGGCAGTTGTGCCGAGGCCTGCGTAGAGGTTGCCGCTCATGAAAGTCATACTCGTAACTTCCTCGTAGGTGTTTACCGCCCAACCGCTATTAATACCGTCACCACCAATTTTCGTCCAGTCTGTACATCCAGTAGAAGTATCACAACTCCACACCTCGGCGTCTCCTGTACCGCTTCCTAATCCTGCGTATAATATAGTGCCGTTTGCAGACAATGACGTGACATTTTCAAAAGTTTGATCTGCCCAACTATCATTTTTGCCATCACCGCCAACTTGTGACCATGATGTACCGTTCCATTTCCACACCTCAGCATCACCAACAGCGTTTCCCAGTCCAGCGTACATATCACTACCGATAACGACCTGGGATACGATATTCATCTTACCGTTTAGATCCCAGCTACCACCGATATCATTTCCGGCCTTTTGCGACCAGGTTGTAGCTGTTGCATTTTCCAGTTCGTATGTTGCTTTGCCAGTCTCTTGATCGTAGTAGAGTTTGTAAGGACCTTTGTCCAGCACACCTTGTCGATGATCGTGGCTGCCAGCACTGAAGCTGCTATTAAACTTCGTCCAAGCCTCTAATGTATTTGCTTGCGATAGAGAAAGAGAGCTCGAGTCTGCTGCGCTTGCGTTTGCGGTAGTACCATTTAGGGACAAAGCATTATTGAGATTACCCGTTACAAAACTAGTGTTTGTGCCTGTAGCGGTGTTGCTATTAGAAGAGCTGTCTGCGATATTCGTACCGCTCAATTCATCCATATGATAGAGTGCTCGTGTATTTCCATCGTTTGCGTAGTTTTGAGGTTTGTGACGTACTATGTTGCTGATGATCTCCAGGCCGCTGTCTATGCTAAAATCACCAGCATCGCCAAAATCCCAGGTATCGACTAGATCTGACAACGCCTGCGTGCTGGTATACGAACCCAGTACTGCAAATCCAACAAAAAATACATATGTTCCTAGTACACCAGCGTGTACGTGTCGGTGTTTTTTCCATTGGTGCCAGCGACGGTAGCGAGCATATTTGTTAGTAAGATGTAGATGGGGACGAACAGCAAAATGATGATGCGCGAACAGAGATAACTTGATACTATTGGTATACAAAAAAGCACCAATTTTTTTGCCAAAAATTGGTGTAACACGCAAAATATAACGCACTGAAATAGCACTTTTTTGTGTGATAAATTTGACTACTTTTCGTACGTGACGAACTATAGTGTGCACCTTTTTATTTCCCCCTGTGTTCGACTAGTCGACTATAGGTATTATTTTACCACAGGTAACGGATATGTTTAAGGTAAAAAAGTACTATTTTTTAGTTGGTATATGATCTGTGAACATCAAAAGTGCAGTTCTTTGCAGCAACCTCTCTGCAGCAATAGGGTTCAATGCCTGAGCCGACTCGACCGTGACGATAGAAGGCTCATAAGAACAGTTTAGCTTGAATCCTCTTGGAACGAGATTCAGAGAATTGCCCACACCTTTTTTCCACATCAATTGTTCTGTGCCTAGTAGATCTAGATCTTCAACATCATGAATTGTCTGTCCGACCTTATGTTGTCTGCCACGTATAGTAACTCTTTCCCCGGGAGTTTCGGTATTTGTAAAACCGAGACTCACTAAAGATCTGAAATAGCCACCCATATGTCGAACAGCTTGTTCAGGTAGATTATCTGTTTTTGGAATAATAGCACGGCTAGGGCTGAGTTTTAGTGATGGATCTATAGTATCAAACCATGCTTTTAGCCCGCTATAACCTAAAGGCTTAGCGAGTCTGCGCATGATCGCTAGGTCATCAACAGGGTAACGAGGTGCCTCGCTAGACATACACTATACCAACTCCGATAATATTATTACTATTAGTACTAATATAACATAAAAAATATTATTTGTAAATAATAGATCTCTTAAGCCACTAGTTCTGAGAAATGATAGCCTGCAACCGCTTGCTGTACCAGTGGGTGTGTCTTTTTTAGCCCCGTGAGGGCAACGATTGTAGCATCTACACCAACTTTGTTTATGTCACGACGCAGTTCAACAGCCTGAGGGTCGTCTGGGCTATCAAAACGCAGACCGCCAACAATAGCCATATGTATATTTGCTGGCGTATCGCCGTCTTGCATCGCCATCAGCGCTGGACGTAGTAATCTGTCACCAGTACTTAGTTTACGCTTCGGGTCACGACCTACACGTTTTGGCTCATCTTTGAGGTGTGGGTTCATAAAACGTCGCACGGTTTTTTCGGCAAAAGCCTGTTGTTGTTCTGCGCTAATAGACGGATAGTGCCGCACAATTACTTCGCTAACTTCGTTCATGAGGCCACTTACTAGGGCTTGTATGTCTGGGTTTGTCATAGCTTCGTTGATAGTCTCGTAACCCTGTATATAACCCCAATATGCCGCGGCAGCATGAGCACCGTTGAGTGTGAATAATTTTTGCGCTAGTGTCGCTTCCAGATCGTCCACCAGTTCGATACCCGGAATGTCAGGCATATCAGATCGAAGTGCATTTTTGTCGATTGCCAATTGGTAGTAATCTTCGGTAATAACGGCGAGTGGGTGATCAACAGTGCTCGTTGTATTGGGTACTATTCGATCTACTGCGCAGTTTGGGAAGCTGACTTTTTCGAGTATAATTTCTCGCCATTCATCGTCTGGTAGGGCTGCCAGTATATGATCACGCAAGGTTTCAGTATTTTTTTCCAAATTTTCGCAGGCTATAACAACAACATGCATCTCATCTTGTGGTCTTTGTTTGTAGCGTTCAACCAAGCCTCTTGCTAGGACAGGGGCTACTCGAGGCAAAATACCTGCGCCGACTGCAGTTGTGACGATATCAGCATGCACGATCTTATCGATCATTGCCGTTTCGTCTAGCGATGAGATCGCCTCGATATCATCTACATATTCTTGTCGCGCTCCATCGAGCGATACAATCTCTACAGGATACCCACGTTCATTTTGGATATCTGTTATTAGTTTTTCATCGACATCTGCAAAAGTAACATGCAATCCAGCTTCATGCATCACTTCCCCCACCAAAGCTCGTCCTATATTCCCGCCACCTATCTGTAATGCTTCGCCGGTTTTCATTACTACTATAATATCAGAAAAAGTGGGTAATTTAGTCTGTCGCTAGTTTTTTTATAATCAACCACAAGCCAAAACCGAGCGCTACAACACCTATGAAATTGCCTATTACTCGAACCATTGTACCAATAAAAATATCAGCATCTAGCCAGCCTAATTGTCCGAATATATAATTCCAGTCGTGCTTGATTGTTTCTCCAGGTCCTACAAGAGGTATCAACTGGCTTCTAGCATCTGCCATATATCTACCCACGCTGTTCATTGCAAGCATAATCCACAGTCCAGCGAATACCCCCGCAAAATATGCTCTAGATTTTAACGCAGCAACGAAAAGAAGAATAGTAAAGAGTATCTCTCCAGCAGACCCAGCACCAGCAACTATAATTGCTGGCAGAAAAAACACAACCAAGTGAGATGCTTCGTGTACGCCAAACTCTATAAAGTACATCCCGGCAACGAGAATATTATTCGGTTGATCGACCTGAAACGAAAGGATACTGACAAACAAATATAAAAATAAAAACCATAATATTATATATAGCCAAACAGGTAGGGTCATAGAACTATTTCGCTCGACAACATGTCTTTACTATACGCCTTTTATACTTCAACCAAAAAATTGTAGTGTAGAATAAAACTAATGAATAAAAAGTATGCGATTGTAATTATTATTCTATGTAGTATTGGTATCTGCGCAGGTATGATCGTTTTTTACATACTAAACCTACGATCGGAACTACATCAAATTACGGGTACTGTAACAACCAAGTTCACCGATTGTGTCGGGAGTGAGGTGATGGACACAAACGGTAAAATATCAAAAATAGATCGGGTTCCATGCGATGGTGGATCGAAAATTATTATTGATTATGATAAAACATTTATCACTCAGACCGGAAATGTACCTCAAAACGAAGCTTACAATATAGATGTCTCTTCTATTCAAGTTGGTGATAAAGTGACGGTTAGATATATAGTGGATCAAGAAGGTTACGAAACCTTAAAATGTGATGCTTGTTCAGTAACTAAACAATAGACTGTATGTATGACATTTAATATAATGACAAAGATATGAATAAGCTCGAAATACCAGATGGTACAATTCATGAACTGCCAGCGGATCTTAAGAGTGCACTATCCGCAAATGACAAGGCACTTACCGCTTGGAACGATATTTCACCACTCGCTCGCAACGAGTGGATTTGCTGGACTATTAGTGTCAAACAAGAATCAACTAGAATTAACCACGTAGGACGTACAGCTAAAGAGTTGGCAGAGGGCAAACGTCGTCCTTGTTGTTGGATTGGTTGTATTCATCGTACAGACAAACCAATTAGCAAATCAGTGCAATGGGCGCTTGATAAACAAAAAAAGTCTAAATAAATCATATGGCCTTTAATCACTATGCAAAGATAAGGCGTATTCTGGACAATGAGCCAGACGGATGGGTGATTAAGCGGATTGATGAACCAACGGTTGCGACGAACTTCAAGGGCGAGAAAGTGAACTTTACGCATTATTATCGGATATATGATGTTAGTGGCAATCCAATAAAATACTGCAAGTTTCAGCAGATTGAACGGTTGGCGAAAATCCTCGAGGTGCCTGTTGAGGATTTGCCAGTTACTAATTAAATTGGGAGATTTCTGATTTCACAGAATTTAGGCACAAAATTTTCGAACTGATTTGATATACCCAATACCTCACATAGACTAGCGATTACTAGGCCATGTGTAATCCAAATTTGTTCTTTCGGAGGATTCTCCAAGATAAGTTCAGCCGCTTTCAAGGCAATTGCAGTGTGCCGACGACTAGCAATTACTTCTTTTAGTTCGGGATATGGTAGTTTGGTATCAACTTCATTGAGGATTGCATACTCGGTTATATCAATAAAACCTGCTTCGCTCGCTGTTTCTTGCGAACGTAACATCTTAGACACTGCAGCCGGTTTTCTAGCAGGGTTAACGCCATGTATATTTTGTAATTCAAGACCCATATTCCGTGCAATTTGTCGACCCTCGGACATAAGTGGTGAATCAGCATGTCCAAAGGCGGGTGTACCGTAATTATTGCGATTATTTGCCTCCGAAAGACTATGGCGAACGACGAGTGTAGACATAAATATAAAATACCACAAAAAGTAGTATTCGTCAAAAACGATCTTTACTAGCAATACTTTGTGGTTTAAGTCTAGAGGCCTTTATTTTGTTCAAGCCGATCTTCAATACGCACCACAGAACCGAGAGGTTGCTCATGAAATTTAACGGACAGACCATCGGTTTTTAGTCCCAGTTCTGGATTGATAACTTTACCCATCCCTTTTCGATCAAAAGGCAAATCACTGTGACGCTGCGCAAACTTTTCTACATCACCTATAACTACTAGTTCTGCGTGCTCCAAGCCTTCTGGATAAGGCGAACCATCTTTTGGTGCTGGAAGCTCTAGATAGGGCACAACCCATCCGTCGGCACGAAGTGGTTCATTTAGTTCAAAACTTGCTATGGGACGACCAGCAACATCTACTTCGCCTATCATATTTGCTATAGTTCCTAGACTTTTAAACATTTCTTTGTAACGTTCGATCGTTTCTACCCTATAGCAAATATGGTCCATCATCGCTAACTCGCTACGCTGTATACCCAAATTTTCCAAGCCCTTGCTGGTCTTGGTGATGAAAGCTTCATAATCTCCCAATATTTCTATCATGGTTTAACTATAACAAAAAAAGACTTCTAAAAAGTCTTTGATAGGGTCTTACGGGCTCCCGTCATGCGAATATTTCTCGCACGACGGGAGCCGAGGCGTCCAGGCTAGGTGTTTTTCGGATGGTCATGTACTGGTTTCGGCAGCGTCTGGTAGCCGCAGTTCGTGCATTCCCATACGCCGCAGTAGTACAGATCGAAACTGTCGCCTCCAGTTGACACGATCCGTGTGCTTCCCTCACGGAAGATCCAGATTTTCTCACCTAGGTGATTATCCGAATCATCAACACGACAGCCGGGACAGGCTTTTGGCTGGGATCCAGAGTTGGCTCGGTCCCATTCGTTCTCGGGTTTTATGACGTATCCAATCCAACAAATGTCCTTGTGCTGGATCAGGGCGTCGTGGCCCATCGTGGCCGTTGAGAGATCTTCCAGTATGACGCGCAGTTCTGGGTATGAACCGTCTGTCGTGAGGAGGATCCGCTCAATTCGCTTATCTCTCACCATGTGACCAGGACTTGCTTCCCGGGCATGGATTACAGGCCAGCTGTTCTGAGTTCCTTCGTCCATTATCCCTCCTTTGTAGAGTTGGACTAAGATCTACTCCGTCAACAATGTCTTATTAGGTATCAACCCAAAGACTTAAGTATATTTTAACATACTATTTTAATATGTAAATAGATGCAATTAGTCCAAGCATAAAAAAACGTCAGTAATAAATTACTGACGAATTTTTTATGGCTCCCTTTAGTGGACGAGTTACGAACCGGGAGTATAAGTTATGACAAACACCGACTTAAAGATTTAAAAACTATTGTTGATAATATATACGAACCCGCTGAAATGACTTAAATAAAGCTTGTACGTGATTAATGCGCTACTGGTTGCTATGTGTTTTGATATCTGTTTAGATTAGCTGTACCTATTGAGATCGAATAGTGTTGTTATGTAAACCACTAGCACTATGCGATAATTATTAGCAAGGGGCACTACATGGCAAATGAAGTTATTACTGAAAAAACAAAGCAACTGATTGATTACTTGGTTTCAAAACACCACCTTTCTACCGTCACTAGTTTAGTTAAGCTATGCTATCTGTCTGATCTTGTTAGCGTGAGCGCTGGTAATGGACAAATTACAAACTTCAAATACATCAGATGGCACTTTGGACCTTTTGATAAAAGGATCGAAGACGCATTATTTGAGCTAGTAGAGCGTGGGGATATCTCTTCTGAAACTACATATACTGATTATGGGACAGAGTACGTTAAATATAGCGTATCTGAGGATAAAGATCCCACCATAACAGAATTGAGCGAAACCGATTTAGGACACGTAAATGCAGTTTTAGATAGCTTAAAAGGATACGGACCAAAGGCACTAACTCAAGTTGCATACAAGACTAAGCCAATGTTAGCTCTCGGAGCTACACTTGGCGGCACAGAAAACATGGGCTCTCCGCTCAATCTTTCGCTATCTTCTAAATAAGCCATATCCTTATGCCTCTGATACTACCTAAAGATCTCATGCTCCTGACGATTGAACCGCGCAATGTTCATCTTGATGTTCACTCGCAAGAAAAAGACACCAGAGTAGTAAAGCCAAAATACAAAGTTGCCGGAAATAGATTCCCTGATGGCGGGGTATTATTCTGGGTTTCTACGCATAAAAGCTATACATACCCCGAAGACAGGACTGTTGAATTCAAATACCCTGAAAACTACGAGATGTGTAACGCACAGCCTCTAAAGGACAAATCTAGCTACTTGTGTATTGAAAAAACCGATTATTTACTAGATGACGAAATATATAATAAATATACAAACGCTGCTAATGGATTTAAAAAAGTAGCGAAATTAAAAGCAAGTTCCTTCAAGCAACTAACCGATCTTAAGGCAAAGCTTAGACTCAATTCCAACCCGTCTTCATTGGAGAAAATGAAAAAGATTACACTTGCTACAGTTGGAAGCGATGAAAATGTAGATGATGTACTTAAATCTATGGGCTTATCAAACTAGCCTAACCGCAAAAAACTGAGTATTAAGAAGTAAAAGTACGGGGGGTAGGTCGCCTTTAACCTCTGTTAACCGGACTCCGCCGTATAAATCCCGAATTTTTGGGGGTAGATTTTCCAACGCTTTTTTCTGATCGTATATCTGGAAGCTATATGGCTACAAGGAGCGCAATGCAGCGTCGATCGTATGAGCCTGGGACTCTAAGTCGCTATTGAAGAATGGCAGTCCGGTAATCCGGACGGTATCATCTTCACCGACAACCTGAGCTTCATTAGAAATCTTAAACAAAAAGTCTTGCTTCCATTTATCATGCTCTAGCAGATGACCGCCTTTTGGCTCTATGAATATCTGCCAACTTACCGATGCATCTCTTTTATCATTCGCGAACAAAACATAATCTGGCTCAAACGCACGTCCTGGTTTGCCGAATTCATAAATTTTAAATGCGCCTTCATTCCTTACTAGATATATATCATCCCATTTTTCTCTCAGATCATCGACGAGGTTTTTCATTAAAACAACAAGTCTTTTTTCTTCGGACGTACCGAAGTTATCATCATAAGCGTGCCAGTCTTCTTTAGTGAGATCAAGATAGTACTGGCTACCTCTTTGATCGAAACTTCCAGGATGAGACTGTGAGATGCCAAACTCCGCATCATTGTTTGTAATCGTATAATTTCGAAGGATACGTTCATCAAACACTTCGTTAATCGGGTAGGGCTTAAATTCTTTTGTGCCTTCGAAGCTCTTTTCATTCAGTGCAATATCATTCGCAACTAATGTGAGTAGCTTCTCTACGATATATAAACGCTCGTCAGTGCTTAGCTTTTCGTATCGATCAACTCCGGCTGTTACAGCGACCTTAACACCCCCTAGCTGCTTGTCTCCTGTCAGAAACCCCTCAAGACTTACTAGACCGCTAATCTTCTCTGAAACAATGTCATATCGGAGCTTCTTATTGCGATCCACCGCATAACGCACCAAGTTCTTCGGAAATCTTGAGAATGTAACATTGAAGGTATGTTCTTCGCTCCTTGTCTGTGCCTCAAGATCACTATTATCTACAAATATCTGTCGGTCGTGTGAGATGCCAACAGGTACAGAGATCTCGTAGATATCTTGCAGCTTATATCCTTCACCTCCGATAAATACTGTCTGTTCAGGAATAGCCGTAGCTTCAATCTGCTCGTTCTTCCAGACAACACCAGTCTTGTATGTATGAGTTTCTTTGAATGATTCTTTCAGGTTTAGTTCACGCTTAACAGTATTGATATCCGGCATAATTCCCGTCTCACGAAGGGTCTGGCGAATCTCCTGGATATATTTTGGATTACTTGCTGAATGATAGTGCAGTTGCTCTATAACACGGAGTGGTTCAAGCTCGTTCTCATCAAACTTACGAATGAATCGTTTCTCTTCGACTCCATCTATTACAAAAGGATAATACCGGGCTCCACGTCCGATCAACTGCGCTTCTCGCATCGTTGTCTTGCCGGGTCGTCCATTTTTACTGTCACGTGTGTCGTACAAACGAACGATATCGAAGAGGTTAAGCACGTCCCAGCCTTCATCCAATACATCTACAGCAAACACTGCCCTTATCTCGTTATCACGATTTTCAAGCGAGTTAAGTCGTTGCTGATCTTCTGGAGAAATTGCTTTTTTCGTGACTGATATGAGTCTCTCTTCTGCAAAATCGAAGCGGAGTTCATCTGCTAAGTCGGATACACTGATGCCTTCTTGATCAAAGTATAGAAAGGCATTCTCAAGGATACCCGTTGCAATCTTGCGTTGTTTATCAATATCATGATGAGACATAGATTTTACCTTCAAAACAAATTCATCATAGAAGTCGTTAGCATCAGCTATTCGGTACGACTTGAAGAGTATGACCGGTTTGAGCCAGACACCAGCAGCAAGTGCTATCTTTTTACGATACTGCGAGATAATCATTGCTTGGATCGCACGATCCATGAGATCCGCTGCAACGTCATAGATCCAAACATCTTTGCTGTAGCCGTCTTCGCGGAAAGCCCGGAGATCGTAGCGATAAATGATGCGGTTCTTGTACTTGTAAAAGATCTCTTTATCATCAAGATCAATGGTTGCGGTGAACTCGAATAAATGATTCATCGGATTACCACTCATGACAGTATTTATCGTACTTTCCCATGACGTGTTATCCTTTTTCTCTTCAGCATCAAGTTTCTTCGTGTCGCCGTTTAGGTGATGCGCTTCATCACTTAGCAGGACAAGATCATGTTCAATAAGGTCATCGTAAGTAAGGGCATTTTCTTTAGGCGCCTTGAGCGTAGAGTGAAGCCCCTGGATAGTAGTGAACACGATATTGATCGCATCTTCTCGAGCATCAGAGAAGTCAGTAACTTCACGAACGTTTACAACTTCACCATCTATGATGATCTTTTCAGCGAATAGGTATTTGCTAGAAGAGGAATCAAGAAAGTTCTCACGTGTCTTCTCGATGATATTAGTAGTATTAACAAAGAAAACAATCTTGTTCTGCCCACGCTTGTATAGGTCAAGTAGTAACGCTGCCATAATCATCGTTTTACCTGATCCTGTTGCCATGTTAAATAGCAGCTGCATACCACGAGTTCGGTCACGATTCTTATCGCTATCGTAGTAGTATAGGTATCGTCCGATTGCCTCTGTTTGATACGGTCGCAGTTCGTACCGGAGGTTTAGGGATATATGGTCAGGAACAGAAGTAAAACCACCTTGAAATCGGCTCAGAATATCGTACTCGTCACTTTTTAGCATTTTGTCTTGAGGATTATTGTTCATAGTGATCGCAAGCCCTCGTTAATTCTTCTCGTATAGCTTCTTGTTAAACTCTTTATCTTTTTCACTCACCTTGAAGATTGGATCATTGATATCATCATAATTAACGTAGAGTGTATTGTTGTCGATCAGCTCAAGCAAAAGCCGGCGCTTTTCAGCGGAACTTAGTTTCCGGAATTCTTCTTCGTTAAGTTTCTTAGGATCAACACGGTAACTCAGGAATGAAGATGAAGTCGCTTCTTTAAGTAACTGAAGATAATCAGCATCAGTTTTTGCCGATTCAATTCGCTTTCGGAACTTGTTTGAATTGTTCATTATGTTCGCATAAACAAAGTTGCCACCTCCTTGCCAGTTTACGCCTTTGCTAATGCCTGACTGATCACCGTTAATGACATTCTGTAATCGATTCGTAGGATCGTTATCGCCATAGTAGAGTTGTTCAATTCCAATGTATCGCCGACCCATCTTATGAGCAACGGCTGCGGTAGTTCCTGAACCTAAATGGTAATCCATCACTAGATCTCCAGGGTTTGTGAACATTCTTAAGAGCCTTGCCAGTATCTGCTCAGCCTTTTTACCGTTTCTAAGCTCTACTCCACCTTCATTAAAAATACGACCGGTATTAATATCTGCCCAGAGATCGCCAAGTAAACTGCTTGGACCAAACTTTTTTGTATTCTCATCATAAAATTCGTGAAACTTCTCTTTATAAAAATACATTTGCCGACCACCATAATAGTATGCGGTCCCGTTTTCACCTTTATTAACAATTACCTCACCAGGATTCGCGAGTGATTTTTCCTTCCATGAACCCCTAATGAATGCCCGTCGCCAAATGATATCGGCATTTTTTATTACGAACTCTTTAAATTCGTCGCTGCTGGTATCAGTGTCAATATTATTTTGCTTTAAGTATTCATTTAGTTTAATAACTTTATACTTACCAGATTCTTTTCCTTCGAGTACAAATTGAAATTCGCTATCCCACTCATCAGCTTTAATGTATTCTGGTGTGACCTTTAATATTCCTCGCTTATATATGAGAATGTGCTCTTTCTCTTTCAAAATAGTGCGATCACGGTGTGCAGTTTTAACACCGGAGGCTGTAGACATCTTAAGTGCAATCGATTTTACGAAATTATCTCTTCCGAAGATTTCGTCTGCTAAAACTTTGAGGTACGCATGCTCATCATCGTCAATTTGTATCGCCAGTACACTATCATTAGCGAGAAGCGTTTTTGCTACAGTGAGTCTGTTTCGCATAAAAGTTAGCCAAGACGCATGATTAAAACGGTCGTTATAGCCGAAACTATCATTTCCAGTGTTGTAAGGCGGATCTATATAGATCATTTTCACCCTACCGGCATATCGCTTTTTGAGGCTATGAAGTACCACGAGGTTATTGCCTTTGATAATTAAATTATCATCGTCTTTAAGATCTTCTAGGTCATGTTCGCCGTCTTTGTCGTATCGCTTCCAGTTTGTGAATACCTTATTATCGAGCAGGCGTGTAATTTGATCCGGTGCTAATACATCATTGAAGAATACTTCGCTTCGCTTTTGATCTTCTTTATCCTGTCCGCCTTCAAGGATCGCATCTTTGTACGGCCAATTTAGAACAACATCTCCACTTTCTGACAAAAGTGATCCGTCTTCAGCTCCTAGCCCAATCTTGATCTTGTACTTCGTGTAACTGTCGGGCAAGAACTCTTTGTTCACGATGAACTGCAAGAAGACATCCTTTTTAAAAATTAATCCAGCATCAGTGTCTGTAAAAAAGTGCTTTTTAGTATCGGTATCCTTTAGGAGAGTATTCAAAAGATTAGCATCATACTTCCGCGCATCCGCAGCCAGCAAGTTCTTGTTAATTACTCCCTCTACTAAGTAATTTGAGTTTTTTTCTAGTAGACTTGTGAGCTTCGTTAAGATGTTCGCTTGTAATGCCATAAATTTATTTCACTTCCCTTTTATGCTAATTTTCTTTTTCTATGAATTCAAGTACGTCGGATTTTTTGTATCGTCTAATCTTACGAGCTCCAATTCTCGATGCCTTTAACTCACCACTCTTGTCCCAGTTCCGTAGCGTGTTCGGATGGACCTTCAGTAATTTACTGACTTGCATAAGGGTTAAGTACTCGGGTATTTCGTCAGACATATTAGCTACCATTATTATATAATAGAACACAATCAATAGGTATAAAGATGTGATGAATAACCAGAAAAAAGCCGGATACTTTCGATCTAAACATATACTTGAACTTGAAACTTCCGCGCAGCAATTAATTGAGCTCATAAGACCGACTGCAGGATCGTCTTCGGTTGATATGGACTTTGACGGGAGTATTGTTGGTCCGAGATACAAAATCCGTAAAGTTGCTCAAGAGAAAATACTTAAGGACTTTCCGATCGACAAGCTCAAAGAACTGCTGAACTCATCTATAAAAATACAGCCGAATATACATCTGGCAACTTCAGTACATCAAATTGAGAAAACACCCAGAGAATTATCAGTTGTCTCTAACCTGACCGTTGCGCGTAAAATTAACGGAATAACATACACTCAGAATGCTCAGGTGGATATCTCTGTTGAGCTTAGCGATATAAAGAAGAACCAGAAAAAGATCTTAGATAGCCTAGATAATAAGCCTACTCTTGAACAAGCAATAATTATCATTCAAGAGTCTGGGCTGGACATCGTTCCGTCAACAATAAGGCACATCCGAAAGTCAAAGAGCTCTATAGTAATCAATAATTCATTGAATATAGTTTTTGAACCGGATACGCTGCAGAGTCGCTTAATAGACTTTTTCTTCACTAGCTCAGATACGTTGAAGAAAAAAACTTATGAGCTTGGTGATATGTTAGATATTCTTGAGCCAGATTACTTTAACGCATCGAAGGCGCAAAAAGCTGCCATGAAAAAACGGTATTTTGACGTGCGCAGGAAGATCAACGAAAAGTTCAAAGCACAGACCGGAATAAAAGTAGATTTTATCGTTTATGAGAATGCGAAGTTTGGAATAAATCAAAGTCTGTTGAATAACAAGTAACTATTGTCATTTACCTCTGTCGTCCGCCACCGTCCGATGGCTCTTTTTTTATGATCTGAACATGAAATCTGGAGTAAAAGTTAATCCATTCGAAGGCAACCTTCTTAGCGAAGAGGAGAAACTTCGACTAGTTAAATTTCTAGACGCATTGATTGAGATGGACTTTGAGGACGGAAGGAAAAGTAAAGGAAGTGACAGTAATCAAATATGAACATAACCGAAGTTAACCTTATCCCTGTTAAACCGCAAAATGGGCTAATCGCATTTGCCAGCATAGTCGTGGACGGGGATCTTTATTTAAGCTCGATTGCAATCTACACAAAATTGGATGGCTCTTACCGACTCCTTTATCCGACAAAAATTACCGGACAGAGACCGATCAATTACTTCCATCCTATTAACCGAACTGCGAGCCGACAGATAGAGGATGCGATATTCGAAAAATGTAATGACATATTTAAAAAAGGTAACGAAGGAAATGATCGACACAATAAAACTGGTGATCGCTTTACCAAAGCCTCTTAGGCGGACGGGCGTAGACTTTCAACCTTCGTTGGATTCGGTCCGAGAAGATTATCACGGTTACTTCAAAGCTGTTTTAAACCCCTCAGCTGGAGATCGGCGCAAAGGCACATATCATCCGCGCCTCACATACACCCAGCGATCATCTTCAATGCGCGAACTTGTAATTGAAATGTCATTACCGAAGTTACTTTACGGCAATAACTTTAATGAAGTAACTGATGCGGATTTTATTAAAATCATCGATAAACTTGTGCTCTCTCTTAGAAGTCTAGGTATATGGATTTTTCCTCATCAGCTCAAGGCGGCGGACGTACGCAAGATAGATTTCTGTAAAAATATCATTTTTCGCGATTACACCTCTGTCTCATCAATTATTAAAGATGTGCGTTCTGCGAACATCAAAAAGATTTACGATGTTCAAAATACGAATTTTAGAAATGGTGGGTACGTTTATCATATCCATACAAATTCGCTCGACGTTGCTCTTTATGACAAAATTGCTGACTTGAAGCAAGCGAAAGCCAGCGAGAAGCGAGCTATTGAAACTGGCAATCACATACAGCTCAGCTTGCTAGATGAATTAGATAAAAAATCACCCTTTTCTGTAGCTCGTTTTGAAATTCGTCTTAATGGTAAAGCAAAGATAAGAAATGAACTGAAAAAGTGTTTCGTAGAGTTAGATACTCTCAGCTTTGAGAACCTATTCAGTCAAAACATCAGCCGTAAAGTGCTGCTGCTACACTGGCAGAACATTTTCGATAGTATCCCTAAAATACCACTGGACTCGGATACGCCGGAGAAACTTTTTCTAGAAATACTTAAGGAAGAGTCTATAAAACCACGCCAGGCGTTATCAATTCTTGGCTTTGCCCTTCTGATGAAGGATAAAGATCCTAGGTATCTTCGTAACATTATTGATGAAAAGTTTGGAAGACACGCATGGAATAGACTGAAAGATTTGAGAGGACCGCCCGATAAATCACAACTAAAAAACTTAATGGCTATAACAACAATTATCGGAGAGATGAAACCTGTCGATATTGATGAACTAGGCTTACAACAGTGGTAGTAAATGTTATAAGATGTTATCAAATAGTAATAAAAGGAGCTATATAATGAACCTTCAAACTAACGACCAGAAAGCCACGAAGGCGTTCTTGATTGCAAGAGTATCAGACCCATCCCAACGCGAAGCCTTGCCAGCTCAAGAGTTAAGACTTAACCAATACGCTAAGAAGCATAACCTTGATAGCGAATTATACAGTTTCGACGAAACGGCTTATAAAGAAGATCGTGTTAAATTCGTTGAAATTGTAGATAAAGTAATAGCTTACCCTGAGCCATTCATAATGGTTTTTGATAAGATCGACAGGTTGACTAGAGATTGCTCGTCGGACATAGTCCGGACTTTAAAAAATCTCGTCAAAGAAGGTCGCGCTGAGTTGCATTTTCCATCTGATGGACTGATATATAAAAAGAATTCACCAGCTCACGATAAAACCCGATTAGACATGGGCATGGTCTTTGGCGGTTACTACTCAGCTGCAATCAGCGACAATGTTAAGCGCAAAATCGAACAGAAGCTTCACGACGGAGAATGGCCTGGTAAGGCGCCTATCGGCTATAAGAATACCGCAGAAGTAAATAATGATGGCAAAGTCATAAAGAAGGATATAGTACCCGATCATACAAGGGCGCAACTTATACGACGGATATATGAACTTAGGCTAGAGAAACTTTCTTATCGATCCATTGCAAAGATAATGAGAGATGAAGGGTTAACGAGTAATACAAAATATAACCGTCCTATTGGACAAAGCCAGGTTGAACAGATATTAAGAAATACGTTTTACCATGGCACGATGCGGTATGACGGAAGATACTACAAGCATCGATATGAACCAATTATCGAAAAAACTCTTTTCGATCTTGTGCAAGGCATCAATGAGCATAGATCAACAGATACATCTAAAACTAACATTAAGCATAAGTTTACATTCAATAATTTACTTAAATGCCGTCTATGCGGGTGCAGCATTTCTTCCTATACACAAAAAGGACATGTATATATGCAGTGCTCGAAGGCTAAGGGTCCATGTCATCAACCACATACATCAGAGGCGGTATTACTGCCACAAATCGATAAGCTCCTTGATAACCTGCAGTTGGTAGAGCCAGTAGCAGACCAAGTCTTAAGTGCGCTCAAAGAAGAACACGATAACATACAAGCTTTTTACCTTACTTCAATCAAACAGGCGCGTAGTGACTATGAAAAGCTTGAGAGGCGCCTAGCTACCCTTTATGAAGATAGGCTCGACGGGCGTATTACTGTCGATGAATATGACACTATTGTCTCAAAAACAAAAACTGAAATGGAAAAGCTGGACCAACGAATGGTCCAGCTTACCAATAATGATAAGAGTTTTATAGTCACTAGCTCTTATCTGTTAAAACTTGCTTCAAGAGCAGGCAAACTATTCAAAAGTTCGAAACCTGAACTAAAAAGTAAAATTTTATATCTCGTACTTTCGAACCTAGAATTAGACGATAAAAAGCTATATTTTAACCCGTTACCGCCCTTTGACAGGCTCTTAGCATTCTCTGAAAATTCAACTTGGCTCCGGGGACTGGATTCGAACCAGCGACCTAAACGTTAACAGCGTCCCGCTC
>CAYGDI010000003.1:0-104853 GCA_964348695.1 uncultured Candidatus Saccharibacteria bacterium | reverse complement strand
TCACCTAGTACTAGGTTCGTGGCTGTCACAGCCAAATCTGGGCAGACATTGTTTTTTTCGATATCTGCCGCAATTTGCTTGAGACGTAGCTTTTTATCTTGAGTCATCCTTTTTTGGTAGACCGATTTCCCTTTTCGGTTTATTGATATACAAGAGAATTACTAAAGTAACTACATTGTAGCAAAAATGTGTTCAAAATGCAAGTTTAGATATCTGCTAGTGGTATTTTATTATCTTTTTTTGTAACGAGTTCAGCCAATAAAACCACGAAAATTGTTATTGCTAAAATTGTAATTATAATCAAAACTATTCCTGCGAATGATGCTAAGTAATTTCCTATTTCAACACCAAGTAAGTTCGTAGATACAGAGTTGTACTGCTTCAAAGAATCTGCAGTATCAATATTACCCCCAGTATCTCCTGTGATTAGTTTATACATAACTAAACTAAAGTAATATACCGACAATAATACACCAACAACTAAACTTACTTTTTTATTTTCCTTACTTTTTCTATTCATTAAGGTTAAAGAAAGGATAATAACTTGATAAATTAATAGTATTGGAGAGAAAAAAATCATAGATGCAAGCAGGCCATACCCAGCTGGTGCACCTAAAATATAGCTACCGAATGCAAACCAAAAAGGCACCAATACTACAGCAAACATTAGAAAATAATAATGAAACTTTCTAAGACCAATAAATTTTTCTGGTTTATTGGTTATTGGGGCTGATGTTTGTTTGACTTGCTGCTCTGACTGCATATCACAGACAGTTTATCATAAAAATTATTTAGCGTCTTTTATAGATAGACTGAGTCGGCCACGTTCGTCGACGGCAAGAAGTTTTACTTTCACTCTCTGCCCTTCTTTTATCTCGTCTTCTACTTTTTCTACACGGTGGTCAGCAATCTGTGAAATATGAACCATACCATCGATACCAGGCATAATGGTTACAAATGCACCGAAATCTTTAATCGTAGCAACTGTACCTTCGTAGATCTCGCCGACTTCTGGCTCAACTGTTAAGGATTTGATCCACTCTAGTGCTTTTTCGATAGACTCGGTATCAACAGCAGCGACTGTGACTAAGCCGTCGTCTTTTATATCTATCTCTGCACCGGTTTCGCTAGTGATTTTGTTAATAGTCTCGCCGCCTTTACCTATGATGGCACCGATTTTCTCAGGATTGATCTTTATCTTTTCGATCCTAGGCGCGTATGGGCTTAGTTTTTCGCGTGGCTGTGCGATAGTCTCTATCATATGTGCCAAGATCTTAGCTCGGCCAATTTTACCTTTTTCTAGTGCTTCACGCAGTATTTCTACTGGCAAACCATGAACTTTCATGTCCATCTGCAAGGCTGTGATACCTTTTTCGGTACCAGCAACTTTGAAGTCCATGTCGCCTGCAAAATCTTCTGCATCGGCAATGTCACTGAGTACATACGGGGTGTCGCCGTCCATCATAAGCCCCATGGCTATACCAGAAACCGGTTTTTTGATTGGAACTCCCGCGTCCATCAAAGCTAGACAACTACTGCAGGTTGCAGCCATTGATGTCGAACCGTTCTGGCTCATAATTTCCGTAACTGAACGAATAGCGTATGGAAATTCTTCTGCACTTGGCAGCACTGGCAATAGTGCACGTTCTGCCAAGTAGCCATGACCAATTTCACGTCGGCCAACACCACGCATACGTTGGACTTCTCCAACTGTATAGCCAGGTGCGTTGTAGTGGTGCATATAGCTTCGTTCGCCATCATTTTGCTCCATAGTATCGACAACTTGCGAATAAGACAGAGGTGCAAGAGTCACAACATTCAAGCCTTGAGTCATACCGCGCGTGAATAGCGATGAACCATGTGCTCGTGGCAAAATACCAATTTCCGAGCTCAAAGTACGAATCTCGTCTAATTTGCGACCGTCAGGTCGTGTTTGGCTATCGACGATGTGCTTGCGTACATCTTCGTGCAAAGCTTTTGTAAATGCCTCGTCGTATTCACGATGTAAATCAACATAATCTTCACCGTGTTTTTCTTCCATATCTGCATGGAAACTAGCTTTTAACTCGGTAATAAGGTCGTTGCGTTCTGGATATGGAAGATGTAGATTTTTGCCTAGTTTGCCTTCTACCCAAGAATTAACCTCTGTTTGAATCTCTTTATTTGGCTTTACTAGTTCGTATTCCAATTTTTCAGGAGAGATTTTTTCTATAAGCTCTTTTTGCGCTTCAATTGCAGGCTGCATGGCTTTGTGAGCCCAAGCAAGTGCGTCGCCAATGAGTTCTTCACTCGCTTCATTTGCACCAGCTTCAACCATAATGATAGCTTTTTCAGTACCAGCGACAACCAAATCGATTTCGCTTTTCGCAATTTCTTCGTGTGAAGCAAAAGCTTTAAACTCACCATCAACATATGCTACGCGGAGTCCTGCTACTGGACCTTCGAAAGGTGCACCAGTAAGACCAAGTGCGGTTGATGCAGCCATCATACCAATAACGTCTGGGCGAAAAGTTGGATCCATTGAAAGGACAGTTGCTACAGTTTGGACTTCTTGGCGGTAGCCTTTTGGAAATAGCGGACGGATTGGTCGGTCTATTAAACGGCCAATAAGCACCGCTTCGTCGCTTGGACGACCTTCACGCTTGATAAAACGTGAGCCAGAAATTTTACCGCTTGCATAAAATTTCTCTTCATAGTCAATTGAAAGCGGAAAATAATCCATTCCACTGATAGGCTTGCGGCCGACTTCTGCTGAGCCTAGAACTACGGTATCACCGTATTTTACGAGAACACTACCGCTAGTACGAAAACCAACACGGTTGACTTCGAGTGTGAGTGTTTTGCCGCAGAGCTCACGCTCCACAGTGACAAGTTTTTTGCCATATGGGTTTATTGTAGACATACGTCTCCCTTCTTGCGGAGAGTAACAGGGTTAAAAATTCGCGCATGCAAATTTTCGTCTCTATCACCTTCCGCTTTATACTATTACAGAAGTTATTGTAGCACAGACAGTACTATTTGCGTAGGCCGAGAGTAGCTACAAGCTTGCGGTAGCCTTCGAAATCTTTTCTTTCGACATATTTGAGTAAACGCTTTCGCTGACCAACCATTTGGATCAAACCACGGCGAGCCATGTGATCTTTTTTGTTAGTCTGCAAATGCTCAGTAATCTCTTTTATACGAGCAGTGAGCACAGCTACTTGTGCTTGAGGTGAGCCAACATCTTCTTTGTGGAGTTGTGTTGACTTGATAGCTTTAGATTTGTTGTCTTTAGTAATCATTAGAGTAAGACTATAGCAGATGTAACAACTGTTCGCAAGTGTTAGGTAATCTCAAAATTAGTTTTGTCAGCATCTTTTATATCGTACTTGCCTACTGTTGTCCGTCTTAGTTCACTGCAATATGCTCCAGTGCCCAACTTTTCCCCTATATCCTGAGCTAAAGTACGAATATAAGTACCGCTAGAAACATGCGTTTTGATCTGTAGGTATGGATATTCGTAATTGGCTATTTCTAGACTATGGATAGTCACTTGACGCTCTGGGATATCTACTTTCTTGCCTTCGCGGGCTAATTTGTACGCTCTCTGACCACCAACTTTGATTGCGCTAAAAGCCGGCGGGGTTTGGGTGATCATGCCACGAAATTGTTCGATTGCTGTCTCGATTTCAGTCTGAGCAACTTTTTTATGCGAAACATTTTTGATCTCGCCTTCTGGATCACCAGTCGAACTTGTTTTGCCCAAGACAATGGTTGCTTCGTAGGTTTTATCTAGTTTTGAATATTTATCGGCATTTTTGCATTCTTTTCCAATCACCAAGATAATAAGTCCTGTTGCAAAGGGATCCAATGTTCCCGTATGCCCTACCTTCATTTTGTGGCCAAAATGCTGCGAGAGCTGGCGCCGCACTCTAGCAACTACACCAAAACTACTCATTCCCGAAGGTTTATCTATTAAAATTATTCCATCTTCTATCATTATTAGAATATTGTAACTCTTTAGCTCATTACTTTCACACTTTTTAAAAAGTGTGGCAAAACTTTCAAGACACTCCCTATCGCGTTGAAAAGCGATATTTTATCTCTTTGTATCCTGCGGAACTCCCGTTGGTCGCCCTCGTAAACTCGGGTAGTCCTCGAATATCCAGGAGCTAAAACATCGCTTTTCTCGGCTAGGTCGTAGTCTTAGGGAAAATACAGTATAAAAACAGTTGACGAGTTGAAAACGTTCATGGTAAAGTTTAATGTAAGATATTGTAAAAAAAAACACTACTATGGACGACCAAGTCGATAACAAACCAAAAGAAAAGAATACAGCCGATCAATCTGCAAAACAGCAGATCTCTGAACGTATAAAAGAAGTTTCTAATATTTTGGTTACAGTCAGTAAAAATCCAAGTGTAGATGAACTCTCTGCTGCTCTAGCTCTAACTGTTATGCTCAACAAACTCGATAAACACGCTACCGCTGTTTTTTCAGGAACCATCCCCCCTGCTATCGAGTTTTTGGAGCCAAACAAAACCCTGGAACACAATGTCGATTCACTGCGAGATTTTATCATAGCGATAGATAAAGAAAAGGCTGATCGTCTACGCTACAAAGTCGAGGGTGACGTTGTACGAATATTTATTACCCCATACAGAACAAATCTGTCACAAGAAGACCTCCAGTTTAGCCATGGCGATTTTAATGTCGAGCTGGTACTAGCACTTGGTGTAGAAAATCAAGATGTCCTCGATGAAGCTATCAGTGCTCATGGCAAAATACTACATGATGCAACTGTAGCCACTATTAATGCTCAGAACAAAAACAGTACTCTCGGATCTATTGATTGGAAGGATGAAAATGCCAGCAGCTTGTGTGAAATGCTCGTTGCCCTCGGAGAATCGCTCAAGGGCGGCCTACTAGATGAACAAATAGCGACTGCACTACTCACTGGGGTTGTTGCAGCAACAGATCGTTTTTCAAACTCATACACGAGTAGCAAATCTATGACCATCGCCGCACAACTCATGGCAGCTGGTGCAAATCAACAGCTCATTGCAACCCAGCTTGAGAGTGCTTCTGAAATATCTGTCAGTGGCACAACTCGCCCAGATGGAACTGTCGCTCTCGACGAAGGAGCATCTGGGAAACTACAGGGAGAAAAGGTCAAAAGTGATGAAGCGCTTGGCCAAATACAGATAGACCATGGCAACACAACACCTGCCAGCGATGACGATACCCCTCAGCTACCCCCTGTAAAATCTGCAAGTATTGAAGAACATGACAAAAGAAACAAAGAAATCGCAGGGCAAGAAGCTCTCGATGAAGCCTTGGAGCAGCTAGGATCGACCACACAAAATGGCGAACTAGAACAATCTCTTCACGAAGAGTTGGAAGCTGCCGTAGATACTCCCGTCAAACCACCAGAGGATACACCAAAAGCCGAGGAGGAGCCAAAGCCACAAACCAAAATACAGTCCAAAAAAAGCCCATTAATAGGCCATAGCAAGCCTAGTGGAGCATGGAGTGACCCAAATCTTCATGAGCCTAGCCTCGGGAGCGTTATCAACGCAACGGCACAAGAGGTAGACGATAAAAGACGCGAGGAAGAATCCAGACATCGTAACGAAACAATACTCAATCATGAAGGACTAGCCCACGGAAAAGAACTCGAAACTACGCCAATTGACACGGCAGACCAACCAACTCCTACTGTGATGGATATCCAAGTTACATCAAACGAGCCAAAAGCGGGTACGTTGGCAGACATTGAAGCAAATGTAGGAGCTCATCAGTCAGATGCATCTAGTGTTAGTTTACCCCCAGTGCCTCCACCGCCACTACCAGATTTTTCGAATTTACCCCCGTTGCCACCAACAGTACCGACTCCTTTAGAGGCGGTACGTACAGCCCCTACACCAACCACGATCCCTCCTCCTCAAACAGTACCCGCACCAGCAACACCTTCCGACCAATTCAAAATTCCTGGTCAGTAGTTTGTAGCTAACTCTTTACAGATTAGGCCTGCTACGCTATAGTAGCTACTTGAAACTTTTATCAAAATCTCGGTAATCATAGTAAAGGAAATAAAGTAACAATATGCCAATCATCAAATCTGCTATTAAACGTATGCATCAGAATGCGAAAAGACGTACGCGCAATATCGCTCTAAAAGGCGACATCAAGACAGCAGTAAAAGCATTTCGTGCAAAACCAAGTGCGACTACCCTATCTGCAGCTCAAAGTCAATACGACAAAGCAGTCAAAAAAAATCTTCTCAAAAAAAATACAGCTTCACGTCGCAAAGCACAACTTGCAAAAGAAGCAAAAGCCGCAAATGTGAAACTCGCTACTACAGTGAAAAAAGCAACAAAAACAGTTGCGAAAAAAGCTCCTGCAAAAAAACCGGCAACAAAAAAAGTCGCTACCAAAAAGCCTGCAGCGAAAAAGCCAGTGAAAAAAGCCTAGTCATCTTTTGGCAATCTTCATCAGAGCTTGTTCTATAACAAGCCACGGCTCTGCACCAGAACGCTTGAGTTGATTGTCACATTTGGCTACGATAGTGGAAATTTTCTGTAGGTCATTTTCATTTAGCTGTTTGGATATGCTGTTGAGTTTTTGCAACGGATACGGATGTACGCCTAGATCAGAGGCAACATCAGCTGGCTTTTTATTGCTACTAGCCAGTGTTACTAGCTGAAATATTTGCGAAGAAAACAGTCCGAAAAAGTAATACGGGTCTTCTGTGACGCCGATTTCGCTGACCAATTCGTGGACTTTATCTGGCGATCGGCTCAAGCTAGCGTCGATCAGAATGAAAACATTAGACTGAGCTGATGGTTCTATGAGATCAATAATCGCTTGCTCGTCTATTTTATCCATCTGCGCCAGCTTTTGCAGCGCAAATGATAGCTTCCATTGATCCGACCCGGCTCGGTTGATTATTTTCTCCGCTAGTGAAGGATTAATTTCTAGATTAATAGATTTTGCCTCTGCCGCCAACCAATTCCTGAGCTCTGAATCTGTTTTATTTTTAAACTCTGTAACTGTGGCTTGTTTTTGCAGCTGCTTGAACGTCTTTGTCCGTTTATCTGGACTGGATTCTACTAAAATTAGTTGAGTATCTGTTTGAATATAATCAACCAACTTTTCCCAAACTTCTTTGTTCACACTAGCGTCATAAATGATCACTAACCTACTGGCCGAAAATAGGCTCACGCCAGACAGCAAGTCAGCAAGATTATCTGCAGATATGCTATCACCATCGATTTTTTCGATGGCGTTTTTGTCGGGAAAGTCACTGATTAATTTTCGCAAATGCTTTTTCAGCTCGAAATCGTTCTCACCATACAGCAAACTAATCATTTTTCACCACCTGACATTTAGGACAAAGATGCGTACCACGACTAGCAACACGGGTTTTAATGACGGACGTAGAACACCTAGGACATGGTAGATTTTCGCGACGAAAAACTTTGGCAAATTCTATGTAACTGCCTTTTTTGCCTTCGGCATTTACGTAGTTTCTATCGGTGCTGCCGCCTTTTTCTATTGATAGTCTGAGAACTGTCACTATTTCAGTATATAGTTTTTTAATTTGCACCTTGGTTAGCAGCCCAACCTTGGTTTCAGGGTGTATCTTAGCACCCCACAGGCTCTCGTCGGCATAAATGTTACCGATACCCGCCAGAACCGTCTGGTCTAGCAGAGCGGCCTTGATAGAGCTGTTTTTACGACGTTGCAGACGATCATATAAAATCTTATCAGTAAATGACTTTTCTAGCGGTTCAGGACCAACACGACGCATAAAATCTATATTTGGTACCTCAACCGTAGGCAGCAATCTCATCCAGCCAAATTTTCGCTGATCATTAAAGAATAGTTTGGATTTATCAGTAAAAGTTATCTCGACCCGGGTAGATTTGTCAGGTAATTTACCAATTAGGCTATCATTCGGATGCCCTGCTCCAAAATTTTCTGCCCCACGATATACCAATTGCCCTGTCATCTTTAGATGTATCACCAAGCTGTACTGAGTATCTAGATCAATTATCAAAACCTTTGCCCGACGACGCACATCGGCAATTTTGCTGCCTATTAAAAACTGATTTACATCACTCTGGCTATTTGGAAAGCTTTTTGGCCAATTATGTGTGGCGCTAGCTACTCCCTTTTTAACTATCAGACGTTTCAAACCTACACGTACTGTCTCGACTTCTGGTAATTCCGGCATATTATTATTTTAACAGTTCATTCAGTTCTTTTTTTAGATCATACAGGTTGCCATAGACAACACCCTGCATGCCAGCGGCATCTGCCCCTGCAATATTCTCAGGCAAATCGTCTATGAACAAGCACGCTTCTGGCTCTAGCTCTAACCTCTCGGCACATAGCTCATATATCTGGGGATGTGGCTTGGTCACGCCTTCGTCACCACTTTGAACTACAACATCAAAAACATCGCTTAGTAGATGGTCGTTGAACATATTTTGTATCCAACCGCGTCCGATATTACTGACCATACCTATCTTGTATTTTGGTTTGAGCTCGTTTTCAATATAAGTTATCAGTGGAGCGTTGATAGTGTGTTCACTTTTCAGTATATCTTCAATCTTTGCCGCCTCGACTCCGACAACTTGACTAGCCTGCAGGCAATACTCATCTTTATCCATATACCCATAGTCTAGTTGACGGGTTAGATTATCTAGCTCGATAGCATGCTGCGGCCAGCGCTCCTCCAAAGCTCGATGTGCGCCCATATACAGCACGCCAAAACAGTCAAAAATAATCGCTTTTATACCCATCACTTAACTATTATAGTTGATTAGAGTTTTAATATTGCCTCTAAATCTTCCTGTATACACAAATCTAGTAGTTTCTTGGCTTTTTGCGTATAGTCGATGCCTTCTTTTTGATCATTGATAGCATCGAAGCATAGACCTACAGATCGCTGTGTTAAAACTGCTATCATATCTGCTCGATTGAATGCTTCGCAGTGTTGAATAAAATAATCTAAAAAATAACCAGCAAGCCCGTCTTGATTTGCTTGTGAATATACACGTATGAAGCAATAAGCAGCATCATAATAGCGTGGCTTAATTGCACTGTAATTCTCAAAATCAATAAAACAGAGGACTCCATGATCATCCAAAAAACAATGTTCAAGCGGGTTGAGATCACCATGAGCGTACTTTGGTGATAGATGTGATGCATATTTTTTGATTGTATTGTAGGCTTTTTGAGCATCTTGCTCGCTGATTAAACCAGAGCTCATAGCGGGTTCGAGCCACGTATCCATGCGTTTTGTAATATTCTTGTAGGTTGCAGACTCGTGATCTTGCTCCTGTGTTTCTGTAGGAGTAACCTTATCAATCTCGGCTAATATATTGGCTATTTTTTTCAAAAAATCAAACTCTCGGCCTGTACCCAATAAATCCCTGAGGGTTTTGTATTCAAAATACTCGGATATTAGGCAGGTGTTGGTAGCTTTATAAATCTTTGGAACACGAAATTTAATTTTTATTACGTTTTTTGAAAGTTTTTTAAACTCTGTTATTCCAATAGAGTCATTCTTGAAAGTTTCACGCCTTCTCTGGGGAGTTGTACTTTTTATGGATTTGCGAATAGCTTTACTGTCACTGTATAGAATCTTTTCTACTAAAAAATTTTCATCATCCTGCAGCACCTTTATGACGTCAGTGTCCTGTGCTACCATAGCCGCCCTCGCCTCTTTTTGTTTTACCTAGCTCACTCCTTTCATCCCACTCGATTTGCTCATATTTCGACAACACCATTTGAGCAACACGCATACCGGGCTCGATCGTGAAATCCTGGTTGCTTAGATTGACCAAAATTGCGCATATCTCACCACGAAAATCGGCATCAACAGTACCTACACCATTTGCCGCTGTTATACCGTGTTTGAGGCTCATACCGCTGCGTGCCCGAATCTGTACTTCATAGCCGGCCGGAATTTCTATAGAGAAACCAGCTGGAACTAGCTTTCGCTCCAGGGGTTTGAGTGTAATTGATGTATCGATTGCTGCCATTAGATCCATTCCTGCAGAATCAGTAGTGTGGTACCGAGGTAGTTCAATATTTGGTCGTAGTCTTTTTATCTTTACACGCATTTAGACTTTCCTCAGCTTTTCTCTTGTTGCCATAAGTACTCTCCCTAGCATATTAAGACCGTCACCGCTCCCTATCGGATCAACACCCCAAAACCTATCACCCCAGGTATTACCTTCGACTAATATTTCGTCACCCGTCTCTAGCAACTGCTGGGCTATATCAGGGTTTTTACTAAATTTTTCCAATACAGCCCTTTGCATCAACATGACACGTTCATGCGGCTGATCAAAATGCAATTTGCCTTGATTGATCAAATCGTGAGCTGCCCTTTTAGCGGCCGCCCCTTGAGCATACGGTCGCGTGTCACCTTCCTCCGCCATGGCCATCGCGACTGCAATACGTGGAAGTTTATTCTGAAAACGAGTTGACATGTAATAATGTTCTGACGTTGGTACTTGTATACCGTCAGGAGTAACTAGCTGATTCTCTACAACATACATATTACTCAAGAAAAAATAGTCTCCTCTGAACCTATCTATCATACTTCGCCCCAGTTTTTGCCGATACTAACATCAACCTTCAGTTTCACACCCAGTTTTGGATAGACATTTTCCATAGTTTCTTTTAGTAACTCGCCAACTTTTTCGGCATCTTTTTCATGGACTTCAACCAATATGCTGTCATGTATCTGCAGCAGTTGCTTGCCCGAATTGCCCAACTTTTTCTCGACATCTAGCATCGCCATTTTGGTTAGATCTGCTGCTGTACCTTGAATAGGCATATTAATTGCTGCCCTCTCGGCCGCTGAGCGAACTATAAAATTTGATGATTTTACATCAGGAGTCGGACGACGACGACCCAGCAAAGTCTCAACATATCCGTCATTGTGAGCTTTTTCACGCAGTCCATCCATATAACCTTTTAATTTTGGTCTCAGTTCGAAATATTTTGTAATAAAATCCTTTGCCTCGGCAAATGTCATACCCGTGCCAATTGCTAATCCGTGCGAACCTTGTCCGTACAAAATACCAAAATTCACTGCTTTTGCCCGATAACGCATTTCTTTGGTCACTTCACTAGGCTTTACACCTGCAACTGCTGCGGCAGTCAAAATATGTATATCATCGTCATTATTAAATGCATTTATCATGTCCTTGTCACCACTCAGAACCGCCGCTAAACGCAGTTCAAATTGTGAATAATCAGCACTGACAAATACGTAGCCTTTGTCAGGTACAAATCCTTCACGAATCTTGCGCCCCAGCTCGGTGCGGACTGGTATATTTTGCAAGTTCGGATCAATACTAGACAGTCGTCCTGTTGCCGCGACGTCTTGGCGAAAATTTGTATGCAAACGATTGTTTTTATCGACCAATTTTGGCAAGGTATCAACATATGTGTTCTTTAGCTTGCTGAGTTCGCGGTGTTTTTCGATAATTTCGATAATCGGGTGTTTACCACGTAATTTTTCTAGTTCCTTTATGCCAGTAGAGTACCCTGTTTTGCCCTTTTTTACACCTGTGGTTGGTAGTTCTAACTTTTCATACAAAACAACTGCTAGTTGTGATGGACTGGCTAGATTAAATTCGGAACCGACTAAGTCGTGTGCACTCTTTTCTAACTTTTCTAGTTGTGAGGCTAGATCGACGCTCATTTTGTCAAAGAATTTTGGTTCAATCTTGATACCAAAATATTCCATACGAGCCAAGACATTAACTAGCGGAAAATCGATTTCTGATGCAACCTTACTGACACCAGGTAGCTCTTTTAATGCCTGTAGCTGCTGGTCATAGATAGACCACAAAGCTGCAATTGTTTTACTGCCATCATCTTCGTTCAAATCAACCATCGCTAGGTCATCCAAGCTCAAAACTGCACGCGACGCGTCTAGCAAAAAACTGGCCTGGCGAATGTCATGCGTGACAGTAGGCAGTTCATCGCCATGGGCTAGCATAGTTTTTAGGATTGATTTGCTGTCATACGAAATTATATGAGATTTTTTAAGTAAGCTGATGGCTTCATTGACACACACAATATAACCATTCTCGGCATCGGGTGAAATTATCAACTTGTCCTGTATAGGCGAAACGACTACGCGCTCAGCCATGATAATGCTAGTTCTGCCAGCATCATTTAGCGGCTGGATTTTTGCAGGAACAATATCAGTATTCTCACGCTGCTCTCCCTGCATACCTTCTGGCAAATTCTTTAGCAAACTGCGAAATTCTAGCTTTTCTAGCATTGCACGCAATTTATTACGATCTAATTTATTAATATCCGTCGCATTAGGATCAAATTTTACGGGTGCATCTGTCCATATACGTGCTATTTCTTTGCTGAGGTACGCACTATCCTTGCCTGCAACTAATTTGTCGTGAACACCGCCTGTTATTTCATCAATATGCTCATAAATTCCATCCAATGTCTCGTATTTTTGCAACAAAGTCGTTGCTGTTTTTGCCCCAACACCCGGCACACCTGGAATATTGTCAGAGCTATCCCCTTGCAGGGCTTTTAGATCCAAAAATTGATGCTGCTTCAAACCATATTTGTCTTCGAAATACTTTAGATCGAATTGTTCAATTTGTGAAAAACCTTTTTTCAGAGCGTAAACGTGCGTATCATTGTCGATTAGCTGCAGCATGTCTAGATCAGATGTTATCAGAGCCGTTTCAACACCTTTTTTGTTAGCATCAATCGACAGCGCACCCATAATATCGTCTGCCTCGTAATCATCAAATTCATATAGCGGCCAACCAAAAGCTTCTAGTAACTCGTGTAAAATTGGAATTTGCGCATAAAAATCAGGTGGTGCCGGCTTTCGACCGGCTTTATAGTCCGGATACAGTTCTTTGCGGCGTCGAATGTTGGTTTTTGGTTTATCCCAGGCAACTGCCACGTAATCTGGCTTTAGGCTCTTTATAACCTCTAACGACAGCGCTGTGAACCCATAAACACCACCAGTCGGCGTCCCGTCGCGAGTCGCGAGGGTTGGCATAGCATAGTACCCACGATAAAATACGGACTTTCCGTCGATAACAACAAGTCTCTTCATGCTTTTATTATACCCTTTATTACTTTAGGTATTCGTGTAGTTTTTTGACGTCTTTGTGCTTGCGTAGTTTTGCCAAAGCTTTAGCTTCGATTTGTCGAATACGCTCACGCGTGACACTAAATTCTTGCCCGACTTCCTCTAGTGTATGGCTTTTACCGTCGTCTAGGCCAAATCGCATACGCAAGATCTTTTGTTCACGCTCGCTCAGGCTGCCTAAAACTTCTTGAACTTGTTCCTTTAGTAGCTGGTCAGCGGCAGAATCAACTGGACTAGCCATGTCTTCGTCCTCGATAAAGTCACCCAGAACTGAATCTTCTTCTTCACCATCACGCCCTACACCGGCATCCAAACTATGAATATCCTGTTTAATCTTGATAACATATTCAACTTTGGCTGGTTCCATTTCTAGCTCTTTTGCTAGCTCGTCGATAGTCGGCTCGCGGTTTAGATCTTGGGTCATACGACGTTGTGTTCGCAGCAGTTTGTTAATTGTTTCAACCATGTGCACTGGGATACGAATCACCCTGGCTTGGTCAGCAATTGCACGTGTAATGGCTTGTCGAATCCACCATGTAGCGTATGTGCTGAATTTGAAACCTTTGTCAGGGTCAAATTTCTCTACAGCGCGCAGCAGCCCTGTGTTGCCTTCTTGGATAAGGTCTAGAAAATCGAGTCCACGACCAGAATATCGTTTTGCGATCGATACAACTAGACGCATGTTAGCTTCGGCCATTTTATCCTTGGCTTTCTTCTCACCCTTCACAACCCTTTGTGCCAATGCCAATTCTTCGTCAGGCTTTAGTAGTGGAATCTTACCAATCTCACGCAGGTACAAGCGTACCGAGTCATCTGAAATATCATCAGAAAAGTTTGCTTGCTCCTCTAGAGCATCTGTGTCCTCTTCTTCTGCAATCAGTTCATCCGGTGCCGGCTCTTCAAAGCCCAACAAATCGTTGTCTTCTTGAATAATATCATCATCTGTTGCTTGGGGCTTTTTTTGTACCACTACTAATTCTCCTTGATTATTGTATTAAGTTGTTGCTGAAGATCGATAACTTTTTGTTCATTACCCTGTTGTTCAGCCAGTTTAAGATCTTTAATAAGATGTTGTTTATTACGTTCACGAGCATTTTGTTTGACTAGCTTGACGAGCCTTGCAGTTTCATCGTAACGATCAATATCGTTCCACTGCTTATAGCGTTCATCAGCTCTAAGTAACAATATCTTAACATAAGTTTCCAGGTCACGTAAAGGCTCGGGTATATCACCTTGCAAATCAGCATCTGGTGTTGTCTTGAGATATTGCAAAACTACCTGTTGCTCTTCTGTTTCTAGGTCGCTGCTATGAATTTCTATCAGTAACCCCCTAACCTTTGGATCATAGACGCCTATAGAAAGTAGTTTGTCTTGATTCACTCGGTGCGCAGGCACACTCTCAACTTCTTTTGGTTGACTGATTTTTTTTAGATGTATTGATTGGTCATCTTGCTGATCTATACTACCGAGTTTTTCGGTTATAGAACTCACACTCGTATCAAGGATTTTTGCTATATGTCGTATATAGTGCTCCTTTTCTACAGGGTCTATTAGTTTACTCACCAGGTCGAGACCTGCTGTAGAAAAACGTCTTTTACCTTCAGCTGTGCGTATATCGACTCGTTGCTCATACTGCAAAAGCACCCAGTCAACAGCAGCAATAGACTTTTCAATACTCTTTTGCCAAAGAGCTGCGTCCTTTTGTAGTAGTTCATCTGGATCTTTGTAACCCTCGGGCATACTGACAATCGTTATTTGTATACCCAGTTTTTGGCTGATTTCAATAGCTCGTTCTGTTGCTGCTATACCTGCGCGATCGTTATCAAAGGCCAAAGCAATAGTATGCGAAAACCTTTTGACAGTATTAAAATGCTGCTCAGTTAGTGCTGTTCCTGCAGTTGCAACAACCTGTGTCACACCAGCTTGGTGTGAACTAACAACGTCGAGATTACCCTCCACAACAACAGCTTGATCTAGTTTGCGAATAGCTTCTTTTGCCAGATGCAAACCATAGACATGACGAGACTTGTCATACAAAATAGTCTGTGGAGTATTGAGGTATTTTGGCGCTTTTGGGTCGTCCGTAATGAGTCGACCCGTAAACCCTATAACCTGTCCTGCGCTATCACAAAGTGGCAGCATGATACGACCCCGAAACAGATCCTTGTACGCACGATTTAGCATTCCTGCTTCTTTTATCTCATCTTGTGAATAACCTTTTTTGCGCAAAAACAACAAGACACTGTCTACAGAATCCGGGGCATAACCTATAGCAAAATTTTGAATACTTTTTTTATTCAAACCACGAGTCTTTGTAACATAATCTAAAGCATGTTGATTCTTCAACAAAGTCTGTTGGTAGTACTGAGCCGCTACCTCCAGCAGTTTGAGAAGTCGAGCTTTTTTCTTGGCTAAACCTGTATCAATATTTTGATACAAACTGAGATCTACACCTGCTTTCCTCGCAAGAAGCTCAATTGCACCACGAAAATCAAGGCCTTCGACAAGCATAATAAAACTATACATATCACCACCTTGGTTTGAAGAAAAATCATACCATACATGCTTATCAGGACTTACCATAAAACTAGGTGTTTTCTCGTCTTGAAACGGACTCAAACCTTTTAGGCTTCGCCCGGCTCGTTTAAGATGCACGTACTCACCTATCACATCTTCTATATTGAGTCGTGAACGAATCTCTTCCTTGGCATCTTGCATAGTACTATTATATCACTATTTACCTCTGTAAATGTTTATGATTAAATGTATGCACTATGGATAAAAGTTATGGTTATGTCCAGCAATCGCCTCAACGTGAAAACACTTTCTCGCGTAAGTTTCTGTTTGTCGCTGCGGGAGGTGTACTAGCTCTGATATTAGGTACGGTTTTACTTATGAGTAGTGGGCAAAATCCAACCGGCAAACAAGTACAGGCACTCATCATACGACTCGAAACATTACAAACAATGCTTTCTGATACAAAAACAACCCGCAACTTAAAAGATCAAAAGCTATCTGATATTTCCACCAGTTTATCGCTGACAGTCACATCTGATATAAACGAACTCACCACAGCATTAGCAGCTGATTATCCAGAAAAAATAGATCAAGCTGTAGTCGCAAACGAAACCGACACAACGACCGCAACCGCATTAGAGGAGGCATACTTAGAAAACGAACTTGATATTGTATACAGAGATATCCTCATGAAAAAAATCATATCACTAAGAGCCCTGATGAGCGAGATTTATGGACTAACAAAAAGCGAATCACTAAGAACAACCCTAGCCAATATCGACAAACATTTTAGTGAAGCAAATGACCAGCTGGAATCTATCGACCCGTAACTAGTCCATAACTGAGCCTAGCCAAATCAAAAATATCGTCTCTACTCAATTGGCCAGTACATATAATTGTGTTCCAATGTTTCTTATTGAGATGATACCCAGGAACAACACTTTCATATTTTTCACGTAGTGTGATTGCAAGCTGTGGATCACACTTTAAACTCACTCTAAGAGGCTTTGAATTCTCACCTATGATTGCAAACATCTTGCCTTTGCCATCTTGTTTTTGACCTACTTTGTAGACTGCAGCGTCTTTGCCAAAAGGATAATCAAGCCATACATCAGGTAGACTTAGTAAATATTTTTCCAATTCTTTGTGCGTCATCTCTGTATTCATACCATTTACTTATTTCATTTTATTTAGATAATACTCCAATTCCAAGATAGAGCCTCGTATATCACTCAGCGCTCTGTGATCTCCTGGTTTTGCAAATTTTTTACCAAACTTACCCTCAAACACTACTTTCCATGCACTGACGTCGAGCATCCGGTAGTGGAGCTTTTTATTTAGCCTTGTCCATTCATTGGCTATGAACTTTCTATCTTGGTGTATTGAATTTCCTGCGAGAAGCACTGGTTTTGAGCTATCAAAATGCGTATGTATAAAATCCAATAGTTCATTTTCAATTGTCCGACCAGAACGACCTTGTTGCAAGTTCTGTTTTACTAACCCATCACGCGCTTCAGGATTTGCATCCCAAAACTCTTTTTCCATCGCCATACGTGTCTCCACCAATCTCGGGCCGACTTGTTTAACCGCCTCATAGGTAGCAATTTCGTTAAAATCCCAATCAGTTGCGATAGCTGCCACTTCCATAATACGGTCTTCGATCGGATCGAGCCCCGTCATCTCAAGATCCATCCATAAAATTGTTGCTTTTTTACTCATACAGATAGTATACCAGCATAAAGTCGACGTTATTGGACATGCAATATTTCGTCAAAACCATCCCCTGATGTCACAGGATAACGTAGCAATGTCTTGTGCATACGATCAATAACATGTGTAGGTACAACACGTTGACGTGAAGCATTACGCGCTTTGGCGGTAGCCAAGTCCACATCAAACACAATTGCTATTACTGCAGTAGCGCCGAATCCCTTATACATCTCCACAGCCTCTACCCGCTGTTCTTTAGCTACATGTGTAGCATCAATAATAACTGACTGACCTAGGCCAAGAAACTCACCTACTTCACGATGTGTGGTCTCCCAAACCTCTTTATTCTTCGTCTGATCGGCCGAATTACCAGTTAGTTTTTGACGTATATCATCGGGGCAAACTTTTTTGATATCAATAGTATTCGCCAGAGCTGACATAGCAGTAGATTTACCACTTCCAGGAACACCTACGGGCAGCACGGCATATGGAGCAGAAATTTTTTCGAGAACATTTGCTACAGCTTCCAAAGATTGATGTGTCATAAGTATTATTATAACAAAAATTTACTATTATGTCAAAACTACTTCTCTGGCTGAAAATGCAAACTCAAAGAATTGATACAATACCGCTGATCTGTTGGTACATCGAGCCCTTCACCCTCAAACACGTGGCCGAGATGGCCGCCGCAACTAGAACATGTTACCTCTGTACGTTTCACACCAAGTGATGTATCTTCATGAAACTCGACAGTACCAGGCAAAGCATCATAAAAACTCGGCCAGCCACAATGCGCATCAAACTTGGTAGCGCTACTGAAAAGTTTTGCATGGCACGCTGCACAACTATACGTACCTACATCAAATACACTATCGTACTCGCCAGAAAAAGCAGGCTCTGTACCTTTTTTTCTTAGTATTTGAAACTGTTCGGGCGTCAACTCTTGTTGCCACTGCTCATCAGTTTTGTTCACCCCTATCGCCATATTTTACGCTTTCTTTTTATCTAGCTTGTCGAGACCAAGCATATGAACAACCATATATATAACAAGCGCAAGGATGATAAAATTCACCAGATCATTGAGAAATACGCCGTAATGAAGTACCGCTTGTTTACCGCCAGTTTTGCCTATCACGAGTTCTAGGCCTTTTAGACCTTCAGCTGAACCAAGTATAAAACCAAGTGGTGGCATGACAATATTATCTATCAGTGATCGGACTAATACCGCAACTGCACCACCAACAACCAAACCTACTGCTAGGCCAACAACCCCCTGAGTACGAATAAAATCCATAAATCCACTAGCATGCTGCACACTTTTACCTGTAACTTTTTTTGCAACCGAACGCTTGCGACGTCCTTTGGGAGCTTTGAGACTCACGTTGCTATTGGCTGCTGCTTCTATTGCTATTTTGTTCTTTTGTACCATAACTGATTATTATCTCCTATTTGATGATTTCATTGTAACAAAAAATATTGTCGGGGTATTGTTGCAGCTTCCTGCCACAACAATACCCCTATTTTCACGATTTATAAATACGCCGCTGCCCGATCGTAGTACCCGACGAACTCCTTGAACTCCTCTGGGAACGCTACATCTGGAACACCTTTGACGTAGAGAATCACTCTAGAATCCTCAAAGTCAGGAAAACAAGCTAGATAACCCAAATTCGCACCGAACCGAGCTCTCTTCAGCTTGCCTTGGAACAGCAGACTGTTGACTGCTTTTTTGAGCTGTCCTCTACTGCATTCGCAGCTGAGTTTGCTGCCGAGGTATTCGATGAGATCTTTTTGATCTTCACCAAACACACCAAAACGTGCGTTCATTACCGACATAACTGCTTCGCGCAATTGTGGGTCGCTCGCCACGATCCACCTCCTATAAATTGTGATGTACATGGAAGGAACAAAAAATCTACCGCTGCTAAGAGGTAGATTCGATTAGTCCCTATTTTGTGGTGCGAATCTACCCACGAACAATCACCACGCCATTGACGTAGAGATGATCCAGGATAATAATTCTTTTGCTCACGTAATCTATTCTACTCGCGCACGGATTGATGCGCAAGTTATAGTCTCTCTGGGGATTTTATACCCAGCAGCGACAAACCATGGCGTAAGATCCCTACATAGCATGACACTAAGCTTAGTCTATTGACTTCAAACTCGCTACCTATGACTTGGTTCTTTTCGTAAAATCGATTAAACTCTTGGGACAACTCATACAAATAGGTACAAATATGGTGTGGCAATAGCTCTTTTGTAGCTAATGCCACTACCTCTGGATATGCGGTCATTTTACTCGCCAAAATCCGCTCTGACGCATTGAACTCAGAGTCATACATTGGTGTCACACCTTTTTTTGACAAAATAGAGCATGCCCGAGCATGCGCATACTGCAGATACGGACCTGTATTGCCGATAACATTGATAGATTCATTTACATCAAATGTGACGTCCGAGCCGATTCTTACTTTCAAAAATTGATATCGCAGAGCGCCCGACTCTACTGCTTTATCTTCTTCACCACCACGTTCTTTTACAGCACTGGCTATTTGATCCAGCAACCAATCTATCTCCACTACGTCACCTTCACGTGAGCTCATTTTGCCAGTAGTTAGTTTGACTGTACCTGTCGAAATATTGACAGTCACATCTTTAAGATCTGGCATGCAAAGTTCTGCAGCAGCTATTACACCTACAAAATACGCCTTTTGTTCTTCAGCTGTCACAATATAGCTTTTTTGTGGGTGGTAATACTCGTTTTTGAGTTGCATTAGCCCTAGATCTCGTGCGGCGTATAGTCCACGACCATTGCTTGCTACAAATGCATTGTCAAACGCTCCGTACTTGCTACCAGGAAATATTAACGCT
This sequence comes from uncultured Candidatus Saccharibacteria bacterium, assembly GCA_964348695.1. Classification (GTDB taxonomy): domain Bacteria; phylum Patescibacteriota; class Saccharimonadia; order Saccharimonadales; family Saccharimonadaceae; genus JACPYF01. The sequence continues at coordinate 84,605 of CAYGDI010000003.1, read as the reverse complement.
CCATCACTCTCCTGAAAAACCCCCGGTACATTGTCTTTTACAATTTTCACACCTCGGTAGTCAGCATCGCTCTCCAAAAATCTCCCCTGTTCCTCAATAGGTTTATTACCCAAACGATCTACTATCTGGTCAATTTGCTCAAAACTCCACTCTTTACAAATATCATAGACTTCTTTGTATATTGCAGATTTTGGTTCAAATGATTGCTGTGCTAGATCATCAATCTCAGCTTTTGCCGCCTCGTCTTCTTTGTAAGCACGCGAGCCCTCTGTATACATTCGTGACATAAAAGTATTACGCTCATTCTCGGCTATACTACTTAGTTTCGTTATGTCACCGCCTACATACTTCAACAAACTATACATACTTTTACCAACATGCAAGCCAACATCACCGTGATAACTAACTCGGTATACCTTTGCTCCACTAGCCTCCAGTAGATTAGCAATGGTGTCAGCAATAATTGCATTAAATGCATGCCCGATATGCATCGCCTTAAAAGGATTTGGGTTGTTGGTTTCTATCACCACAGTCTGGTTACTACGTGGTTTTGGTATTTCAGCTTCTAGTTTGTTTTCCGACACTGCATACAAAAACTTTTCTAAAACCTGCTGTTTCAAGGTAATATTTATAAACCCAGGACCTGCTACTTCGGCCTTCTCTATATCATCGTGCTCACTGAGCTTTTGAACCAACTTTCCAGCTATGTCACGAGGGTTTTTACTTACTTTTTTAGCAAGTTGCAAGGCTACGTTGCTAGCAAAATCACCAAATTGCGGCTCTGGCCTAGTAAGCTCAACCGTCACTTCTTGGTCGAACAACTCTTTTACAATGTTTTGTATTGCTACATTTATTTCATTCATTGAGTTTTATTATAACAGAGGTAAAATAAAAAGCAGCCATCTTGCAGGCTGCTTTTTAGACGTATTTTGGATTTATTTTATTGTTTCCATAAAAATCCAAAAAGTAATTGCGACGAGCACAAAGAAAAGTCCTAGTCCGATTGGGCTTCCCCAGCTGAACCAGCTTCCCCATGCACGCCAGTTTTTTTGACTTTGCAGCCACACGTCCATGTCTTCTTTGTCGTATTTATTTTTAGTCTCTTTGTCTTGCGCCATAATATATTCTCCTATTATTAGCTTTACTGTTCGACCCGCCAGTAAAGTCAAAGTTTGTTTGGCTCTTCTGCCTTCGCTAGGTACCCGTTACGACAACTCTTCGAAAAAACGTACGGTTAGCTTGATATATGGCAACCAATTAGATGTATTATACCAACTAATCAAAAAGTTATACAATATATGTATGACCAAGTTCCGATGCGTTATACATGGTAGTTTCTCCAAACATTTTGATGAAATACAACGTGTGCACAAACTTTTTACACAAAATGGTATTGAAGTCCTGGCACCCAAAAATTCCGAGCTAATAACTCAAACAAATGGATTTGCATTATTCGAAGACGAAGCCAATCTTGATCCTAGATTGGTCGAACTACAATACCTACACAAGATAAAGCAGCTCGGCAGTGAGGGATTTAGCTATTTTGTAAACCCAGACGGCTATATAGGCAAAAGTACCTCCTACGAACTTGGTATCGCTCAGCTCACCAACATCCGTTGTTTTTTCATGGAACACCCAGTAGATCATCCTGCATATATTCACAAAGATGCGCTTTTATCACCTGAAAACCTAGTTGACTATATAGCACAAAAAGACAGTCTTCCAGATATGAAAGTCCACCGCAACGAAAAGACAATACACTCTTTGTGGGAAGATTTAATGGTGCCTGGATCGGTCGTTGCAACTGGAGCTATTATTGAGCGTGAAGTAAGAGATAAAAAAGAAATTTTACTAGTCAAAACTCACAAATGGGGCAATCGCTACTCAATAGTTGGAGGAAAAGTCCGCCGCAATGAAAGATTAGACAGTGCACTTCTTCGTGAAGTCTTCGAAGAAACCGGTCTCTCAGGTAAAGTTGGACGACATATTGTTACATTTGACCAAATCAAAAACTCTGGCTACTTTCGGGCAGGCGTGCAACATATCTTTGTCGACAATATAGTAAAAGTCGTGAACAAAAAAATTACCCTCAACCAAGAAGCCCAGGAATATATATGGGCTGAACCACGCGATGCACTGTCGCAACTTGATATCGAACCAAACGCTCGCCACACCCTAAAGTTGTACGCAAATCATATATGATCAAACTACTGACACTTTAGATAAATTGTCATATAGATAATAATAGTTTATAATAATACAGTTAGTTGGAAACAATTTCTACCAGGAGGCATCATGCCTAGAACCTTTCGGTTAATGACAAGTTGGATCGCATTTGGCTTGCTGATGACCGTCATGTTTTTGCCTTCTGATGCAAAAGCAGCAATCATCACTGATACAAACGGCAACACCATACAGCCGTTTCAAGCTTGGGCCGACCTCGCAAGCAAGCGTGGTTTACCCACACCAGATGTCAGTGTCGATGCAAACAACTTTGGTTGTCCAACATTAGAGGACAAGCCAGCATGTGTGTATATCAACACCACACGTCTGCATATATGCACCATAGGTTGTGACACAACTCAGCTACAGCATACATTCTGGCACGAAATGGGACATGTATTTAGTTTCTTTTCGTTCAGAAATGTGGGATTCGCTTTTCAGCGCATCATGGGTGACAAACGCAAATGGAGAGAAGGTGTTGGGCCACCAATCGAGCAGTTCGCAGAGGGTTATGCACTATGTGCATCAAACCCGAAGCGCATTCCAAAGCATGTGTCGTATGGATACGACTACATGCCTACCCAGAGACAGCACATACAGGTCTGCAAGATGTTACAGCGGCAAAAAGGACTGCCTATGTATACACCCAGCAACATTCCAACTCACCAAAACAGCGGCTAATCTTTGCCGTTCACCGCCCTCTTAAAGTAGCAAGTAAAAACTTTCTCTCGAGAGGGTTTTTACTTGCTACTTTTTGCAGCCTTGATAAGGCCAGTAAACAATGGATGTGGTCGCCAAGGGCGAGATTTGAACTCAGGGTGTGCCTGTGTTGCAACAAAATATGGATGTTTTTTTGCTTCGATAAACTCTACCAAACGACCATCGGGTGATTCGCCGCTGATTTTCAAACCGCCTTTTTCTATTTGAACTTCGTATTTGCGATTTACTTCGTAGCGATGCCGATGACGTTCAATAATATCAGTTTGTTGGTAGAGACTCGCAACTTTTGAATCCTTTTCTAATTTTGCCTTGTAATCACCAAGTCGCATCGTCCCACCAGTAGCTTGTTTGCCAGCTTGATCTGGCATCAAATATATCACTTGTGTATCAGATTTTTCATCCAGCTCTGCGCTTGTCGCGCCTTGAACCCCTGCTTTTCGAGCAGCTGCAATCACAGCAGCTTGTAGCCCTAAACAGAGCCCTAAGTACGGCTTGTTGTTTGCAAGAGCCCACCCTGCTGCCGCAATTTTACCCTCCACTCCACGTGTGCCGAACCCTCCAGGTACAACTATACCGTCATATTCGTCGAGGCGCGCGAGATCTGCTTCTAAACCCTCAGCATCTACCCATGAAAGTTCCAGACCTACATCCTCTTGCCAAGATGCAATCTTAAGAGATTCTACCACCGAATAATACGTGTCTTCATTGTCTAGATACTTTGCAACAATACCGATCTTTATATACGTCTTGTACTCTTTTGAAGCTTTGCTTAGTACATCGTTCCAGACACTCATATCTGGTTTCCCTAGGGGTAGTTTCAGCTTGGCCGCCAACAACTGGTCAATATGACTTTTTTCGATAGTACTTGGTACCTGATAAATAGTTGAAGCATTTGGCAAATTGATCACAGCCTCTCTAGGAACGCCACCGAACATACTGATTTTTTTCATGACAGACTCTCCAGCCAGCTTGTCACTACGCGCTATTATAACGTCTGGCATGATACCAAAACTACGTAGATCCCTCATAGCATTTTGAGCTGGCTTGGTTTTGTATTCTTTACTTGCACTCAGATACGGTACATAGACAACATGCACAAACGCACAATTCTCACTACCCGTTTCGGCGGCAAACTCTCTTATCGCCTCAACAAATGACAAACCTTCATAGTCACCTACTGTACCCCCAATTTCGACTATATGTACATCAGAACCAAGTGAAGAATTGGCAATTTCATTTTTGATTGCATTGGTAAAATGTGGCACCATCTGCACCGTCTCACCGAGGAACTTACCGGCTCGCTCGTTTGCAATGAGATCACGCAATACCCTACCAGCGAGAGTTGCACTTTCCTGAGTAACTTCTATGTCTAAAAATCGTTCATAATGCCCGAGGTCGAGGTCTGTCTCAGCGCCATCACGAGTCACAAAACATTCCCCATGCTCGGCTGGGTTGAGAGTACCTGCATCGACGTTCAGATATGGATCGCATTTTTGCACAGAGACTTTCAGCCCTCGCGCCTTGAGTACAGCCCCGATACTAGCCGCCGAAATACCTTTACCCACACCAGAGAGTACGCCCCCTGTTACGAATATATATTTCCGATCCACATGAGGCTTGTTCATGTGTATTAATTGTACAGCATGATAGTTCTATAATCTATATCTTTTTTTATATACTAGAGCATAGTATTGACTATAGATTAATTATATGCTAATATACTAAAAGGTTAATCTACTCAAAAAAACGAGTAGCAAAAAAGAAAAACATGGCAGAAAAAAAGAAAAAACGCAATATCAATAGACTTTTTTCAGGTAAAAAAGAAGAAGCACGAGTCATGCCCAACACCTTTAGTGAGCTTGCAAGTGATCTAATTGATGATCAATCAAAATTTCTAGAGGGTATAACTGCAATCGCTCCAGAAACGTTCAAAAGATATGTGTCTGAAGAACAAACATACGTTAATAATATGGTTTTTGACAAAGAAAGAGATAGTACTTCTCTTATAAATGATATTGGGGATGATCTTAAAAGCGGAGTAGACAGTCTGAGAAATAACTTGGTCGACTCAAGCCAAATAAGGTCTCCTGCATTTTATGACTTCGGTGAACGTTTGGCTGAAAAATCTGATAATATTCGTGGTCTTTTACGAAGTGTTGCAGTAGATCAATCCCCTAATTCTCCTGATGTGCTTAGGAGTCTCAATGATTTGTTCGAAACTACAGTTAAACTTGACGAGCAAAATGGTGAGGTCTATAAACAACCAAAGTCCCCTGCCGAAAAAGCTCGCGACTTTCGTCGTGAAAGAATACGCAGCGGTGCTTTAGGCGAGTTCCTAGAAAAAGTACCAACCACCAAAAAACTTCGAAAAGCCATAGAGCCTATGCTTTTATCCGTAGATAGTCTTCGCAACAGAACTATGAACAATGGCGACACCCACCGCGGTCTTGTTGGGATGCTCGCCGGTATGTTGACAGACGAAAAAATGCGACCAATGTTTATGAAAGCACTCGACAAAACTGCAAAGGAAAACACCAAAGCCTTAAAAGCAGAAATCAAACGTGAAGGACACTTGGAAACTGATGTGCTCGTCGTAGGTACTGGTGTGAATGGCGCTGTCTTTGCAAGTGAATTACGAGCAGAAAATCCAGATCTCAGAATTGTTGGTGTAGATCGTCACCAAAAACTAGGTGGACAGTTCCGTGAGTACGGCGAACGGCCAATCTTCCATATCAATAGCCGTAACCGAGCACAAAACAATGATGCCGTATCTTTGCCTGGTGAACGTGGCAACATAAATAGCTTTGGAAAAAACGCACCTTTGCAAATGACCGACTTTACACACGAAACATACCCTACAAACAGTGAACTGGGCGATACAACAGCAATTAACTTCTTCCTATCAGCAGAAACCATGATGGGTCAAGAAGTCGAACGTATTACAAAAGAAAAAGACGGTAACTTTAAAGTAATATTAACAGATGCTAAAAATGGCAAGGAACGAAAAGTAATTGCAAAAAAAGTTGTTGTTGCCAGCGGGCTTGGCGACCGTGTAAAATTTGAAAAAGACCGTAACAAAGAAGAAAAAATCTGGTCTGCCGAAGATTTCTTCAAGCATTTTGCAGATCCTGAGAATGATTTTCCGATGAAAGATTTTGTAGACAAGAGCGTAGCCATAGTCGGCGCTGGAGATACCGGTCGTGTTATTGCAGAGCTACTGACTCGTCTCGCACCAAAAGAAGCATACGGAAAATCAGTCGTACAAATGGGTGGACCAAGAGCAATATATTGGTACGGAACTGACTTTTCAAACAAAGAAGAGTTTTGCGCTGTTAACCGATCTCGCTACCGTCAGCTAGCCTCATTTATAGGAAGAACTGGTCAGTTCTTAGATGATAATGCAAATGTAATTATACCTGATCGAACAAAGCCACAAAATATACAGCAGAATGGTTTTGGTGAAGTAGAGATAACGATTGGCGAATTTGATACACGAGGCGTTGATATTGTCATAGACGCAACCGGGCTTGAGCCACAAGAAGACTATTTACTGCCACGAGACCAGCGCCGTAAACGATCTGATGTTAGCGGTGAACGAAGTTCAAACTTTAATACAACACCGAGTTATTTACGAAGGGCCACTATCGCAGAAGAAACCCCTGATGGAGTGTATTTTATAGGACCTAGTACTGGTATAAAGCTTTCATCAACAGAACGTAGCACCTTTAACAATCAGGTCAAAGAAAATACTTCTGCTATCTGGGCAAATGGCCCTCGAGCAGCAGCTTTGGCTAGCGTTGTCGCCAACGAAATCAATTAACCATGTGCGCCAAGACTATAATAAATGGAAAAAAATACATACAACACCCCCAATAACCCAGGAAAAAACGTTGCTGAGTTGCAGCCCTCGCTCAGTGAGAGTCTTGATACTTTACCTGATCAAATAGATGGTGACCAGGTAAATCCAAGTGAATCAAGCCATGATACAGAGGCTATTGTACCTACCCAAACCCAAGAACAAAGAGTAGAAGAAGCTCGTAGTGAATTAGATGAGGTGTTCGAAAGTACACCAGACACAGAAGATGCTAAGAGACAAGAAAATCGAGATGCTCTCAACGCAGGTTTGAGTATCTTGAACAATATACCACCTTCTACAAGAGAATATTTGTATAGTAAACACAATCTACCTGAACTCATGCAAACCCTGGAAGATATGAGTCAAAAGATTGACGTAGACAAAGTGAATACAGATATTATTCGCCATACCTTGGAGCAAATTCAGCAGATCGGATCACCGAACCCGAACTCCCCTATCTGGGCAGAAATTGGCAGGCCGTCCAGTAGTGATATGGGTAGAATAGCCGTGCGCCTAGAGGAAGCAATTGGGCCTCTACTCAAACATCTACAGGAAATATCGCAAGAATAAAGATTTAGCTGACTCTGCTGTTTAGTAGTCTGTACGCCGTAACAGCCGATGCGAATTGATGAAAACGCACTGTACTGTTACCTTCAAAAGCATCGTCTAAGCTACGAGAAAGATAGTACCCCATCAGTAACATAGCATGATCGCTGTCAAAATGCGTATCCATGTACTGCTCGACGTCGTGACCGCTCTTTGCAAGATCAATCAAAAACATCGTACTGTCTGCGCCTTTTACTCCTGGATCTGCCCAGCTCCAATCTACTATACGAACACCTTTATCCGGATGCCAAGCAATATTTGCTTGACGTGCATCATGGTGAGATAACACCTGTTTTTTACTCAGTTTTGACAAGTTCTGGGCTACTTCTGCTGGCTCAATAAACATCATGTCGTTCATGAGTCGAGCGCAATAGCGCTGGTTTTCGCCGCTAAGTTGAGAACGCCAATCTGATGCTTTTTTCATAAGTTTCGGCTTTTTTTCAGTGAGTGCCTGCCAGCCGTCTTGCAAAAAAACATCAAGTGCAGGCTGAGAATCGATGAGTTTTTTTGCTATCACTGGAGTGTTTTCAAGCTGCTCGAAGATACCGAGTACGTCTTGTATATACTGCTCGCGCTGGCCTGAGTCCTGAGGAGCTCGCCAATACCAGCCTTTTTCTTCACTTAGCGATTCGAGCACCAAAGCATTGTCCACAATGCCATGAACTTGCGGCACTCTCTCCCCTACAGCTTCTTGTATATGTCGCATATAAGCAGCTTCTTTTTCTAGATACTGACGAGAGTTTGCCTCTCGTCTTTTGTCCGTAAATTTGCTGGGATCATGTGCTTTTACAAAATATTCATCGACACTATCGACGATAAAATAACGCTCGTATGCCATATGCCCACCGTGAGCAACCCGTGTCCATACCATATCCTCGTCAAGATCCAAAAACTCAACCAACTCAGGCTTTGGCTTGGGGTGTTGGTGTAGTTTTTCGACAATTGGCATGGCTTTTACTCTCTATTTAAAAATGGAATGAGGTGTTCATTTATTATACGCCTGTGGCCAGGATGAACATTATCTGGTAACTTTTCATCAAGATAGAACCAGTCGCCATCTTTGGCATCATCTCCAGCCTTAACTTTGGTTACACGAGGTATTCTAAATACAACTCCGGTAGTATGTGTCCATGCGTGGGCAGTTGTGCGGCGGTATTCTCCTGGTACAGGGCCTTCAAATATAACCTCGGGCTCCGTGCCTTTATGTAGATTGCGAAGTGTTTTTTTCATATGACGACGCACTACTCGTTCTAGTTTTTCACCAGCCTCTTCGCCAGTTTCACGAACTGCAGTTTGCACTGGGTTTTCGCCTTCGTCAACAAAACCACCAGAAAACGCCCAACCACCGCCATCACCACGCAAGATCATCATGACTCGAGGTCTTTTTTCTTTTGTAACAATTATTGGATCGGCTGTATAGTTTGGACCCCACTCGCGGAAAAATCCTCTACCAGTTACAACACCAATGGCACTGTTGCTAATCATTTCTTTAAGATTTGGGTGTAAAGGTCGACCAAGATCATCAACTTCAAGACCAAGTTTGGTAAATTGCTGAGTTTCTTCATCTGTAGGAAGCTGTACCTCGCCGGGAATATCTGAAACGTTACCAGTTTCCCAAGAACCGTCTTTCAATGTGATATTTGGGTCTAAATAATCGATATTTGGAATATGCAAACGCTGTTCGGGATAACCATCAAAACGAAGCTCTTCTGGACATTCGATCGTGTTCATTATTGGTTGTTCTATAGTACTCATGCTATCCCCTCTATAACTTGTTTATTGGCAACTTCCCCTAGCGCAGCTGCAACAGCTTCTTGGTACTGTTTTACTTTTTCCTCAGGACCAGTATGCTTACCAGCTACATCGCTCAACTTCACTGTGTCTGTATTATTTACTTTTGTTGCTTTCATAACTATATTGAGCGGTTTGAGGCCGAGGTCATTTGTTAAGGTTGTCCCCCAACCAAATACTACATTGATACGATCTTTGAAGTAGTCAGTTAGTTGTAGGATTGTATCAATATCGAGCCCATCACTAAAGACAATGGTTTTCCCCATAGGATCAATACCTTTATCTTGGTAAAATTCGATCACTCGATCACCAAACTCGATAGGATCTCCAGAATCATGGCGGAGCGCTCTCCACTCTTCAGCTTGCTCAAGCGTCATATCGGTGAAGAAAAATTCACTACCAAATGTGTCTGTTAAGGCTGTTGATAGATCATCCCCATACTCATCGCGCCAGTCACGAAGTACTTTGTTGTGACCTTCAAGTGGATTTCTACCTTCTGCATCAGCAAGCGCTGCATAGACCATAAACATCTCATGCGCGAATGTTCCTATAGGGTCTACACCGTGCGCCTGAGCAAGTTGAACACAAGATACACCTAATAGATTTTCCGGACATTCTTTGACCAAACGTTCGACAACGTGGTTGTGCCAGCGGTAACTAAAACGTCGCCTTGTACCAAAGTCGGCAAATTTAATATCTGGACGAGTCTTGAGAAGTTCTATTTTCTCAGTTAGTCGTCGGTCGCCTTCTTCGTATATTTCCGTGATGTCGAGACCTTCTTCGGCGATTTTTGTCTCAAAATAGAGCTCGTTTACCTCACTCATAACCACGGTTTCCCAGAAAGTTACCATTGGCCAGTCGCCTTCGGTAGTAATAGCAATATCTTGAGTTTCAGGATCTATACTCACTTCTACTGGAGGTAGTTCATGATCTCGTAGGTATTCGAGATATTCAGGATCAAAAAGTGGCTTGTCGTCAACACCAAGACGTGTTCCAAGATATTCTATTTCATCATCATCAAAACCCCTTTGATATTGATCCAAACGAGCTTGTAAGACGTCAGTATCGACATATTGTGTAAGCTTTTCTTTGCCTCGGTTTTTGAATGTAAATACAACTTGCTCGTCTGGGTGATTAAGAAACTCTATCTGACTCATTGTTGGTTTGTAAAAATCGATGCTATCAGATAGCTTTCTGTCTCGTTGTTCTTGCAAAATAGCCATTACAATTCTCCTCGATTAATGCGGTTGATTGCGTTTTCGGTAGTAATAAGTCTTGCGCCAGCTACACCCATATCAACCAGTGCTTCCTTGCCATCGGTTTCTTTGATGTTGACTGCTCTCATTGCATCAACTAGTGCATATACTGTAACTGCGTCGTTGTCTTTTGCTAGTTCAAGCGCATCAAGCACGGTCGCTTTAACACAGTAATCAGTTGCAAGGCCACCTATTAGTATATTGACCTGCTTTATTTCTCCATCTGGCAATACTATTTCTTTCAAAGCGCGAGCTGCTCGATCTTTGCCGTCAAAACCAGAATATGCATCCTCGTCTACCTCTGTACCTTTTTGAACTACCACATCTACATCCTTTACCTCTAAACCAGGGTGAAATTCAGCGCCCTCTGTGCCTGCAACACAATGAACAGGCCACTGTTCAAAGTGTGATGTCTGCTCGGGATGAAAGTCTTGCGTAGCGATAACTATACCGCCTTTTTCTCTCACTACGTGTGCAAGTGTATTGAGCGGCTGTATCACTTCGTCGCCTTTTGGCACTGCTAATGCACCACCTGGACAGAAATCGTTTTGTACATCGACGTTTATCTGAACAAGCTTTCTCTCTGTAATATTCATGGTGTTCTCCTTACTTAATGTAATGTATACACTAAGTATAGTTGCTAGTTATTGTATTGTCAACACTTTTTTATCTACTTATTATATTTTATCATAATATGAATGTTTTGTACATAGCAGATTATCATGCTTGTAGGTGTTAAGAGCGATTATGGATAGCGGCTGACTCACCTTTTAGATACACAAATATATTATCAGAGCAGTATTAGTAAATTAATTAGTTATTGTAATACAAACACTTTTATAGTACTGTTGAGGCAGTATAGGAGCAAACACACATGAAAGAACGAATACTATCTACAGGCAGTACCCTACTACCGGCAGTGGCTTATGGAGATGCAGCTGGCCTGCCTGCCGAAACGATGAGTGCACAGAAAATAAAAGATGAATATGGTTCTATCAATAGACTAGTCACCCCTACCAACAATCCATTTTACGAAAATGCGCCTATTGGTTCGTGGAGTGACGACACACAACTATCCCTAGCTATTGCGAGAGCTCTCATCAAAAATAGTGGATTTGATATTAGCGCTATAGCCCAGGAACATATCGAAGAGCTACAGAGGACTCCCCTTGTTCAAGTAGGCAAAGGTGAGCCTGTACCTCGAGGCTGGGGTCACTCTACAGCAGAAAGTATTCAGAAGCTCCTCGTAGGAATCAACCCCGATAAGTCCGGCAAAAAAGATGGTGCTGGTAACGGTATAGTGATGAAAATGTCACCGCTTGCTTTGTGGCATATTGGCCAAAACATACCAGATGAGCAAAGATGGCAAGAATATGACCAACTAACAACTATGACCCACGACAGCGATACCGCTAGGGTTTGCAGCCGAGTGCATGGTGACGTATTAAAATATTTGTTCGAGCAGGGTGATGAGGGGTTGGCTGAGTATATCCAAGAAAGTGTAATGTTTCACGAAAATGAATTCACAACTACAAAAGATACCTCGAAATCACTCGCCTTCCTCGCTAAAATACAATCATTCGATCAAACAACTATTTTAGAGCATACCGACGGAAAAGGTTTTTGGGTACCGCAAACATTGGCAATGGCCTACGCAACATACCTGGAATATGCGCCAGATTTTCATAAAACTGTGTTTGCTGCGGTCAATCTTGGTGGTGATACTGACAGCAATGCTTCAATAGTTGCCACAATGATCGCTTTTCGTTCTCACGGTGTAGATCTACCTAGTGATATCTACCAGCTACACGACCTAGCTAATTTAGAAAGAATATCATCACAATTAGCTAGGGCGGCTGTAAGGTTATAAAACAGAGGTGTCAACAAGTTGTCGCAGACCAGAAGTCGCTACATCGTCTACAAGAGTAGTAAATCTAAATAAAGGCAACCTGTTGCGATATAACAAATCGGCGTGCTCTTGGGCAACACTGCTAGCATTTGGATCAACAAAAATTTTGTGAGCTATATCAGATGCGTGAACTGGCAAAGCAGCCGCTGGAAATACTTTTAGAGAGGTACCCACAACAACTAGTTTGTCGGCAGCTCTAATGGCTGAAGCAGCAATATCTAAGTGCATTGGTTTTTCGCCAAACCAGACAATATTTGGTCTGTATAGGTACGTACCGTCACTTTCAGGACCAAATCGCTCGCCGGGTTTGAATGGCAAGACACTACCATCAACAACATTCCTCTTTTCTGCTATGCTGCCGTGTAAATGATGCACTGAACTAGAGCCGGCAGCTTCGTGCAAACCATCAACATTTTGAGTGAAGATCTCAATATCATAGATTTCCTCAAGCTCTGCGAGTATTTTGTGGGCTTCGTTAGGCTCAGCATCGGACATTTCATCTATTCGATGGTTATAAAATTCACACACTATCTTGGGATTGTTTGCCCAGCCAGCTGGACTCGCTACTTCCTCTACCTGGTGTTGACCCCACATGCCACCAGCACCACGAAAAGTTTGTATACCACTTTCTGCGCTCACTCCAGCCCCTGATAGTACTACTAATCTTTCTTTTGTCATACTGACATTTAAACACGCTTGGTGATGTATAGTTATTGTAGAATTTACATTTTCTATTTACATATACTATTACTAAGTGTAATAATAACAATATCAGCATGATAGTTATTGAATTATTGAAATAATTGTGCAATAATGTCAAGTTGATTCTCTACTTTCGTAGAGATAGTTGGAGCGAACGTCACAAACGTCGCTAGATCCTTAACAACGAGGTACATTGTGAGCACACTTGAAGTTGCAGCCCAAAAGCTGCAGGATGCACGCTACTACCTTGACGTGTTCGGACCTTGCGACGGAGATACTTCCACGCAATCGCGACACATCAAGGCAGTTTTTCGGGATTTCGCAAAAACGATCCACCCGGATCTTTATGGCGAAGAAGAAAGTGAACGAGCGAATAAGGCTTTTTCATTGCTGCAAAAGTTTTTTGAGGAAGCTGAACAAGCCGTTCGACAAGGCACATACGGCAAGCCGTTTTCAATTGCTACACTGACTTCAAAAATCGGTGAGCATTGGTTGACAAGACACATGCATAGCACCACAGCTTTTGACATGTACGAAGCTGTTTCCGAGATAGATGGAGAGAGCTTCAGTACGGTGGTGAGAATTGCAAAAGACAGCGCTGGTGAACAACATTCACTCCAGGAGCTTGAGACACTCAATGCCCTATGGGAATTTGATGATCCAGAGCTGCGCCCGTTCCTGCCAACCATTGTTGATGACTGCAAAACTGCTGTAAATGGTATGTCTTATCAAGTAAATGTTTTTGAAAAGCTTGAAAAGATGTACAGTCTCGAAGAGGTGCGGACAGCATTTCCAAATGGCCTAGATCCGCAGCATGCTGTCTGGATCTGGAGACGTTTGCTGTTCCCTCTTTCGATCATTCATCAGCAAGGGATTCTCCATGGATCTGTGCTACCGAATCATGTCATGATTCACCCAGAGAAACATGGAGTTGTTCTCGTCAACTGGTGTTCTTCCAGCCACAAACTGGAAGATAGCGAGGAATACCGAGTAATCCTCGGGCTTTCCTCAAGCCGTTATGACGACTGGTTGCCTGATGAAGTGCGTCGTAGTGAAGCACCAAGTCCGGCTACCGACATCATGATGGCAGCTAGATGTATGATTTATCTGATGGGCGGTGACCCCTTGTGGGGTAATCTTCCAGAAGATAAAGTTCCGAAAGCATTACGAGCGTTTTTCAAGGGTTGTCTGTCGAAACAACAGTCAAGACGACCACAAAATGCGTACGAGCTACTCAAAGAATTCGATGAGTTGCTAGAACGTATGGGAGAGCCGTATCATCCTCGGCGCTTCGTCAAGTTCACTATGCCTTAGTGGCGTAGTGAAACATCACAAGCAAAGGAGAACACCATGGGTGGAGGCAGCTGGAATGTCAACACACATCGTCGGACACTCGCCGCAAATCAAGCGGCTGGTCGTTCGACATTCGACTACACGGATCAGGTGCGGGCTGGCACAGCCACTGAGGTCAACAAACTTGTTGACCCAAAGCAAGTTGCCGGTCCGGCAAGTCCATTCGCCGGAAAGGTCATGCGCGAAGTATGCATCACCGACGAGCACCCCAACCCGACAGCGATCGCAGTGATCCTGGACGTAACCGGCAGCAACATTGAGGCGGCGAAAGTCACCCACTCGAAGCTGCCGCAACTCCACGGACTACTGCAGCGCAAGGGTTACGCCGAGGATCCACAGATCCTCTTCGGAGCTATCGGCGATGCGTTCACGGACGACTTCCCTCTTCAGATGGGACAGTTCGAGAGCGACAACGCCATGGACGACCAGCTGGCGGCAATGATCCTGGAGGGCAACGGCGGCGGTCAGGTACACGAGACGTACGAGCTCGCTGCCTACTTTCTGGCTCGTCACACCGAGCTGGAACCGTTCACCAAGCAAGGCAAAAAGGGCTACGCCATCTTCATCGGTGACGAAATGCCCTACCCCACGATCAAACGGAAGTACAACGAGTACGGCAAAGTACACACCCTCCAATCACTCACCGGAGACACCCTCGAAGCGGATATCCCCACAAAGGACATCTTCGACGAGCTCCAGGAAAGATACGAGGTGTACTTCCTGTTCCAGGCACAGGGTCACTACCCTGCCGATCGAGTTCTGCCAGCATGGCGAGAGCTCCTCGGCGAACGCGCCCTGGTACTGGAAGATCCAGGAGCAGTCTGTGAGTTCATTGCCGGACTTCTCGGCATGAACGAAGCAGGTCTGACCACCGACGAGGTCGTCGAAGATCTCACTCAGATCGGTGCTGACGCAGGAGCAACCCAGGCAGCCGGCAAAGCTCTGGCGACGCTCAGCGGTTCAACCAGCAAAGACGACTAGTCGTCTTTGCACAGCGGAAACTGCGATGGGTATGCAAGATCGTTTGCATACTCGTCGTCAGTTTCCGCTTTTTTCTTCACACAACCTAAAGGAGAAAGGACAATGGCTGATACAGCCTACGTAGTCACCGACCTCGGTTTTGGTGACGCCGGCAAGGGCACAACTGTTGACTACTTGGTACGCCAAGCCCAGTCAGCTGTTGTCGTCAAACATACCGGCGGGGCACAGTGCTTGCACAACGTTGTTACTCCTCACGGATTTCAACATACGTTTGCACAATTCGGCAGTGGAAGTCTCGTGAGAGGTGTAAAAACCTTTCTAGCAAAAGATTTCCTGATCAACCCAGCCACAATGCTGGCAGAAGGAGAAAAACTCCGAGATATTGGCGTGCGAGATGCCTGGGAACGAACCAGTGTTGATCAAACAGCAAAGCTCATCACACCGTGGCAAATTGCTGCCAATCGAGCTCGTGAGCTCGTGAGAGGCAACAACCGACATGGAAGTTGTGGTCAAGGTATCGGAGAGACTCAAGCTGACTACCTGTCCGATCCTGGACTTGTAGTCACAGCCCATGACGCTGCTTGCGGCGATCTACTCGAGCGCAAACTTGAGAAAATCAGAGACCTGAAATACGAACAGCTCCGCCAAGAAATTGCTGCAATTCCCGACCAGCAGCTTGTGGTCTTTTCTGATCAACAGCTACTACGGGACACAGCCGAACTCTTCCGGATCTGGGCTGGCAAACTGAAAGTTGTCGATGAAAGCCATCTGATCGATCTCGAGCAAAAGCACGACATATTGGTATGTGAAGGAGCACAAGGAGTTCTACTCGACGAATGGTTTGGTTTTCACCCCTACACCACCTGGAGCACCACCACCCATGAAAACGCTTTGGCGCTTCTGGATGGCATCGACTTCGAGGGTGAAGTGGTAAAACTCGGGATCATGCGTGCCTACACGACACGCCATGGCCCTGGACCATTTGTCACAGAGGATCACGAGATGACAGTCTCCACACCCGATTCTCACAACGGCACTGGAAAGTGGCAGGGTGGTTTCAGAGTTGGTCATCTAGACCTAGTCGCTCACCGTTATGCGCTCGACGTATGCGGTGGGACTGACGGTTTAGTTGTTGGGTGTCTCGATCGGCTTGCTGATCAAGACGCATGGAAATACTGTCGTCAGTATTGGCTAGTTGGTCAACACGACGATGCCGGAACATACTTCGAGTTCAACTCGAGTGGACTGGTAACGTCGATCAAAGTTGGCGTCAAAGATGGTCTCGATCATCAAGCACGACTAACTGAACTGTTGTCAATGTGTCGCCCCGTATACGGTTCGCAGAGTGTTGCGAACTGTTCAGACCCCAAGGAGTTTCTTGAGGTCGTGGAAGACCATCTTGGTCTTCCTGTAAGGATCACTTCCTTTGGCCCCACAGCGGCCGACAAACACACACTCGCGTTTGCATAGGAAGAAAACAGCCCCCGATTTCATAACGAGATCGGGGGCTTTTAAATTCTATTTTTCAGTCAAAACTTCTTGAAAGTGAGGTAAGTTTTTTACTAGAAAATTCATACAAACGTGCAGGACGGTGTGCGCCCTCTCGAAACATATCATCAGTTTCTCGTATCAAACCTAGGCTGAGAAATTTTTTACGAAAATTGCGCTTGTCGAGCTCTTTTCCTAATATTATTTCATATACTTGCTGTAGCTGTGTCAGTGTAAATTTGCTCGGTAAAAATGCATATACGGCATTTGTGTATGTCAGTTTCGAACGTAAACGGTCACGCGCATACATGATAATATCACCGTGGTCATATGGCAGTTCTGGCAGCTCATCGACAGCTGCAAAAAACGGTCTCTCAGATGCTGATTTTTTTGGTGTAACCTCTCTTCCGCAACCCATGTAAGAAACTGAAACTGCATGCCCCCGAGGATCGCGAGCCACAGTATCAAATGTATAAAGTTGTTCTGTATATTTAAGATCTTTGTCTATATCAACACCAGCTTTTTGTAGTGTGATACGTTTGAGTGCATCTTTTGTCGTTTCACCCTGAGGATTATACCCGCCAGGCAAAGCCGGCAGATCCTTAAAGGGCTCTTTGCTACGTTTGACAAGCAACACCTGTAGCTTTTCTTCAATTATCTGAAAAACCACTGCATCAACAGTTAGTGTTGGGGCCTGATATTCACTCGTGTATTTCATACATTTAGTATAACATCTCGGTCGATATCCGGAGGCATACGCCAATCACCTTTCGGACTCAGACTAACTGTCCCCACCTTTGGGCCATCAGGTACCGCCTGCCTCTTCCATTGGTTTGCGTAAAATCGAGTAACAAACACCTTGAGCCATTTGGCTATCTCTGTCTTGGAATATTTTTTTGCAAATGCCTTTTCAGCCATATATTGTATCTTTGGCACAGGTTCCATCCATCTAATAAAATGATACAGGAAGAAATCGTGTAGTTCATATGGCCCGATAATATCCTCTGTTTTTTGGCTAATACCAGCTTTGTTTCCAGTAAGTTCCGGAGAAACTGGCGTATTTAAAATATCTTCCAATATGGTTTGAGCTATTTTGTTGTTCAACTGATCGCTTGCATGCGCTACCAGGGATCGTACTAGTGTTTTTGGCACGCTGGCATTGACGTTATAGCCAGACATATGATCGCCGTTATATGTACACCAGCCAAGTGCGATTTCACTTAAATCACCTGTACCAAGTACAACTCCGCCTATTTGATTGGCCTTGTTAAAAAGAATTGCCGTACGTAGTCGTGCTTGGACATTTTCGTAAGCTATATCTTCTTTTTCACCGTCATGGCCGAGTGCAATTAATTGATCTTTAGCCAGCTCTCCTATAGGTATAATTTCGTGCGCAATACCTAGGGCTTTGGCTAATTTTTCAGCATTGGTTTGTGTACGCTTTGAACTCGCATGACTCGGCATAGTAATAGCATGAATACATTTTTTAGCAGGTCTACATAAAAGCTTTGCAGTTCTCACTGCGACAAGCAGTGCAAGCGTAGAATCTAGACCACCAGACAAACCAAGAATAACTCTTTGTTGCTCAGTTGGAAGGCTCTCAAGACGCTTTTTTAAGCCGTGAGCTTGTATATTTAGTATTGTATCCAGTCTTGCTTTGTCTCCTGTTGGAACAAACGGTGCAGAGTTAATAAAGCCTATAAAATCTTTCTGAGCCCTCGTACCGCCACACTCTACAACCTCGTAGTCATGAGCGTTTGTAAAATTTGTATTCTGAGTACGATCGAGCTTTAGATGCGCTGTGTCGATATCAGCAATAACCAATCTTGGCGCATCATCGTCAAAAGGCTGCCTTTCCCCGAGTAATCGCCCACCTTCAGCTATCAAGCTATGCCCACTCATAACAATTTCAGCTGTAGATTCACTAGCTTCGGCGCTGGCATATACGTAGCCTGCAAGAAGTCGCGCAGATGTACTAGTAACTAGCTGACGACGATACTCACCCTTTGAAACAATCTCAGGAGACGCAGAAGGATTACATATAACAAGCGCACCATTTAGCGCGAGGTCTTGAGAAGGTGGATTGGGCATCCATAGATCTTCGCATATCTCTATACCTACAATAGTATCGGCAATATTAAATAGCTGGCGAGTACCAAATGGTACTTTTTTACCGCCTACTGTGACTTCTGTATTATCACCTGTCCACGTACTGTACCAACGTTGCTCATAAAATTCCTTATAATTTGGCATATTCTGTTTTGGTACAAGTCCTTTTACCTCTCCGCCAGCTAGTACTGCCGCACAGTTATATAACTGGTTGTTCACTCTAACCGGCAAACCAACTACCATAGCCGTATTCTTTTTGCTAGTTTGTTTAGCAAGTGTTTCGAGAGTTTTTAGGGCACTAGCTAACAAATCACCTCTTTGAACTAAATCGCCAAGGCTATAGCCTGTTATGCAAAGCTCAGGGAAAACTACTAAAGCAACTTTTTTGTTCACTGCTTCTTTGTATAAATGTATAATTTCTTCAGCATTTTTTTGACAATTAGAAATATAGACTTTAGGAGTGGCAGTAGCAACTCTCAAGAAGTCGTTTTGTGGATTGTAGGTAGTTTTATCTTTCATAATATTTTCCTTGCATAAAGTATTAATATACCTTATAGTGTTTAATATACACTAACTAGAAAGTGAAGTCAATGAAAAAAGTAAAGAAAATTATCATCTACGGCGGAGCTTTTAACCCCCCAACAAAAGCACATCAGACCATACTGAAGTCTACTGTCTCTATTGCCAAAAAGATTCAGGCAGAAATTTGGCTGATGCCTAGCGGCGAAAGACCTGACAAAACCATAGCTATCGATATAGATACGCGTATCGCCATGTGCCAGGCACTTATACGGAGTGTCGCTTCACCATCTGTAAACATACACCTACATACTAGCGAACTTGTTACTAACACCCAGACAAATACCTACGAAACAGTTTCTCAGCTGCAAAAAAAGCACCCTTTTCATGAATTTATTTGGCTATTTGGTGCAGATTCTATCATGACGATGCCGAGCTGGCCAAAAGGACAACACCTAATCAAAAGTCTCGACATGCTCGTTGTACCAAGACCAGGTGCACAACTGACCACCCTGCCTCCACGAGCGCAGCTAATAGATATCAAGACCGATGAGATGAGTTCTACTATGGTTCGTCAAGCTATAGCAAATAACAAACCATACAAACATCTTCTACCAAAAGAAGTGCTCAGAGTTATTGATCTATTACAATGATTTTGCTATAATGTAAAATAGAAGTTTTTGTAAACTACTGAAATTTCGTCCATTGTGGCCTATCCGCCACACGATCCTTAAGAAAGCAGGAATGTAGATGTCAAAGCAAGCTGTCATCATCACAAGCAGCCACCCAATACTGGCAGATGGCATCAAGACGATTCTGGCCAAGAACTTGGTCAATGCGTCGAATATTTCGGTCAATATCGATCGAGATGCTCAGCACACCGTCGTCCAAACTCAATGGGGCAACCTGGTGATGCTCGACGACCCCCAGCTGATGACACGTGTCTTCGGTGACAATGTTCTTCGACCAAAAGCTGTTGTCCTAGCGACAAGCGGCACCGAGGTCATTCATGCCGCCATGGCAAAGTTGATGAACGGTGAGTATTTCATTGACCCATCGTTCGAGCGTGAGCAGCAGGCGACAGATCTCACCCTGACAGACCGTCAGGCAGAGATCCTGCAGATGTACGCAGATGGCTTAACAACGCAGGATGTTGCAGCAGCGCTCGGACTCTCAACGGAGACAATCCGTACTCACACGAAACGGATTTTGGCGAAACTCAACGCCAAAACACGCACCCATGCAGTGGCGATCGGCGGGAGTCGCTCAATCATTCACCCTCCAAAAGCTTAAGGATCAACCCTCGATGTCACGATGATATCGAGGGTTTTTCTTTGACCTAAGCTACAATATATATACTTGGAGAGGTGTCCGAGTGGTTGAAGGAGCACGCTTGGAAAGCGTGTATTGTGAGCAATCGCAATCGAGGGTTCGAATCCCTCTCTCTCCGCCAGGAGAAGAGTTCGTAGTGTATTTTATATACTACGAAACTTTCTCCCCGCGAAAGTGATTTGAACCCAGGTTCGGTGTAGCGAAGTCACGCGCAGAAGCTTGCTTCGAGCATGGCTGAGCGGAGAAGGCCGAAGGCCGCTATCCCTCTCTCTCCGCCATTAATTTATTAATTGATCTTCTCTAATACGAATATGGTCAGGTAACTCACCGCCATTTTTCGCTGCAATTTTTTCTGCAACCTCAGAAGAAACGTTAAAGGTTGCATCTCCAGGGCCAGAGACAAAGTAGTCGCTTCTATCTGGAGCTTTTTCAGTTGCTCGATCAGAGATTCTGCTGCCACCCATACTCGCTCGTTCAAAGAATATTGCAAGTCTAGCAATGATACGTCCACGTCGCGTGCTATTTTCTCCATTGGATACAGATTCTCGACTCGCTTCACTACCGACTGGTGCAACATCCGACTGCTCTTGTGTCCGATTTTTAGGTGTCTTTTCATTCATAACTATAAGTATACCCACAATTGTGGTTATTTAAAAAACTTTCATACTTACAACTGGAGTATAATAGCTAATATGGGTATATCTAACAAAGCGTTTGTCGTCACAGGAGCCGGGAGCGGTATTGGTAAAGCACTCGTCCTCGCTCTTCTAGCAAAAGGCGCGAAAGTTGCGGCAGTAGATGTCCATGAAAAAACTCTGTTGCAACTCACAGATACTGTTGGTACAAAAAACAAACACCTCAGCACCCATGTCGTCGACATATCAGACAAAAAATCTGTAAAAAACCTTCCAGATGCAGTATTGGCACAACACCGATCCATCGACGCTATCATCAATAACGCAGGTATCATACAGCCGTTTGTAACAGTCAATGATCTCGAATATTCCTCTATAGAGAAGGTATTCAATATCAACTTTTACGGAACACTGTATATGACTAAAGCATTTCTACCGCATTTGCTAAAGCGGCCCGAGGCATACATCGTCAATGTCTCTAGTATGGGTGGCTTCCTACCTGTGCCTGGGCAAAGTATTTACGGTGCTTCAAAAGCAGCTGTTAAATTACTCACAGAAGGTTTGTATGCCGAACTCCTGGACACACCTGTCAATGTATCTATTGTATTCCCGGGCGCCACCCAGACTAACATCACACAAAATTCAGGCGTCACTATGCCTACAGGCGCCACAGAACAGTCAAAAAAATTCAACATGCTTTCCGCAGACGTAGCAGCAGAGATCATCGTCAAAGGTATCGAGAAAAACAAGCCACAGATATTTGTAGGCAAAGATTCAAAAATGATGAACCGACTATACCGCTTGAACCCTGTTTTCGCAACAAAACTTATAGCGAAACAAATGAAATCACTACTTCAAACCTAGCAAGTTGTTATTTACACTATATAATTCTCATTGCATAAGAGGTTGATAACCAGTTATAATAAAATCTACTACATATAAATAAACTGCGAGATATTAATGACACCGAAAACCCCACCACCGGTGATAAAACTGAAAGATTTACACAAAAACTACGGTTTTGGTGATGCAATTACGACTGCCCTGGACGGTATGGATCTCACAATTAACAAGGGTGAGTTTGTCGCTATCATGGGACCGAGTGGTTGCGGTAAAACAACATTGCTCAATATATTAGGTCTACTAGACAAAGCAACGAGCGGCGAATACGATCTCGATGGTGAGCCAGTTGAGTCTATCACTCAGCACAAACGTGCCCAGATACGACGCGAACAAATAGGCTTTGTTTTTCAAAGTTTTAATCTCTTGCCACGTCAAACAGTGATAGAGAATGTTGCGCTGCCACTTATTTATAGTGGACAAACTCATACAAAACGTTTGCAAACAGCATCAAAAGCACTAAAATTATTCCATTTACAAAACCGCGAATACTACATGCCTCACCAGCTGAGCGGCGGACAAATGCAACGAGTAGCGATAGCCAGAGCCCTGGTCAACCAACCATCTATCATATTGGCAGATGAACCAACAGGCAACCTCGACAGCCGATCAAGCGAGATTATCATGCAAGAGCTGAGTGAAATACACAAACGCGGCAACACTATTATCATGGTGACACACAACTCACGACTCACGTCATATGCAGATCGTATTATCTATATGCTCGATGGCAAAATCAGTACGGATAGCAAAACAACAACCAAAAAACCAGATCTCACCGCAAAAGTACCGCTCAGTGCAAAACGTCGAAAAGTAGCATCAGCGAAAAAGAAAGTTGCAACCAAAAAAACGGTCAAACCAAAAAAACACACCCCGAGAAAAACAAAAAAGAAGGTTAAAGCATCATGATACTACTCACAAATGCGATGATTGCCATCACTAGTCTCAAAAGTGCAAGAACACGCACCAACCTCACGATGCTTGGTATTATTATCGGAGTCACAAGTATCACATTGATATTGTCGCTCGGCGAAAGTGTCCGACAGTCCCATGTAAATCTAGTCAACAATCTAGACAACAACATGGTTGTTATCCGACCGGGAAGCTCCCAAAACGAATCCTCATCTCTAGATACACTATTCAACGCAAGCCCCATCGCGCCCTACGCAACAACAACGCTACAAGAGCGCGATCTCAAAAAACTATCTGAGCTACGCTCTGTCAGTTCAGCAACACCGCTCATGTTGATCAACGGCAGTATCGACAAAAATCAAAACTCGGCTAGACAAGCCTCTATTCTAGCAACAACACCTAGTTTTGATGACGTTCTCAAACTAAAAACAAGCAATGGACAATTTTTAGATGATGAGACCAACGACGATACCGTTGTTATCGGCCAACAGCTCGCTATAGACATGTATGGCACAGATCAAATTTTGGGCAAAAAGATTAAACTGCGAGGTGTTGAACACACTGTAATCGGTATCCTACAAAAAACAAACACACCTATTGGCCTGAGCGGAACCGACCTCAATCATGCAGCAATTGTCAACCTAAACGACGGTAAAAAATTCAATCAAGGTATTGCTCAGCTGCAACAAATCTTAGTTATCCCCGCAGCAAAAACGTCGCAGCAAAAAGTTATAGAAAAAGTCACCAGCACACTCGTGGCACAACATAATGGTGAAAAAGATTTCCAGGTACTCACGGGACAAGAGGCTGTCTCAATCTCAAAGAGCTTTTATCATTTCGTCGCCAACCTGACAGCAATTGTAGCCGGTATCTCTTTGATTGTCGGGGGTGTTGGGATCATGAATATTATGCTTGTCGGAGTTGCTGAGAGAACTCGTGAAATTGGTATCCGCAAGAGTCTTGGTGCGAGCAACCAGCATATTTTGTGGCAATTCCTCATCGAAGCGCTGATTGTTAGTCTACTTGGCGGCATAATCGGTATTATTCTTGCCATAGCACTGTCGCTATTTATCGGGCTAATGCTTGGACTAACACCAGTAGTGAGTTTGGGTGTCATGGCAATCGCTCTTGGACTCTCTCTAGCGGTTGGTATCATTTTTGGGCTTGGCCCCGCTACTAGGGCTGCGTTCAAAGACCCTATACAGTCTCTTCGTGAACAAAGTTAATCTATCTCACTCTACGTATGTTTTGCTCTGACAAACTGCAAAATATCTAGCATCTCTTTTAGATTAGCCTTCGACATCGTATCGTGACCCGATACAAGATCATTTTCTACATGCTCTACATGCTCTTTTTGAGCTATATATTGATCTGTTTCTCGCAGTGGATATGACTGGTTAGGTTCGATATACCCTAGATCAACGGGCAGATCTTCTTCATTTCTACCCTCTATTCTCTGACTAAAACCACTGATAACACCTTGGTCAATATCGATTGAACATTCCAAACTAATCATATATGTAATATCTTCGTCATACTCATATATACCACTGCCACTAGCAGGCACAGCTCTACGAATTTTTAAAAGCATACTATTGTCATGGTGCTGTTCACACACTGTCACGACAGCTTTTTGCTCACCTTGCGCATCTATAATAGTGAATACATTGACGGTATCAATCAGCAGATCTAGACAAACATCTAGCAGCTCCTCGCTAGCTTTTACCTGGTCCATATTATTCACCTCTTCAGGTGTAGCTTGTTTGAGTAGTCCAAAAATGGCACTGCCTTCCTGCGACACTGCTACCTCTCCAAACCCGCAGCGATGTAGCGTTGCTATTGCTCGTTCATTTTCAGGATCTACATGTGCAACAATCTTCTTGTCAACATATGCCAGTATATAGTTGGTCAAACCTGAAACTGCCAGACAAGCATTGCCCTGACCTACCATATCGTCCTCCAGCCAAAATTGCAGACGATACTCGTTTCCATTCGGGTGAACACTAGCCCCTCCTATGAGTCCGTCACTCCAGAGACCAAAATACATATCATTCCCTTCATCTAAAAGCGAGGGAGACATACTCTCTTCTCTCATAGTGTGATAATCTGCGATCTCTATGTCGTTGAATGTTTGGATATGGTCTCTACCGGCTTCAAACGCCCAGGCATACTCGTCGAGCTCTTTATCGTCGGAAAGTTGTTTCAAAAACAAATCACGATCCGGGTCGTATGGCTGTTCGGGTTCAAGTAGAGGTATGAATATTGGTGGCCTCTTTGTCATTAACTTATTATACAATAATAAAAATGCTTATGCAAAGAATCTATGCAAGTTCTTTTTTGAGTTTCTCTATTAAATCAACTTGTGTTGGATCTATGCCATTTAGAATTGCCAAATAAATACTAACAAAATCAGCCAACACACAGCCCCATAACATCTGGGCAATAACACTCTCTCCTTGCAGTTCAACTGAAACAGCTTTTGGACGCATACCAGAGAGCAGCTGATCAGTAATAGCAAATCGTCTCAAAACTTGCGGATGCTCAAAGCCAGAAATCAAATCTAAAACTACAAAGGGCTTGTCCACGGGATGTGACGACCAGCCTATGAATTCGTTGTGATTAAACTCTGGTAGCTCATTACAAAATGCCGTGTTTTTGGCATTTTCGTTTATCGATATTTTCCATTTGTAGCCAACTGGCGCCATTCGTGAGCCGCTGTATATAACCGCTGTTTTGCCAGCACACTTTTCAGCTAGTTGTTTGGCATAGTTTTCCTCTGTCGGTACCTCGGGTAGCCATTTTTCTACTCTATCGTCGAGCCAATCCGCTACCGAAGCTATTTCGTCATATTTACCTTGAGCCAGTCCATATACTTCTAGCAGTTTCACCAAACCCCGGAGATTCAAGCTCACTGCCATACGTGGCTGATAATCGCTAGGCAATTGCACGAATGGATAGTTTTTTTCCTGAGCAATATCTATCAATTGACCACCTGCTGAAATAACTGCTATTTTTGCGCCAAGATTTTCAGCTTCCTCAAGAGCTGCCAAGGTTTCTTCGGTATTACCAGAATAACTACTAGCGATAACCAATGTTTTTTCATTGACATAACCTGGTAGATTGTATTTTCTAACCACTTCAAAAGGTTTTGTAATTTTGAGCCAACTTTTCACCAAGCCTGCCGCTAGTGCTGAGCCTCCCATACCTGCAACCACAACAGTTTCCGGTATGAATTGTTCTGTTCGTTGATTGTCTACTTTTGCATTCCAACCTGCTTGTGTCGGCTGTGCAGCTGCCACACCCAGTGCATCTTTAGGATCTCTTTGTGAGATAACATTTAGATCATCGAGCATTTTTTACCTCCAAAACTACTTGCATCTATAAACAATAATACAGTATACTGGTCGTAAAAGCATAAACAGTTAATTAATATAGGGGTGGGCCCAGTGAATATACAACCAGTAAACAACCAACCAGTCAGCGACGACAATGATCTTGCCAAGGTTCTATCAGGAGCAGAAGGTGACGCACCAGCAGCACCTGCACCAGAACCGCCAGCTGAAGATACCGCAACTGCAGAAACAACACCGGAGTCAACAACAGATACCGCTGGACAACCAGCTGTGCCAGCTGCTGGACACGAAGAATTAGAAGCAATCAAAAAAGAAGCTCTCGAAGAGCTCAAACCACTTGTTGATAAGCTTGAGCTACCACCAGAGGAAAAGTTTGATATTCTACTACTCATCATACGATCAACAGACGACGAAGAATTAGTAGAAAAAGCTCACTCTACAGCCGTAGAGATTGCTGACGAAACCCGCAAAGCCCAAGCTTTACTCGACATCATAAAAGAAGTCGACTACTTTTCAAACAAATAAATGACAATAATAGATTGACTTTTATGGTATTTTATGATTAAATATCATAAATCATGATTGAAAAAACACCTTCTCCAACCCTACCTGAAGATCAGATCAAAGACCGATCAAATGTAGGTCATAAAATCTTACGTGCCGTATCTGCGAGACATCGAATGTCTCACGATGTCACTACTCACGATTTTGCTTATTCACAACAAGGTACAGCCAATGTACTGTCTGTGTTCACCCCGGGTATTGCCGGTAATATTCACAGGCATATACGTCCTTTTATGCCATACATACAGGAAAAAGGTGACGTACTACTCGTACAGCCATCTGGAGAGAGATACTTTCAGTCTGAGATGAGTCAAGTAACAACCGATGCTATATGGCAACGTATACTCAAACATGGCTATGATCATTTAGTAGTCAATGGAATATCTATGGGTGGAAATACTGCGTACGATGCTCTCACCACCCTAAATGATAGCGATGTATTTTCCGAACAATCAGTTAGACCACACGCAACTATGTTCGACACACCTTCATCTAGAGATGACCTCGTTGGTGTAGCAAAAATTGCTGGGCCATACGTATCCCGTTTGCCTTTTGGTCGCCTTTCTAACATGTTGCCAGTTGTAAAATACGGCACACCGAAACCAAAAATATCTGATATTGAAAACCCAGAGGATTTTCAAGACATACTTGCCTCGTATGAAGGTTTCGGGGAAATACCAACTTCGTTTTTCTTTGACCAGCTCGCTGCAATTATTGCACGTCAAAAACCTAGTCTTGGTAGTATGGCTTTTCTAGATTCAATGGCGTATTACCAGTCACTACGAGGAAATGACATCGTCGATGCTCAGTCTTCGATAAGCGCATGGCAACAAGCACTAGATGACGAAACAAAGTGGAAAAAAACCACAGTAGATAGCAAGCATGTTGATTTTGAAGGCCAGCCAACAAAAAGCAAACGTGGACTTGCCGACACTTATGATTGGCACCTCTTAGACAAATAAAAAACACCCTTTTCGGGTGAGTATGTAGTTGGTCGTGGGAATATATAATTCCCACGACCAACATTGTTGTAGTCGCTAGGCAGCTAGGCTGCGCAGTTTGCCACCTTTGCGGCCCACGTGTGCCGGCTGAGTCGACATCTGGCGAGCGTTGCTCGGCTTCGGAGCGCCGTAACGCCGTGCCACGAAGTGGATTGCCTCGAGCAGCTCGTATCGAGCTTTGTGACCAAGCTGCAGGGTCTCGTTGTTGAGAACCGCAACCTGTGCTTCGCTGGCGTAAATCAAGGACATGCCGTTGGCCTCGTCCTGGATCATCTCTAGAGCGCCCTTGCGAGCCTCTCCGAGCATGTACCAGTAGCAGGCCAGCAGCGCCTCACGCTTGCGCTCGATGTCACCGCCCTGCAGTGCGCCGAAGATCCAGGGCTTAACTCCCTGGCTCTCCTGCTGTGCGTTGACCTTTGTGATCGGCTTGCGGTGGCCGCGTGGGTCGAGAAACAGCCGAGCCATCTCTTCCACCTCATCAGCCTTCTTGGCTGTAGGAGGAAACTTCGGGATCAAGATCTGAATCATATGCGCCACCTTTCGTAACGGGTGACTCCAGTGTGGAGTGCTTTCATTTTACCCATGGCATACCAACGACACGTGTTCGTTTTGGGGTATCGTCACTATGCCATAGACAAATAAGCATTCTCGCTAAAAGTTCTCTGTACAAAATATTTCACCTCGTGCAGATAATTATATATTATCATATTTGTGTATATTTGTCAATATTTATATAGCTTTTTATACATTTTCATGGTATTATAAAGTTCATGGAATTTTTCAGCTCTAAGAAAACGAACGAATGGTCGAAGATTGAAGCCCATATTAGGTTGCAGCAAAAGACCGAGCTTGATGTCTTGCGCACCATCAAAGAATCGTTTGAACAAGAAAATCTCGATGCAAAATCATTAGTAAAAGCTGTACGGCATTTTGGGTTTTTTCCCATACACGAAGACTACACACTCGATCGTATGGTGCGTGAAAAGAGAGAAGAGGCTGAAAAGTACGGCCAAGAAGAGTCTGGTCTGTGGCGAGAGTATGCCCTACTACAATCCGCACAAGGCATTGCAATGATGAAAATTGGTTTGCAAAATCCAGATCTAGCAAGTGAGGAAAAGACGCTACTAAAAGAAGCAGCCCAACTCCAGGTTTTTTCTGGATGCTCTGCATTAGAAGACAGGGAAGTTGATCTAATATTTGAGTATATTGATGCAGAATCCCAAGGTATTGCTGGTATAGATTTTAGCAACCAAGCCTCGATAGAAGCTGCCCTAGAGTCAGTTGATCAGTAAGTTGCCTACATCATTCCCATGCCGCCAGGCATGCCACCGCCTGCTGGCATCGGTGGGTCTTCGCTAGGAATATCGACAACCAATGCTCCCATAGTTACGGCCGTACCGGCAATAGACACCGCATTGGCTATCGCTTGACGAGTCACCGCAACTGGATCTACTACCCCTGCTGCTTTCATATCAATAACACCTTTTTCTGGAGTATTCACATTGATACCACTACCCTGTTTTGCCTTGCGGACTTGTGGCAACCATTCATCTGGGTTCAATCCAGAATTGTGCATAAGCTCATAAAACGGCCTGAGGAGCGCAGTCTTAAGAAGTTGCTTGCCTGCTGATAGTTCGTCAGCCGCCCCTATAACAATCTTGTCACTGAGGTTGACGAGAGTAATACCACCACCAGGTACGATACCTTCGCTCAGCGCTGCTTTTGTGGCAGCAACGGCATCGTCAACACGAAATTTCTTTTCCTCTATCTCTGTTTCACTCACCCCACCGACTTTAATAACAGCAACTTTGCCTCCAAGTGCTGCCGCACGTTTTTCTAGCTGCTCCGCATCGTATTCGCTAGTAGCATTTTTGGCTTGAGTTCGTATCTGCAGTATGCGATTCTCAACGTCAGCAACTGATCCAGCACCTTCAACAATAGTCGTTTCATCTTTGCCCACTATGACCTTACGAGCACTTCCAATAACATCGAGATCAACATTTTCAAAACTCATGCCTTGATCTTCTGAAATAACAGTTGCGTTCGTCAGTACAGCAATATCGTTCAACACATCTTTTCTTCGATCACCAAATGCTGGAGCTTTTATACCAACAGTGTTGAATGTGCCTTTTAGTTTGTTCAGTATGAGCACACCTAATGCCTCGCCTTCTATATCTTCAGCAATCAGGACAACATCTTTCTTGCCAGCTTGGGCTAGTTTTTCAAGTATCGGCAAAAACTCTTGTACGCTAGCGATTTTTTTGTCAGTTATGACAATAGCAGGATTTTTGACGATAGCTTCCATACGATTTGTATCTGTGGCCATATATGGGCTCACATAACCTCTATCAAATGTGAACCCTTCGACTACTTCACTCTCCATCTCGAGACCTTGACCTTCTTCGACAGTGACAACACCATGTGCACCAACTTTTTCCATGACATTTGCAATGAGTTTGCCAATCTCGGCATCACCGGCAGAAATAGTGGCAACTTCGGCAATACGATTCTTTTTACCCTCAACACTCTCTGATAGTTTTTCCAATGATTTGAGTACTTCTGCACCAGCTGCTTCGATACCTCTTCTTAGTTCCATCGGGTTGTGTCCAGCCGCTATCAATCGATTGGCCTCGCTCAGAATTGTATAAGTCAGTACGGTAACAGTTGTTGTGCCGTCTCCTGCTGCTTTGTTCATTTTGCTGGCAGCTTGTTTGATCAGCTCTGCACCTACTTTGTAACCCAATGTTTCATCGTCGTTATCAGGTAGATCTACACCTTCGGCAACAGTTACACCATCATGCGTGACTGTTGGGCCGCCGTAGCCTTTTGAAATCACTACGTTGCGACCTAAAGGTCCCATAGTTACTTTGACTGCGTTGTATAGAGCCTCAGCTCCTCCTAAAACTCGAGCTCGAGCGTCATCATCATAAAATACTTTTTTTGCCATAATATTCTTATATCCTTTCATTAGCACATTTGATAGTTATTTTTCGAACGATTCCGCAGCAAAGCGAGGACTAGAGAGAAAATAATTATCAAATCGTGCTGTTTAAAATTTATAGTGTCGCTAAAACATCCTCTTCTTTTACTATTATGTACTCAGTACCATCAATTTTCAGCTCTGTTGTACTATAATCTTTGTATACTATGCGGTCACCTTTTTTCAGGACTTTTACTGCTTCGCCAACAGCTTCGATTTTGGCTACAACTGGCTTTTCTTTTGCTGCATCGGGCAAATAAATACCGCTGGCAGTTTTACTGGCTGCTACTTCGCGCACAGCAACCACTCGGTCACCTAACGGCTTGATCGGACTGCTCATAGATCTCCTCCTTGTCGAATATTTGATTGCTTATTTGATACCATTCATTGTAATAAAAAAAACTAGCACTTGCAAGTATCGAGTGCCAGAAAATTTGTCTACATATTGACTATTGTGTGTTTTTGTGTTAGTATAATAACAGTTTATACAAATATCATGTGAAAGGAAATACACCTACATGGCTGAAAACACAAACAAAGCCCCAATAGCAACTGACAAACTACCTATCCTAGACGCTGCAACACTAGATGAGATGAATGAAATGGCAGCCAGCGGTGGACCTAGAGCTATGGTAGCTGCCCGAGAAGCTGCTGTTGATATATTAGGACTCGCAAGCCCAAGAGATGAATTCGCAACCAGAAGCCCTGAAGGCGAACTGAAACGAACGACTGTGTTAGACATCGGAGCGGCGGCAACCGGACGCAACACTGTTGCAATTGCATCATACGATCAAGTACTCGAAGACGTACGAGTACCAGACCACAGATAATATCTAGTTCTGACTAACGTTTTACGAAGACAACTATCGAAGCACCTGCTGGAGCTGTTTCCCCACTAGGTAGAGTAGTGATGATTTCACCTCCTAAAGTTGTGGCAATTTCTTGAGCTTTTTCGGCGCTATTACCACTAACATCAAGAACTTGTGTCTTGCTGTAGTTTTTTGTTGCTTTTGCTTGTGTCGCTGTGACGTCTGCTAAGCTAGAGACTTTCGTTAGATTGTCACCTATGCTACCGTCTTTGCTCGCAAGTACGCTCACTGCTTTGGTTGTCTGATTTTCTGAAGTCACTGCAATAGGACCAGAATTGATGATCTTGTTTTGGTCTTCACGATAAATAACGGCTTTTCGAGCTTCGGTAAAGATCAATACTTTGTCGCCATTTTTCGCTCCGTCAAAGAACGGCTGGTCTTTTAGCTTTGAGATATCACTAATAGTTGCGACTGTTGGTTTCTCATCAGGTAGCTGCATGAGCTTTGAGACTTTGTCCTTTAGAACTTTTGCTTCTTCCTCGGCAACTTGTTTTGCACCTTCTGTTGTCTTTAGTTTTTGCGTTTCGTTGTATTGGTAGGTTGCAAACGCGATACTCGCAATTGCCACAACAAGAGCAATGATTGCGATTACTTTACTAGAATTCATACCTTTTTTATTAGTCTCTGCCACAGTTTCCCTCCTCGCAGTATTAAACTGATTCTATTATACCAAACTCTTGATGCAGTACAAACTAATTTAACAGAGGTCTATTCTTTTTCGACAGCAAACCACTGCACATCAAGAGGTTCGACGATCGGCTCAGACAGTTTGATGATAAAGCCGTTGGCATTTCTAGTCTGCGCTACAACTTTCACATCAGGATTTTCGGTACTCAGGAAGACATTTGGTTTGCTGATCAGAGGCTTGGCAAACAATACCTGGATCTCGGTCTGACCCGGCTGCATAGTGATTGTGCCGGTGTTGTTCGATACTACTACCCTACCGTTCGCATTTAATGTGCCGTCAACATTCACATTTGCCTTGAACAGTGCGTCGGCCGAGAACTCAACTTGTTTTCTGAACTCGACATCTGCTATAAATATCGCCTTTTTGCTACTAGCATCGCCCAATGTTTCGGTAGTTAGTACGTCTTTGTATTGTCCTAGATCATCAACATCCGATTCAAGAGTCTTGATTCTCTCCAAAAGCGCCTCATTGCTATTATCTTCTGGTGTTGGAGTACCGACTGAATCAATAGTCTGCTCTTCCTCAGTAGAAGTATTTAAACCATTACCTCCAGATATACCCTCTGGAGCAACAGACGCAGGAGGGTCATCAGACCAGACACGCATATAGTCTACGTCCAAAGTTCGTGAGGTGGTACTAGTGACGTTGTTAGCAACTGTGAAGCCCATCTGTGCTGTTGGGGCAGTCGTATGTGTCGCAACCAGCGTACCATCTACGTAGAAACGAACCTCTGTGTTTGTATCGTCCATCTCTATCCTGAGCCTATGCCATGCATTGGTGGTACCGACATTGGTGTTCACCTGCTCGGTACCACTGGCAGATCTAGTAACTGTCTCCCACTGTGTTCCTGCTGCAGTTTTTCGGAAGAACGCCTCGTTAGCAGAATTGTTTGTGTCTGCACTGATGGCAGTACTGGCTGCCATATCGGTAAATCCAATTAGGTTTCTATGATCGGTGTTGCTATCACTCATCACACGAGCCTCAAATACTGGGTTGAGTGAACGCTGTGTAGTAGACGCACCACCTGAACCGAAATATGTTGTCGCGGTAGCCGCAGGCACACTGAAGGTAAACCTACAAACACCTGACACGCCACTGACAGAACCCTGAGCCAGTCTACCAGTAGTCGCGTTACCACTATAGGCTGCACCATATACACCGGTTGCAGTGGTGGCAGCATTCTTTGTACCTTCGCTAGTCAAACAGTCAGTCCACATCTGGTTCCAGCTAGTGTTTATACGACCGAATACGTACAGCGAGTCTCTGGCTAATTCTTCGGGGTTATTAGCGTCACCCTCTCCGATTATTACCTGTGCTTGGTTAAAGCCTTGATCACTATCATTTTTCACCCGTAACAACTTGTCAGCACTTGGACCGGTGATTTCAAAGGCAGACCCTGTGGTGATAGAAGCTGTATTAATCTGGAATGCCGTACCCGTAGTGATAGAAGATGTTTGGACGACATTCGTATTGAAGGCTGCACTATTGGTATCAATAATCACCTGTGCAGCGCCTCCTGTGTTACCCATCAGTATTCTACCACTGGTGTTTCTGTAGGCGGTATCGCCCGCCAATGCATCACTGAACCATTGTCCAGAACCAGCAGCATATGCTAGGAATGGGTTTGCTCCTGGACCACCAGTACCTATACCAGATGGACCAGAAGTATTTAGATTGATCCACACTCCGTCGCCAGCAGACCAACCTGGTGTTATCACTAGCTGATTGTTCGCAGCTGAGCCTATAGTAGTTGTTCCGGTAAACGTCTTGTTGCCAGCTAAAGTTTGCGTACCTGTTGTAACCATTCCAGGATTTGTACCGTCTGCTGGACCGAATGTAATGGTGTTTCCAGATATACTGGCACCGTTGGCAATTGATGAACCGCTGAATGCGCCGACGGTAGTGACTGCGGCTGATCCACAACCCAAGTCAGTAGTATTACATAGGGTTTTGTACGCTCCGCCTTCAAATATCTTGAACTTACTGGTTTGAGAATCGTATACTATTCCACCATTTATACCAGTTGGTAGATTGGCTGTACTGGCAGAATCAACAACGAACAGAGTTGTACCTGCCGAAGACGCATCATCTGCATCACCGATAGTCACTGTATTGCCTGAGCCATCAGAAATAATCATACCCTCTCCCGAACCACTAAATACTTCAAACGTATCAACACTGGTACCAAAATAACCGCCCCCCGTACTGTCTATATCTAGTATCGGAGTAGAAGATGTATTGATAACTTGGAATTTCGCATCTATACCACCCTCACCAACATAAACTAGTTTATTACCAGTAGACGTAGACACCGTCAAAACATTGGCATTTGCAGAATCTTGCACACTAAAGGCGGACGCTGAACCACCGGAAGTCATGGTTTTTACCAGTCCAGTGCCATACACAGATAGTGATGCATTTGATGTGTTGGCGCTAGCCCCGATAGTAACGGCTTTGGTGTTTGCACCGACCCTCAGTGCAACGTTATTGCTACTAGTCGAACCAAGAATCTCGAAGGTATCGGTATCAGAACTGGTAGCTTTGATCAATGCCTTGCCATCAACTTGCAAGGTCTTTGTCGGAGCATCTGTACCTATTCCTACGCGACCATTCAGGGTATCCACTGTCAGTATATTCTTGCCGTTTTTTTGCTGCACCTGCAGTGCACTCACAGAATCTTGCGCACCACGTACTGTCAGCGGTGAATCTATCGAACCATTTAGGCTGATCCTGCCGATATCATTTGAGTTCCATTTTGTAACCGCCAAACTGGTGTTGTCTACATAGAACGTAATAGGCGTCACCCCGTCATCGGTTACATTAATAGATATAAACGGACTAGTGTCAGCAAGACTACTGGTAGTGAATGTACAAGTTAGACGAGTCCACGTCCCAGGTGTAAGGCTGGCGGAGGTACAGCTAGTCCCACCTCCAGAGTCTGTGTTATCAAAACGCTTTAGAACGCTGAATGTTTTATTACTACCTGTACCTGCATCTAGCATGACCATCGTACTAAACGTATATGTGGTATTTGGCTGGACTGGTGAAGGAGTGAGTGCAGGACCTTCGGAACTACCAGATGCACTAGTATCGATCTGTAAAGATCCTGCACCTGTATAAAACTGACTAGTCGTCTGGGACAAGGTTGGGGCCCCATAATAATCCCAGCCAGTTGTGTTGACTTCTACGTCAGGGTTAGTGGCAATATTAGTCGAGGACTGTAGCTGTACCGAATCAACATACAATGTGCGAGCAAATGCGTCGGTTTGCTTGATGTAGATATAGTCTGTACCTGTCACATTACCAGTAGTAAATGTACATGTTATCTTAGACCAGCCGGCTCCGTTTATTGGTTGGCCGGTTGCACAATCAGTGTCAGTAGAACCATCTTCGCTGCGACCAATACTAACAGCTGCAGACGAGTGAGTTAGTGATGAATTTTTGACATAGAACGTCATAGTATAGTTTGTTTGTGACACCAAAGCGTAGTTAAATTTAGCACCGTCGTTAGCTGCTGCAGTTGTCGCAATCGACATACTGCCAGTTCCTAAGTAATATTGGCTGCCAGTTTGTGAAACTGTAGCACTACCAACTGCAGACCAGCCATTAGCATTTGCCTCGAAATTACCATTACTCAACAAGTTTTCGGTTGTTGCGGTGTCAAATTTGACCAAGTTTTCTCCATTAGCCTTGTTCACCCTGAATGCATTGGTTGAATCTGATGTATTGGTGTAGGTGTAATTTTGCGCATCAAAGTTGAGACCTGTTGTGGCAGCTAGACGCCCGTCACTCAGTGTTGTCGTACCAGCACCAGCGACAACTCCGCCTAGGAAATATCCCTGGAAGAAACGATTGGCAGTGGTTGTGTAATCTGTAGGTGTTGCGCCAATGTTTTGGACAGTATACTTAGTTACTGTTCGAACGTTTTCGAATGTTATTGCAGGGCTAACAGTCAGCGTTGAAGTTCCGCCACCGGACACAACCCTGGTGTAATAATCCTGACCGGCGTTGTCTATTAATATAACGTCATCGTTTGCGAATGCTGTACCGGCTATTGTCAGTGTTGTGGTATTCGTACCCGTGCCGCTAGTTGTATCTGTAGTACCGGTTGCGAAGTTACTAGCCCGCAGGTTTGCAGTAGCCGTAATAGTATCAGCCGCGTTATTACCTAGGTTGATACTGCTACCAAAGATTTCAACATCTCCGTTGAAGGTTTTATTGCCAGCAAATGTTTGTGTACCTGTCGATACCAGCCCCGGGTTGCTAATATCTGCTGTTTGCAGTACCAGTGTATTGCCTGATATCACTGCACCGTTGGCAGACTTAGTTTGGCTATCAATAGTACCTATACTGGTCACAACCGTACCAACACAACTACCGCTCATAGTGAGGCCACCTAGCAGTACTGGGTTTTGCAGGAACTGTCCACCACTACAGGTAGTTGTTGCGCCGGCTACTCCGTTGATCCTGAATACAGATCCGGTGGATATGTTGAGGTCGCCATCGACATCGAGTTTGTAGTTTGCAGCACCTACCGCATAGCCTACGCCAACATTTCCGGTTGTACCGTCAAATGACAATCCATAAACTGCACCAGATGTGTCAGTCAATGTAAAGTTATCGACATTCATCGCAAATTGCTCGGATGGACCATCATAGCTGAAACCACTGCCATTTATACTGTCCCACGCATAAAATCCGCCAATACCACCCGTATCAATGGTTACATATCGGCTATCAACATCAAAGTTAACAAACGGTGAGGATGGATCGTCGCCTCCAATAGTAACGTCCTTGGCACGCGTATTGACTTGGAATAGCCCAGTGTTGTCTGCACTCTGAACTGTGAATGCCGTGTCTGAATCGGACTGGTTCTTTAGTGCTATTGGTGATGTTATGACACCGTTTAGCGACAATCCGCCTATGCCAAATGGGCTGGTTGTCGATTCGGTCTTTAACTGTACGCCGTCTAGGTAAAAACCACTATTAAAGAGTCCTCCGCTATTTCTGGTGACATATACGTATGGGCTACCCGAAGTTGTGCCTGTTGTAAACGTACAACTAAACCTTGACCATCCGGTATTGTTTGGTGAAGATGCGGTATTACAAGCAGTGTCCGTAGATCCATCTTCTGAATAACCGACATTCAGAGAGACAGATGAGCTGCTGTGATTTGACTTGAAATAGCCCGAGAAAGTATAGGTAGTACTGGATGCTAATGAGTAGCTGTATGATGCTCCTCTGTTGTTGGTAAATGCGGTGCTGACAAGCGCACTAGCATTACCACTGTATTCTTGAGTTGTATTTTGCGCAATAGTGCCGCCGCCCTTGCCCGCCCAGCCAGTAGTATTTGTCTCGAAACTTGAGTTGGTTATGAGATTGCCCGAGGTTGTATCAGCGTTAAATACCTGTTCACCGGCAGCATTGTTAATCTGGAATGCTGTAGTCGAATCAGAAGTATTTTGATTCAGCACACTGCCGTTAGTCGTTACATTACCCGTAAACGTTTTGTTGCCTGCAAATGTCTGCGTGCCAGTTGTGACCATACCTGGGTTAGTAGCGTCAGCTGGGCCAAAAGTAATGGTGTTTCCAGATATACTGGCGCCGTTGGCAATAGATGAACCGCTAAATGCACCGACGGTTGTTACTCCTGTGTCAGTCGTCAGACAATCCGCCCAAGCGCTGGCTTGGTAGCAGCGGAACTTACCTGTGTTGGTGTTGTAATACATCGCCCCATTTGTTCCAGCAGGATCACCAGCAGTTGATTTGACATCAAGAACCAGCAAGTCGGGCGTGGCTGAGCCAGAACCACCACTACCTATCTGCACCCTACCCGTTGCCGTACTAGCAGCACGTAGATTAATGTTGCCAGTTCCAGAATTTATTTCAGTAGCAGAGACGCCCGTTGCATCACCTATAACAGTTGTCGTATCCTGACCACTTGCTGGACCAAAATAACACGCCTTCGCAGTACCACAAGATATAATTACGTTCGAGAATTGATCTCCCAGCAAAACAGTGGATTCAGTTGAATCATTAGCTATGAAGAGCGGAGTCCCTGTTGTCCAGCTGTTTTGGTAGAACAAAAGATCACTTTGAGCAATGTTGTTTGTTTCAAAATACAATTTATCTGCGCCACTATATGCATCGCCCAATATAAACCTGCCTGTCTGCGCAACGCCATCTAGCTGCGTTTCTACTAATGGCCCGAGGCCAGTGCCTGCGTTTATAGAGAACGGCACCGTCAGCCCGGCTGTATCATCATTGTATATTGTTAATGCTCCAGTTGCATCTAGAGAAACTGTGCCTGTACCAATCGCGCTTATGTTGATGTTTGAAGTTATGCTGTCTGTAAATATCTTGTCACCCGCAAACGTCTGGCTGCCTGTAGACACTAGTCCTGGCATTGTTGCATCCGCAGTTTGCAGAACTAAATTGTTACCTGATATTACTGCTCCGTTGGCTGATTTTGTTAGAGAATCTAGTGTGCCAATAGTAGTTACACCAGTATCGGTTGTGATGCAGTCTGCCCATGCACCGTTTTGATAGCAACGGAACTTACCGGAATTGTTGTTATAATACATCGCACCCGCTAGACCTACAGGATCGCCAGCATCAGACTTTACACCAAAAACCAACAAGTCAGGTGTGGTTGAACTAGAACTGCTACCGATGTAGATATGCCCAGTCGCTGTGGTACTAGCGGCATTCAGTGTAATGCCTCCAGTTCCGCTACGTATATTCGTATTTGATGTTCCGGTAATTGAACCTACAGTCGTTACATGATCAGTTGCATTTGCCGCAAACTGGCAGTTACCCGTACCACAATCTACCACTACTGCACCCGCACCAGTTGTTGTACCGATATTCACAGTATGTGCGACTGCGTTTGTACCGATATTGATCGCGCCAGTACCAGAGTTTAGCGTCAGTCCAGTAGCGCCTGTAGCATTGCCAATTGTAATTGTCTGAGCAACTGCACTAGTACCAATATTGATACCACCCGTTCCACCCCGAAGGTTAGTTGTTGAAGTACCTGTAATCGAGCCAACGTTAGTTGTGTGTGCTGTAGCATTGCTACCAAAGTTACAAAATGTTGCGCTAGTTGAACAATTGAAATCTATATTTGCCGGGTACGTATATATACTTCCTGTAGCACCCGGTGATACACCAAACAATATATCAAAACCTTGGATGACATTAAAATCTGCGTTGATAGTGCTAGATCCAACATTGACCTGCTCTGAGCCGCTGTCTGTAGACACTCTCAATACATTTGCACTAGAAGCATTTTGTATCTGAAACGCAGTGCTGCTACCACTAGGATTTTGTGTTTTTATCAGACCAGTTCCGTACACGTTGAGAGATTGATTGGAGCCGCTGCCATCTGTTCCGACCGACAATGCGCCAGACAACCCATCGAATAGCACGTCGTAGCCAGTACCGGCGTCGTAAAATGTAAATGTAGATAAAGAGCCGTCATGTATAAATCCTGAGGTGTCAATGACAGTTTGGAATGAGCTAGGATTCAAACTAATACAATCATTACCACTGTCTGTACAAGCACTGAAACCTCCGTCAGCGTAAACACCTACAATCTTGTTGCTTGTATCTACACTAAGTATTGGTGTACCCAAACTATCTTTTACTTCAAAGGCGGTAGAGCTGTCTATCGATGAACCTCCCACCGTAACACTTGCCGTAGCTGCATCTATATTAAAGAGTGGCTCTAAGCCGGAGTTTTGGACTTGAAAGGCAGTCGCAGAGTCGTTTTGACTTGATAGTACAGTGCTGTCAGCAAGGATACTGATATCATCAGCTGTGTTGATACTAAAGTTGTCAGCACTGGTAAACCACATATCTCCTGTACCCGAATAAATACTTGTACTTGAACTGCCAAGCGCATTACCTATATAAATAGTATTGTTGTTAGAAGGGTTATTCCCGATACTTATAGAGCTTCCAGTAGCTGCATCTATAATCAAAGTGCCTGTTGAATTTATAGCTGTATTACCTTGACCTGTTAAGGTTGATGCTGTTGAGGATATCTGAAAACGATTAGTGCCATTAGTTTCAATGTTCAATACATTTGCATCGTTAGTTCCTAGGGTAGCAGCCCCTCCGAAACTATTGCCCCCGTTACGGAAGAATCCAGTAGCTGAAGTATCATCTACTATCAGCGCACCGCTAGATATTGCCAGACCAGAACCTGTTAGATCAGTGAAAGCATCACCATTAATAGTAAATGTGTCACCCGTTTGAAGCGTGAAGTTACCGTTTGCAGTCACAAGTCCGGTAAATGTCTTGTCTCCAGCAAACGTCTGTGTACCTGTAGATACAAGTCCAGGAGCAGTCGCATCAGCCGTTTGCAGCACCAATGCAGTGCCAGATATCACTGCTCCATTTGCGGATTTCGTCTGACTATCGATAGTACCAATAGATACCACACCGGCATCGGCCGCACATGTCCCTGCAGTTACAATACCTCCAGTTGCAACTAGGTTTTGTAGTACTTGGCCACCGCTACAGGTGGTAGTTGCGCCAGCAACACCACCGACGCGATAACCTGTATCAGTGTTAATCTCACCGATAACATCTAGTGGGTATGATGCGCCACCTGGACCAACTCCTATGCCTACGGCACCTGATCCCTCATCGATCGATAGCAATGAAGTTGAACCTGTCGTATTCTGGAAATCAACACTACCTAGATTACTAACTAGCGTGCCCGCTAGGCTACTAACAACAAATACGTTTTGGCTGTTATTTCTGACTGTGAACACAGGAGCATTACCACCCGCAGCGCCAATCGTCACCGCCCCAGAACCACTTGTCGAAACATTTAGTACATTGTAGCCCCCCGAATCTAACACACGGAACTTGGTCGAGCTGCCGGTACCAGAAATAGTCGTAGCACCTGTTAGTGTTTTGCTACCTGCAAGTGTCTGTGTACCAGTTGTGACCATACCTGGGTTGGTAGCATCAGCCGGCCCAAAAGTTATTGTAGTACCAGATATACTGGCGCCGTTTGCGATAGATGAACCACTGAATGCACCGACGGTAGTCACACCTGTATCGGTATCAATATCCGCACCACAAGCAAATGTTCCACCTGTCCACTTTGGAATCTCACCGGTGCTACATGCTAAACCAGTGACCGTGTTGCCACTGCGACTAAACAGACCATTGCCAGTAAATGTCAGCACGTTCTCTTTGCCGTTAAACGTGTTCCAGTCAGTAGATGTCAGCAATCCTGTAGTTGAAGTATCAGCAATTGGTATTGCCGTAGATGTAGCGGAAGTTATTTGACCCTGGGCATTAACTGTAATAACTGGTATAGAAGTAGACGAACCATACGTAGCAGCCGTCACGCCAGTGTTGGCGATATTGATTGTACCGCTAGTTGTAATTGTTCCACCTGATAAACCTGTTCCTGCAGTGATAGATGTGACTGTTCCGCCACTGTTTGTATCGATGTCTGTTGCACACGCCCACAGGCTAGTAGTTGAGTTGTATTTGAGTAGCTCGTTGGTTGCACAACCGCGCAACAACCCAATCTCGCCACCGCTAACTTCGAGACCCGAACCACTACTGGTTGTCGCTGTGTTAGTGTCACCAGCATCTGATAAATCTAACGAGAGATTGAGCGTCCCACCCAAACTGACGGAAGCGCCACCACTGAGCCCTCCAGCAGTGTTGACCGTGATAGCACTGTTAGCCAGCTGGGCATTAGCAATTCCAGTTAGTGTCACA
Organism: uncultured Candidatus Saccharibacteria bacterium; assembly: GCA_964348695.1. Classification (GTDB taxonomy): domain Bacteria; phylum Patescibacteriota; class Saccharimonadia; order Saccharimonadales; family Saccharimonadaceae; genus JACPYF01. The sequence continues at coordinate 42,105 of CAYGDI010000003.1, read as the reverse complement.
TTAGTAGTCGATGCTGCGGTCAAACGCCCTTGTGCATCAACTGTAAATTGCGGCAGAGCTAGTGAACCGTTGGCATTGTCACTAGGCGCATACGAACCTGTACTGACAGCGGTGTTATTCAATCCATAAGTTACCGTACTACCACTACGCGTAGCTGTTGTGCCAGTTCCGTTATTGAATGTCACTGTGTCACCACTAGTTATATTCTGCGAGCCGACTGTACCCTGTGCGGCAACATTAAAGTTCGTGGTATCTGTGTCAGTATCGACATCAGTCGCGCAAGCGAAGGCCGACCCACTCCAAGTTAGTTTGTCAGTTCCGGCACAGGTTGGTGCATTAATCGCTATTGTCGGACTCCAGCCTTCCCCTGCAGATCCAGAAACTGAAATACCATTACCTGCTGTATTGCCAGCTACATAGTTGCCAGTTGTATCAGTACCCAGCGCAACCGAGTTCGCACCAATTGTCGTGACGCCGGTATTGCTGATAGTTACATCTCCGCTAGGCGTTACCGCAGTTGCAACATTCGAACCATTGCCAACCAAGATTTGGCCATCGTTTAGCGTTACTGATATGAATCCACAACTAGATGATCCCTGCAAACAAACAGTGCCACTAGCATCTGGAAATGTAATTGTGCGGGCTAGTGTTGGATCTGTGATTGCGAAAGTTGTGTACACGCCGTCGTTTGTTGCACCTTCGAATGCTAGTGGATTAGCTCCGCGAACTTCACCAGTAAACGTTATCGCATCTGTCGCTGCATTGCCTAATGTAACATCACCGTTTGCAGTCAGATTCCCGCCGGTTATAACATTACCGTTAAATGTTTTGTCGCCAGCAAATGTTTGAGTTCCAGTAGAGACTAACCCTGGCGCAGACGCATCGGCAGTTTGCAAGTAAACAACAGTACCCGAAATAACTGCTCCGTTAGCTGATTTGGTTTGGCTGTCGATAGTACCAACGCTAGTGACACCAGTATCGGTGTCGGTATCTGTATCGCCAGAACACTCCCAGCGTAGGCTAGATGAATTCCATTTGAGCAATTGGTTAGATGAACAGCCACGGATAAGCCCAATCTCACCACCGCTAACCTCTAGGCCCGAACCACTGTTTGTTGTTGCAGTTGCACTGTCTCCGCTGTCGGATAGGTCTAATGATAGGTTAATACTGCCGCCAAGGCTGACTGATGAACCGCCAGTTAATCCGCCAGCAGTATTTACAGTTATCGCGCTGTTAGCCAGCTGGGCATTTGCAATACCGGTTAGCGTCACGTTAGTCGTGCTGGCCGCAGTCAAACGACCTTGCGCATCAACGGTAAATTGCGGCAAAGCTAAGCTACCATTGGCGTTATCAGATGGAGAATATGTTCCAGCTGAGACAGCAGTGTTGTTCAATCCATACGTTACTGTACTACCAGACCTGGTGGCGGTAGTTCCCGTACCATTACCGAATGTAACGGTTCCACCACTAGTGATATTTTGCGAACCACCAGTCCCAGCGGCCGCTACGTTAAAGTTCGTGGTATCTGTGTCGGTATCGACGTCACTGGCGCAGCTAAAGGCCGTGCCGTTCCAGGTTAGCTTGTCTGTACCTGCACATGTCGGCGAGTTGATACTGAATGTTGTACCACCGAGTGATAAGCCGTTGCCAGCACTGTAGGTTGTGTCAGTATCTGTGTCTATATCAGATCCACAAACAAATGTACCGGCAGTCCATTTCGGTATTTCACCGGCACTACAAGCCAGTCCGGTCACAGTATTGCCACTACGACTAAACAATCCATTCCCATTAAAGGTTAGAACATTTTCTTTGCCATTGAAGGTATCCCAGTCGGTGTCAGTTAGTAGCCCTGTGGTTGAAGTCGTTGCCGTAGGTATAGCAGATGAGCTAGCGGCTGTTATCTGCCCCTGAGCATTTACCGTAATAACAGGTATCGAAGTTGATGAACCATATGTGGCAGCCGTCACCCCTGTATTTGCAATATCGATTGTGCCGCTAGTCGTGATCGTGCCGCCCGACAACCCCGTACCAGCCGTGATACCAGTGACCGTTCCGCCACTGTTGGTGTCGGTATCTGTATCGCTAGCACACTCCCAACGCAGACTGCCACTATTCCATTTCAACAGTTGGTTGCTGCTACATCCACGTAGCAATCCAACTTCGTTTCCGCTTATCTCTAACCCCGACCCACTGCTAGTCGTAGCAGTAGCGACATCACCTGTATCAGATAAATCTAAGCTCAGGTTCAGGCTTCCACCCAAGCTAACTGATCCACCACCAGCTAAAGGCCCAGCCGTATTGACTGTGATCGCACTATTGGTAAGTTGTGAGTTAGCGATGCCAGTTAGCGTCACATTGCCAGTACTAGCCGCAGTCAATCGCCCCTGTGCATCCACGGTAAATTGCGGCAAAGCTAAGCTGCCGTCGGCATTGTTGCTGGCACTGTATGCTCCACCAGTCACTGATGTATTAGCTAATCCAAAGCTTATATCACTGCCGCTACGACTAGCCGTCGTACCAGTGCCGTTTGTGAAATTGACCGTTCCGCCAGACGAGATGTTCTGACCAGCGCCACCATTAGCTGCGACGTTAAAGTTTGTTGTATCGGTGTCGGTATCGACATCAGTCGCGCAAGCGAAGGCCGTACCGTTCCAGGTCAGTTTGGTTGTTCCAGCACACGTCGGCGAGTTGATGCTAAATGTTGTACCGCCGAGTGACAAGCCATTGCCTGCGCTATAGGTTGTGTCGCTGTCAGATATAACCACACTACCACCACTAGTCAAACTGAGGGTACGTGTACCGCCATTCCAACTGAGTGCTTGGGAATCAGTATTATCAAGATACCCAGCCAAGTTCACCGAGTTGCCGCCACTAATAGCTAATATATTTGCAGCCAGCGAAAGAGTTTGCGAATCAGTCCCAGCCACTGAAGCACAGTTCCAGCTGGAACCGTCCCACTGTAGTACTTGACCACCTACACATGAAGGATCGAGACTAAGATTGCTGCCAGTCAACACTAATCCACCGCCAGAAACCGTTGCGATACCTGCCGCTCCATCTAGCCCATCGGCTCCGTTCGTGCCGTTTGTGCCAGTAGCACCAGTCTGACCTTGAGGCCCTGGAGTGCCTATATTGTTCGTGACATACACAACAGAATTTGACTGTGAATCTAGCGCATCTTTGACAAAATCCTCAACATTTTTTGCCTGAATCTTGCCATCTTCAGCAACCAATACTCCCCCTCCATCAACTTGCAACACTGGAGATTGCGCTTGAACAAGTTGTTGCAAACTACTGGTTCTACTACTAAAGCCTCCCCCACTACCACAGCCGACTTTTTGCGAGTCATCAAGTTTGTTCCATCCCCAGAGCTGACCCGTAACTCCGGTAGAATTTGCAGGAACATAATACGGACAACTGACTTTGTTGTAGGCTGGCCCTTCGTTTGCATCAATACAAGCTTTTTCCACTACACCCGAAGCCCCGCTAGTTTTGTCCAATGCACAAATTTCTATATAAGCCGCGCGTTTTTTTGCAGTATCAGGTATTTGCCAACGAAGTTTTAGTTGGCCGTCTTTAACAACTGCGGTTTGATCAACCGTATACAAACTTTCATCTGGTTTCAGGGCATCGAGTGCGCGAATACGCACTTTCATATCGCCATCTTGGTTTGTGAGACCCTGCGCAGATGTTGCTAGCGTTAGCATACCTTGGTTGGCACCCTGTACGCCAATCCAGATCCCAATAACAAGGACAAATATCAATAAAACCCAAAAGAACTTCTTTGAGTTCTCTGGATATTCCCTCGTTATTCTCTGTCTTTTTTTGATGTTCACCATTTTGTTTTGAGAAAAATCAATTCACCTCGATTTCTCCTCTTGATATTTTAGCAGTTTATCTCATAAAACACGAGCGTTTTCCACAAGTTTTTACACTATTTTTTTTGAGTCAAAATTTCTTGAACTGCCTGTGCATCATTCCACGGGATTTTTTCACCTTTTACTATACGAAAGACTTCGTGTCCCATCCCTGTTATAACGATAGTATCTCCTTTTTTAGCAATCGACATTGCTTTTGCTATAGCGTCCCTTCTGTCGGCGATCTCTTCGCTTTTTGCCTCACCACCTGCCGACTTGATTCCTTCTAGAATCATACTCCGAATACGCACTGGGTCTTCGTTATAGCTCTCTTCCTCTGTCACAATAATCCTGTCTGCATAGTTCGTAGCGACTTCGCCCATAATTGGCCTCTTCAATTTGTCTCGATCTCCTGTTGCGCCAAATACCAAGATAATCCTGTTTTTTGTAAACTTGCGCACTGCATCTAGTAGCTGTTTTAAGGCATCTGGTGTGTGAGCATAGTCGACTATCACCTCATATGGAGCATCGACATCAACTTTTTCAAAGCGGCCTGGAATTGACTCGAGATTTGCGATACCATCACGTATCGTTTCAAGATCAATATGCAGCAAATACGCTAGAGTCGCTGCAGCAGTGAGATTATAGACATTAAATTTTCCAGGGAGAGACGTGGCAAGCTCGAGCTTGATTTGATGATCGATTGTCAAATGAACTTCGCTACCTTTTTTGTAAAGTTTTACATCTGTTATTTTTGCTTCTGCATCAGAATGAGTTCCGTAGGTCATCTTTTGAGACGGTGAGCCAATATCATCAAAATACTCGAACCATTCGTCGTCGTGATTGAGCACAACTATACGTGGTGAGCTAGCAAATAGCTTTGCTTTTGCAGCCGCGTAATCTTTCATACTCCCGTGATAATCCAAATGATCCTGAGTCAAGTTTGTCATTACAGCAGCCTCTATCGGGATCCCCTCCAATTTGTACTGGTCCAAAGCATGACTCGTTGCCTCTAGTATCACAAAATCTACTTCAGCCTCTTTTGCGTCTTTAAAAAACTGTTGCAACTCGCGCGTAAGTGGCACAGTAGCATTTTTGTCATTCAGCTTTTTTTCGCCCGCTAGTTCAATCACTGCGGTAGAGAAGAGCGCGGTTTTTTTACCAGCTTCTTTTAAAATTTCATTCAAATAGTTTGCAGTAGTAGTTTTGCCATTTGTCCCTGTTATTGCGAGTACTTTTAAGTCTCTGGCAGGATTACCATATTGAGCACTGACCACTTTTACTCTAGACTTTCGGTACGAATCCTCTAGTCTTTTTACCGCACGTTTTGGCAGTACTTTTCGTGTTACCCCAACTAGCTTGTTCTTCATACATACAATTATACAGACCTGTAGCAATACAAGCCATATACATAAATTTTTCACGTGAAATATTTTACATATATTTGCTTCATGTTACTCTATTACTATGCTGATATTAGGAATCGAAACAAGTTGTGATGAAACAGCGGCTGCAGTAGTTCAAGACGGCAGCTTGCTTCGTAGTAATGTCATACGCTCCCAGATTGATATCCACGTGCAGTACGGAGGAGTTGTACCAGAAATCGCCGCAAGGTCTCATATAGAAGTTATGTTACCAGTAGTAGACAAAGCTCTGAAAGATGCTCAAACCACATGGGATGAAATTGATGCTATAGCGGTCACGTACGCACCTGGTTTGATCGGTAGCTTGTTAGTTGGCACGCTCACCGCACGTACATTGGCACTGACAAAAAACAAACCCCTCTACCCTATTCATCATATTAGAGCTCATGTATATGCAAACTTTTTACTAAAACAGCAGCCAAAATTTCCTATACTTGCACTTATAGTTTCGGGTGGCCATAGCCAATTAGTCTTGTTTTTTTCACACGAAAATTATGAAGTACTAGGCAAAACTCAAGATGATGCTATAGGTGAGGCTTTTGACAAGGTCGCTAAAATATTAGGACTCCCCTACCCGGGTGGACCTAGCATTTCCAAAGCAGCAAAAAATGGCGATCCCGACAAATACCCACTACCCAAAAGCAAATTGCAAAATCCATTAGATTTTAGTTTTTCGGGACTAAAGACAGCAGTTCTGAGGGCTGTACAAAAAGATACTGGCAAAGACTTTACTTTTCCCTCTCACCAGCTTGCACCACTGTTAAATGACACTCAACGCAACGATTTCGCAGCCAGTTTTCAGCGAGTTGCAGTAGAAACATTGATAGACAAAACACTTGTTGCATACAACCAACATTCACCTGCTTCTGTTGTTATCGCCGGAGGTGTTGCTGCTAACCATGAACTACGCAAGCAGTTGTCAGAGAGGTTACCTATTGCTATTGATTACCCACCAATGGAACTTTGTACTGACAATGCAGCAATGATCGCGACTCTCGCTTACTATGAGTCAACATACAAACAACCTGCCGACCCTCGTATAGTCGAAGCCCTACCCAGTCTAGCTCTTTAGCACTCCGTTACCACCACGACCATCGAGTTCTATACCATCTTCGAACCCTTCTGTATCACGCCAAAATCTCTTATTCTTACTGACATAAAACTTCACAGTATCACCGTTTATCACCACGTTTCTGGTTGGAAACTCCGCAGCCTCCACAAAGACATCGTGCTCATCACTGATTGTAGTTGCTATATTCGGTTTATCTCCATTATCTCCTGCTGTACTACAGCCGCGCAGTATGATTCTAGCGCCTTTTCCAAGGTGTTTTTGGTAGTTATTTACTTTTGCACCAATCTTGCTTCGTTTTTGTGCGGAATCCTGATAATCTTTTACAAACAACATGCCATTCTCGTTATCACTTAAAAGCATTGCGTCGGGATTGGCATGAGCATGAATCAAGAAGTTCTTTACAGGATTTGTCTCTTCCGGAACCCTACCATGCTGTCGCTCCCTACCGCCAATCTGCAGAGCAACCTCCCCTATTTCTTTGCCGCTGCCCACCTCAAAATAGAAAGTTTGCTCGTCTAAATACTGAAAACCGTGCGCCTCACCCTCGTCAGACATCGCTCCATTCCAATCAGATCGTGCCGACACGACAACGTTTTCAGGCAAACTACCCCCCATCCATGCCCCAAGTTGCTCATGCAACATTTCAGGTGAGTACCGACTAAAATGATGTATACCGAATATAGAGATAATTGCCTGAAGTTCTGCGGTGCTATATTTTTCCGTATAATCAGTGATAGCTTCAATCTCTTTTTGCATCATTTCTGACTCAGCTTGCAAACCTTGCTGTATAACTTCTCTAGGCAGATTAGGAAGATCCTTCCTGTCTACTTTAGATGCGGCGCGTTTCAAGCCATTAAAAGAAGTCCAGGAAGTAAAGATAGCTTTAGTTTGTTCTTCGTCTAACCCCAATTTAGACATCAGTTTCGACAGTTCTGGTAGATCTGACAACTCTGGTAACCTATCACTTCTCTGACCAGTCACACGAGATGACTCTAACATAGGCTCAAACCTAGTTTGCAGTTGGTTTACATACTCTTCAGCCGCCTTGGTCGAATCAGGTTTTTCAAGTTCATGCTGATCAACGCTCTCTAATAGCTCATTACTTTCTATATACTCTTCTGAGGTGGCTTGTGGTGGCATTTTTGTTTTTTTTGTAATTAATTTACTTTTTAAACTTAGTATATAATAGCATAATTCTATCAAAATTACAATATCAAGTCAGTGGTGAGCATATGCTATACTACAACAGATACAAATAAGCACAATTACATTTATTTTGCGAGATCATTATATTTTTATGAAACTATCAAAAACATACGAACCGAATCAGTACGAACCTAATATATATGCACTTTGGGAGGCTAGCGGCGCATTTGAGCCTAGCGGCAAAGGCGACCCCTACTCTATCGTTATGCCACCACCAAACGCCAATGGCGACCTCCACCTCGGCCACGGTCTCACCTCTGCTCTCCAAGATATATTGATCAGATACTATCGTATGAAAGGTAGAGACACGATATATATACCTGGAGCTGATCATGCAGGTTTTGAAACATGGGTAGTTTTCGAACGAGAGCTCAACAAAACAGGGAAAAGTAGGTTTGATTTTTCACGTGAAGAATTGTATCAACAGGTGTGGGATTTTGTTGTACAAAAAAGAGGCGGCATGGAGCTACAACTCCGCGCACTTGGCGTAAGTGCTTCTTGGGAAAATCTTGTATTTACGCTGGACAAAAAAGTAGTCGATACCGTGTACCAAACATTTAAGAAAATGTGGGACGAAGGGCTTATTTACAGAGGCGAGCGTATTGTGAACTACTCGACCGCATACCAAACTAGCTACGCAGATATCGAAGTCGAGCACAAAACAATAAAAGGTACATTGTGGAGCATCGCGTACCCTTTGGTTGACGGGGTAGGGGAGGTTGTTGTTGCAACTACTCGACCAGAAACACTACTTGGAGATACGGCAATCGCAGTACACCCAGATGATGACCGATACAAAGCATTGGTGGGTAAAAAAGTAATCGTACCAATAGTTGATAGAGAAATTCCTATTATCGCAGATGAAGCCGTTGATAAGGCTTTTGGTACAGGAGTCGTAAAAGTGACTCCAGCCCATGACCCGAACGATTTTGAAATAGGGGAGCGACACAACCTTCCTCGCATACAAGTAATAGGTTTTGACGGCAATATGACGGCAGCTAGCAAATACTACGAGGGTCAATCTGTTGAACAAGCACGAAAGAGCGTTTTAGCCGCTCTCGAAGCTGCTGACCGCAGGAGGGGAGAGAAAGAAATCGAACACTCTGTTGGATTTGATTACAAGAGCGGCCTTCCGATACAACCACTTATCAAAGAACAGTGGTTTATCAAAGTAAAGCCACTTGCAGAACGCGCCAAACAAGCAATCACTAGTGGCGAAATAGCATTTTATCCAAAAGGCAAAGCTAGGGTACTTGTTCAATATCTCGACAATTTGCGCGACTGGAATGTCTCTCGTCAGATTCCATGGGGTATACCTATCCCAGCGTTTGTCAATGTAGACGATGCAAGCGACTGGATTTTTGACGAACGAGTTGATCAAGAGCACATAGAGGTCAACAACAAAAAATACCGCCGAGAAGAAGATACTTTTGATACTTGGTTTTCGTCTGGCCAGTGGCCTTTTGTGACAACAGATGTAATGACAAAAGGAGAACTAAGTCGTTTTTACCCAACAGACATGATGGAAACAGGTCATGACTTGTTAGACCGCTGGGTTGCACGTATGATCATGCTTGGACTGTATGTAACAGATGATATTCCCTTTAAAAATGTCTACATGCACGGAATGGTTCTGGATGAAAAAGGCAAAAAAATGAGCAAAAGCAAAGGAAATGTCATCAATCCTATGGATATTATTGCCCGACACGGGTCTGATGCTTTGCGTCTAGGTATAGTTGCTAGTAGATCACCTGGCCAAAACCAAGCATTCTCTCCAGACAAGGTTATTGCCGGTCGAAACTTTTGCAACAAATTGTGGAATGTAGCTCGTTTTATCGAAGGAAAATTTGGTGAGGAAAACGCACAGGCAAACCAAAAACCACAAGCCCAAACCATAGCTGATCACTGGATCATATACCAGCTAAATGACGCAATCAACACTGTAGAAAAACACCTATCAGAGTACCGCTTTGCCGAAGCTGCAGACACTGTATACCATACGCTATGGGGATCTGTGGCTGACTGGTATCTCGAAGCAAGCAAAGAAACCGAGAACCTCCCGCTACTATCGTGGGTTCTGCAAACAATACTCAAGCTCACACACCCCTTTGCGCCTTTTGTGACTGAAACTATATGGGAAACCCTAAAACTGCACACAGAGCCTCTCATAGCCTCTGAGTGGGCACAAAAAGGTGAGTGTGACGAGATAGCAGCTCACGAATTTGAACAGCTCAAAAAACTTGTCAGCGAAACCCGTTATCTCACTACACAAATAGGAGGAAAAAAACACACCCTCCTATACAGCCAAGATAGCCTTGTAGCTGACAACGCAACATTAATCACAGCACTGGCTAACCTGGGTTCAGTCCAACAAACCGATACCCCTTCGGGGGTCCGTATTGCCGTCTCGGGTAGAGAAGCGTGGTTAGATATTGATCAAAAAACCCTCAAGCATCATCGTAAAAATCTTGAAAAACGCATCAAAGATATCGAGGCTCAAATCAACACACTAGAGACACGCCTCGCCAATGCAAGCTACGTCAGCAACGCACCAGCATCGGTCGTTGAACAAACTCGCAGCCAACTAACAGAGCAAAAAACGTTATTAGAGCGTCTGCAAACTGAGTTGCAGGTCATATAAACCTTCGTAAATACTCGGGCTCTGCTACTTCAATAATATACCTCAGGATCTCTTCAGCGCTCCACGATACAGGTCTACCAGTATCCATAGTGTCCCTGAGAACCCTTCTGCCTATACAGGTTGCAACTGGAGTAGAAACCGTGTGATGCTGATCTATCAGCTCTGTCAGCACTGGGCTATTCGCCATAATACCTTCTACAATCACAATATCTGATGGCTTTAGAATAGCGTCTAGTTTTTGCGGCTCAGCAGTCGCAAAATCAAAAGAGTAAACAGGTCGCGACGGCTGTCTAGCGCGCAGCCTCTGTATGTCGAGCTCAAGTCTTTCCATGTCATATGCGACATGTGCGTCCCAGTTGATCGAATCGGTTTCCTTTAAGCCAAGCAGTCTTCGTATCGCTTTTTTACCCCTGTTATAGTCGTCTGTTTGTAGAGTAGTGACCGTTAAGCCATCGTCTTCGAACAACCCGGTTACTTGTTGAGCCAACGTAGACTTGCCTGATCCGCTACGACCAGTGATCCCCAACACAACTGGTTCATGTTGTTTCTGTGATCTCGTAGATTTAACGATACGCTGGGGTGAGGCGTCGGTAGTTTTAGCCTCGTTGTAGCGTGCTAATATATCAGAATCAAAAAAGTGAAAAGCCGACCTCGCAATCCTAGATACAACCGCCTCGTTACTATGTGGGTGTTGCAAACGAGCATAGCATCCCAAATCACCATTATGCAGTGAAAGCTGCCACTGTTCATCTTCATTTGATAGTGCAATTACCTTTTCACTCATCGACTAAAATTCCTACAGGCTAGGTTCTGGTTTTTGTAGGCATCAATCTCTGTAACATCTTCTTTCAACCAATCGGGAGCTACAAAATCAAGCGCTTCATTCTCACTATCAAACTCTACTTCTGCGGTGACCAGTCCGTACAAATCTCCGTCATACACATCAACTTCAATAATATACCCTTCATAAAGAACCTTAATACGAGTTTTCTCCACCCTTGCTCCCTCTGTTGCGGGCCATAGTGTTAAAAACTGTTCTTCATCTATCTCTATCTCCCACTCACCCCGTGTCATATCGCCTTTAGATTTCACTGTCAGACTAAACACCCCACCTTTATCTCGTACTCTAGCCTCAGACCCATCGGCACCAAGCACCATATAACCTTGTCGTATCTTCGTTTGTTCGAAATCTTCAGCTAAACCTGGCAAACGCTCAGTATCTACCAAAAATTTTCTCTCGATCTCTATCTGACGATTCTCTAATCTTTCGTTTTTCATACATGTCCTTTCTGTTTACATTGTGTCTTGTGGAATACACTGCGTCAGTGCAGAGGTTTTTAGTAAAATTATTTTTACTAAAACACCATATATGGTGGTGTATAGTAGAAGAGAAGCTACATATATATCATCCACCATGTCTATACACAAATTTGACCACCATATCCAAGCCACAATCTTCGCCAACCTACGCGAAAGTAATGGATTGCGGTACCGCGACCTAAAAGACCCATCTATTGAGTCGAGTCAATTTGTTTATCATCTCAAAGAACTGATCAAAAGTGGCTTGATAGAAAAATACGCCCATGGATCTTACCGACTCACAAAAAAAGGTTTGTCATTAGCTCAACATTTCTCATCAGAAAAAAACGCCCTCAGAGAAGGTGTTCTAACATACTCTCTGATATGTCTTCGTTCAAAAAACGGCAAATGGCTGCTCATAAAACGCAAAAAACAACCATTTTATGGATACTACGCATCGCTGTCGGGAAAAGTACACATCGGTGAAACCCTTCGGCAAGCAGCAGCGCGCGAGTGTTCTATATTGCCGACAAATATTGATCTGCACTACAAAGGCTATGTATCGATCCTCATCAGTAGTGAGGCTATCGAAACACATATCTCAGGCCCTGTGTGGTTTGCTGATGATATCGAGGAGTTTGACACCACAACCGTACAAGAAAGAGAAGTATATTGGGCAAATTGGCAAGATCTTCCCTACGAACAGTTCATTCCAGGCTGGCGAGAAATTGTCGATATGATCGAATCTCCCAATGATAACTACCTCGATCTCATGTTCACTATCTAGGCCATACTAGGCAAGTGACAACCCAACAACCCGTCACGAAGCTTGTGGTGTTTATCCTCGGTATTCTCAAACGATTTTTTCAAACTCCGTTGCAGAGTCAGTGGTTTTTCTTGATGCATGCCTTGCAGCAAAGAGGATAAAGACTGGCGATCTACATGTGTATGAAATTCCACATGTATGGTGTTTTCAACCCCTCTGGCAGCATGATTTGTTATCACAAAAGTCGGGTTTAAAATAGCCGATGCAGCACTAACATCTTTTGCGTGAAACACACTGAAAAACACCGAGCCTACAACTACTAGTGTCAACAAGTTTGCTAAATGAGTGGTGGATATCATATGTTTATTTTTGGGTTACTATACCCGTTAATATTAGCATAAACTTTATAAAAAGTCAATTACTCATTGTGATATGGTAGACCGGCGTGGATCGTCTGAGCGCGGTACAATTGTTCGATCAACATAAGCCTCACTAACTGATGTGGAAAGACAAGAGGGGAGAGCGACCAAACTAGATCTGCTCTGGTTTGTAACTCTAGGCTGACACCATACGCTCCACCTATAATGATGACGACATTTTTAGATTGCTCGAGAGGTATGGTCAACTTTTTGGCCAGGGTAGGTGAGTCGAACATTTTGCCTCGCTCGTCTAACAAAATGACAAAATCACCAGACTTGAGCTTGTTGAGTATGTCGTCAGACTCGTTTTTAACAGCCACAGTACCCTTTTGCGGCGAGTTTGCCAGCAATGTCCATGACAAATTAAATGGTGCACTCAGACGCTTTTGATAACGATTAATACCCTCAACGAGCCAAGGCTCGTGCTTTTTACCTATAGCTATAATTGTAATCATTTCAATTTTTCAGCAACAGCTGCTAGAGCTTCGTGATCAGGCTCAGCCTCTAGGTCTTGGTGTTTTTTGATATCGTTGCCGTGAATCAGTGGTATCAGATGTATATGGGCATGCGGCACACCGAAGCCTTCAACGATCACACCAACTCTTTTTGGCTGCAGAGTTTCCTGTATATGACCAGCTAGTTGCTTAGCAATTTTCCAGATATATTGATACTCCGATTCGTCCAAATCCCACAGATGATCAACCTGTTTTTTCGGTATTAGCAGCGTATGACCAGGATTGATTGGGTGAATATCCAAAAAGGCTAGAACCTGTTCGTCCTCATAAACTTTATGGCATGGAATCTCGCCTTTGATAATCTTTGTAAAAATTGACTCTTGCATGTCATTATTATAGCCACTTGCAGTAATATTGATACATGTTTAGTGATATTAACTGGCTAATAGTTCTTGGTTTGTTTTTTGGCTATGCTCTCGTTGACGGTATGTACGCTTATTACACGATTGCTGTTATCAAAAAACAGGCACTTGTAGCGGCATCGACTAGTTTTGTGATGCATTTCATCTTGGCGGCCGGGGTTTTTGCATACACTAAACAATTTTTATATGTACTACCTCTTGCTCTAGGTTCATTCCTTGGAACTTATGTGGTAACTCGATTTCAGAAAAACTTATTTAAGAAGTAGGTATGTACCCACCAGTTTTCCCTGTTAGATCGAAGTTTTCTTCAATAAAATCGATCACTTTTTGCGGTTCTACATCGTGCCGAAAGACAATATTCGGCCCGTGATTGTCTAGATACACCGCCTCTATAGTGCCGCCTTCGAACACACCGAGTCCTTGTGATGTATTTTCGCCACATTCATGACTACCGCATTCGTACTCCCGCTGAGAAACTACCGGTATTTTTGAGCCTGGCTTGATAGGGCAGTGAAAGTGCACTATGCAATCTTTGCCGGGGTGTTGCTCAAAGACAATCCTCTGCGACTGGCCACCAACTGAAGGTTTACCGCCGTACGCTATGACTTTATCGTCTCCATCGGTCACAACGCGCACAAGTCCTACCTCTGATAATTGGTTAAAATCACTCTTGCGACGAGAGGTGAGGAACATATTGCCTCCTATTTTGGCTGCAAAGTGACCGGCAGTTACCCCGTTAAATGGCTTGTACGCACTATGTTCTCGACAATAGTCCACTACAGTACGAAGCGCTGGATACACCTCTTCACTCTCCCAAGCCACAGGCTCTGCATCGACGACTGTTGACTCTGTAAAACTAAGCTGCGAACGAAGATGTGCCATTTCAACTAACCCTTGTAAGGCTTCCTCGCGGTCAGCTGTCTCATGATATGGTGCCTCTTCAGGGGTAACAACCATGTTTTGGCGAGTTGCTGTATCGTTTGCGAGCACCAAGTTGAGGCTGGACGATTTCAAAAGATTAAGACCTGCAGAATACTGTTCCTCCGGACTCGCCCCAGTTGTAGTCTTAAACCCTACGGCAAATATGTCTTTTCGAGGTTTTTGCCCTTGCACACTATCTTTACGAAACATCGTGACTATTTTCTCTGTTGGTGTAAGTTTGATTGCCTGACCAGCGACTGATTTTAGTCTTTGAGCATGCATCGCACTCTCAACATCGCCAACCTCACCTTTAAAATCACACACCGCTGGGTTCCAAAACACCATTTTTGTATCGTAATCTGTTACCAACTCCCTAGCTAGTTCCCGAAGATCATCAGATGTTTCCAGTCTGCTAGTTGTATCTGCCATTTTGGTCAGATGCACATTAACATCCATCTGAGGTATTAGTTCTCGACAAATCTCACCCAATCTCTTTGCTGTCGCCCCATATGCTCGGGCTGACAGAGCAAGATGCTCTCTGATCGGTTCTATTGTGCCACCACCAACAATATGTATTTGTTTTCTGGGTACAGTTAATTTATCCATGATATCTCCTTTCAATACCTATATGCACAGTATGCACCTTTTTTTTGAAAAGATAACACGATTGTATTAAAAATATACATTATAAAAAATATTAATCTGTTATTATGTATGTGATGTCTACATACAAAGAAATACAACCATTACTTACAGAGGTAGGATTGAGCCCCAGCGCTCAGCAAACTTATCTTTTATGCCTCGATACTGGAGCAAAGACGAGCAAAAAAATAGCAATTCTCACCAAACAGCCGAAGCCGACCGTAATGACAAACCTTCAATCTCTTATACAGTACGGACTGTGCAAAAAAATACCCATAAACAACAAAAGTTTTCTCTATACAATGCTCTCCCCGTCTCATCTCAAACCTTTGATTGCTCGGCAGATAACTGAACTCAATCACACATTGGAATATATCGACTCGTTCTCGAGCCAACAAACGATACCGATTGTGCACGAAGCATACGGCCAAACAGAGGTGCAGCAATTGCTTGAACATGCTCTTCGCTGCAAGGATCGTGATTGGTGGATAGCGTCACCATACAAAAATGCCGTACGATATATGCCACAAACCTATCAAGAATACTTTAAAAAAACCCGTGAAGATCGACAAATAAAAAGCATATCTATATGGAACAAACATATTGCTAAGAGGGGGCTACGACTACACGACCAGCTGATGCGCAAACCTCGTTTTGTCCCAGATGGACACGACAATTCTATAGAGACAATGATGATTGCTTTTGATAATTGTATACTGGTAGTCCAGGGTAAAGAGACACCAAGTGCGATCCTAATAGAGAGCTCGCCTATCTCTGAGACATTTAAGCTGTTGTTTGAAATAGCCTGGGTATCACTCAGAAAGGGGAGTAGCTCAGCTTCCTGATATCTGTTAAAATGTCTGAAGTACGGAGAGGTGCCCGAGTGGTTTAAGGGAACGGTCTTGAAAACCGTCGTGCCGGAAACGGTACCGTGGGTTCGAATCCCACCCTCTCCGCCATTAAAAATAACTGAGTACCTACTCAGTTATTTTTAATGCTGTGTGATTTTACGAACCCACGGGCGACAGCTTGGCTGGCGCAAACCGTTGCGTTCGGCGTAGCGAAATCTCTCGCAGGAACTTGTTCCGAGAAAGATTGAGCGAAGGAGCGTAACGTAGTGAAGCGATACCCCATCCACACTCTTGCCTAATTCCACTTTTCATTATAAAATAACCCCATGAACACCACAGTGGAGCAAAACGAAGGTCACCGTTTCAATACCTCACCAAAAAAACTTATTGCCTCTGGCTTAATATCCGTTGCGCTTATGGCAGCTGGCTGTGGAGGCCCTTCAAAAGAAGAATTGGGCAAAAAAATAGCTCTACAGGAAGAAACAAGAGAACAAATACTAAGAGATAGATTTCATCCCGCTATGGCAAGTTTAGGCAAAAAGGCTGCCCGTTTTGCGCAGAAAAACAGAGATTATGCGTTTTGGTATGAACCTTCAAAAGGGCAAAAAGAACTGCGTCTTTTTAGTGAAAACAGCAATCGCACGATCAATATCACTATGAAAAAAGGTGTAGGTAATAAAAAGTTCCGATCCGGCGATGTTGCAGCAGTCCTCATAGAAAATGAAGAGGCTGATACAAGTATACAATCTACCTCTGTTAGGCTGGAGACTGACGAGGGGGAAACCCTTTGTTCAGATGGCGTAACAGCTAGTTACGAAGAGTTTGATTCTAGCGAAGAAAATGGCGAACTAATTGGTTTTATCACGGCTAGTAGGTGCGATATCGCATCCGTCGGACTGGGGATAGAAGAACCAATCCCATCTAACGACGCAGCGGATATACTTGTAGCTGATATGCGCACCGAATCTCAAAAAGTCTTCGATCAGATCAGGCGAGATCGACAGTAAGCTCTACAAATAGTAGCCTTTATAGATATCATTACTTGCAAAATATTATATAATGTGTTACAATAATACTACTAATCACCTTTTTTGGTGAGAGGTGGTCCTTAACAATTTCAGCAACCAAATGAGGTGATATTGTGCTCACATTGACGAGCATTGTAGCTGCCCTGATCGCTGGTGGACTAGTCGCATGGCTAGCACACAAGTACGATCTGCAGAGCTACATCGGCCGCCCAAACCGCATCACAGCCCCAGAATTCGTTCTCGGGACAGTCGCTACTATCGCAGTTGCGATAATTGTGACGATGTGGATAGGGCCAAATTTGTCGCGCAACAGTGCGATCAACGGCTACAAGGAGTTCTACAACGGCAGCGTCACGCAAGCCAGGGTTGTACCGGACAGATGTGAAAAGGATGGTTCTTGTTCTCATACATACGTGTGTGACACAGAATACATTTATCACCCGGCACAGTACGACAGCGAAGGTCGCCAGACTAGAGCTGCATACACCGAGGTGATCGATCATCACTGCCCTTATGCAACCTACGAGTTCGATTACGTGTTGGATGACAATCTCGGGCGAACAATCACAATCGGGGACAATTACTTCGAAGCCAACCCACAGCCGTGGAGAGGTGGACGTAGCATCCCTGGTGATGTCCCGCGCGAAGCTCCGACACGTTGGGTCAACGCAAAGCAAAATCTTGAAGCTGGTATGAGTGATCCCGTAACAGGGGTTTTCAAATACGCCAACTTCATTCTTGCAAGCGAAAGTGACCTGTACAAAAAGTACAGTGGCAGCATCGCAAAGTACCAAAAGATCAGTTTGCTCCCAAAGCACACTGACAAGTTGGGCGATGATGTTCTGTACGACTACGGCATGCAAGCAACCAAACTCCAAGCTGTTGGAGGTCTCAAAGTCGACAACATTCCCCAGTGGAATGACCGACTGATGCGGCTGAACGCAGCTCTAGGTAGTGACCTACAGGGTGACATGCACGTTGTTCTGATGCCCGCCAGCAAGGTAAGCAACCCAGACGACTACATCACAGCCCTAAAGGCCTACTGGACGAGTCTTGGTAAATGGAGTATTTCAAAGAATGGAATCATTCTGGCAATTGGCGTGGGCGCTGACGGCAAAACCGTCGAGTGGTCGCGTGCAGCTACTGGAATGCCCCAAGGAAACGGAGCGATGTTGACGGCGCTCAGTCTGAGGCTGAAGCAAACTCCGTTTGAACCAGATGCTTTGTTCGGGAACGTTCCAACAAGTGTCTTTAGCAACGGGAAGAAGCTGAAGGTCAAGTACGACCACAATTCGGCGGGCTTGGTTGGTAAAACTGTGCTCGTCGATTTTCCATACAAGCGGCCATGCATGAAGTGCGAGGACGCAGGGGAAGTAGGAGTTGGATATGTCGAGCTAAAAGATCTCGTTCCGGTGAAAACTGGATCAAAGATCTTCATGTTCTTCATTGTTCTATTCCTGTCCTTGTTTATTTGGTGGGCTCTGCTTAGCTATGACCCACTTTCGTACGTCATCACAACGTCAAACAAGTCCAAGGATGAGTCATTCGATTCGTCCGATTCGTATCGATAAATCAACTCGAAAGAGAGAAGTACATGACAGCTCTTGAAGCAATCAAGAAGTTCAAGTGGTTCGGCGCGATTGGAGCTGTACTGCTCCTTGGCCTGCTCTACTTTGTGATCAGCAACAGCGTCACAAACGACGGCAACAAGAAGCAGCAGGATCTGATCACCTACTACAACGACACGACCAACATCCTGTCGGACTGCCTGGTGAAAACCAAGCAGTCGGTCGGCGCTACCAAAGCACAGACCGATGCGCTGGACAAGGTGATTACCGACGCCGTCAAGGGTCGGTACACTGGAAACACCAGTGCTCAGCCAGGTGGAGGCTCATTGTTCAGCGCTATTACGGAAGCCTACCCGGATACGTCCGGGCTGTCGAAGTCCTTTCAGGACGTGATGATCATCATCAATGGATGTCGAACAGACTTCCGCGACTCTCAGGCCATTCTGCAGCGTGGCGTCACTCAGTTCAACCAGTGGCGAACTGGATCATTCAAGGTTCGTACCTTTGGGGGCAAGAAATACCCCAACGAGGACCTCGAGATCACAGTTGCCGGCAAGCCGGTCACTGGCAAGGCCGCACTCAGCCAGATGCGTACCTTGGTTGTTGTTGAGGACGCACAAAGCGGCCGCGACACAGGCAAGATCGACAATACTGATCCGTTCGCAGATCAGTAGTTGCTGAAAAAAGTAGGAAAGGTAGTTTGAAGCCTATCATTCAAACAAAAACCTGGGAACAGGTCGGTGGAGATTCGTCTCCGCCGGAAGGTTGTTATCTGTAGAGCCTAGCTCCAGATATCAACCTTCGGGAGTAACCATAGATGTGTGCCTATGCTGATGAGTCCAAAAGGACGAATTACTTCAATATTCTCACACTAAAAATCGAGACTGGCGACGATACTGTCAAAGGTTTTTTTATCGAGCTTGTTTGGTTCTGCATTTTCGAGCTCAAACTGTATACGTGTTCCATCTTGTTGGTGAATAACGGCACGTACCCCATCTAAAGTTTGTGTTGTTTTCTCGTCAGATTTTGTCACATCACAACTATACGTGAATAATAGACCAAAATTACGATCTTTGAGACCTGGGTACTCTTTGGTCTCAACATCGCAGTTTGTCTTGCCTGCAGATTCCAGTTCTATTTCTAGAGCAGCTTCTTCGGAAGCCAAAGTCTGAGCTTTTGTTTGCTCGAATATGGATTCAGCGATAGTGGGTGGCATTGCTATTTCTGTTGCCAAGATCTCGAGAGTGACTTTTTTAAATTCATCAAGCGAAGATCCTGCTAGATAGTTTTTTTCATTTTCTGAAGAGCTACCATAGATATCACCACTCTCTTTCCACGTGCTTGGAACGAGTACTGATACTGTCCTGCCTTTGTCTGTCGCTAGTCTCTCTACCAATTCTACCTTTGAATCCGCTTGCTTGGCGGCTTCTTGCGCTTTTTTCTGTATACCACTAAATGCAACTATAACAACAGATGCGGCAAGCGGCAGTACTAGGAGAACAAATACACCTACAATCAGAGCGACCTTGAGTCCTTTGTTGCTGCTCGCAGGTACGGTCGTCGTCGGATAAGCCTGAGGATTTTGAGTAGGTTGAGATGCTACAACTGGATTTGCTGAAACGACAATAGAGCCGACTATCATATCATGAACACCTTGTCGTTTGAGGGTAAAGAGGATTGGCGCAACAAACACAAAGAAAAGAAAACTAATAGACCCACTAATAATCAGCGCAATCTCCCTAGCCCATACGCTACCAGGGGATAGTGGTTGACCGTTTTCTTTGACAACTTTTAGATGTAGCAATTTTTTGCCCATAGTTTGCCCTGTCTTGATAACTGGTCTGATGCGAATCACCCAATACGACAACAAAACAGAAGCTATCATCAACAGCAGCACTACGATAGTACCTGCATCTTCGGAAACACCGACTATCACGAAACTGCCTAGTAGTATGGCTGGGATAAATGTAGCAAAAAGTAGTAGTGAAATGAGAATCGAGTCTACTATATAGGCCATGAACCTATCAAACCTACCCCCATAAGCGATAGACTGCACCGGAGCTTCAGGGCTAGTTGGCATTTGCTGCAATACAGTTGGCTTGGGTGGCAACTGTTCTTGCTGCGGTGCAGCTGGTTCTAGTGGCGTTTGTTGTTCGTTTGGGTTCATGTTGTTTGTGTTTTTGATTAGTTATGCCTGTATTTAATCAGATCAACACGCTTGTGTCAATTTATCAACACTCCCGTCAAATACTCGCACTTGAACTGTCTAGGGTGTTATAATACACACATGCAGCCAAACGATGGGCAAAATTATTGGCAACCTCAGGAGGACGTTCAAACACAAACGGCTACTCCTCAAGCTGCAGATAAGACATCTGATATAAATACATTTGAACCGATTAATTGGGAAGCCTCAGAAGGCATACACCACGAACGAGATGGCTTATGGTTCGCAGGATTTGGAGCGGTCGTGTTGATCTTGCTCGGGATCTCCATTTGGACACAAAAATGGACTTTTACAGCACTGATTGTTGTGATGGCTATTGCACTTATCGTATATATACGACGTGCGCCTCGTATTTTACAATATAGCTTGACTGACAATGGACTACATGTTGGAGAACAGTTATATACGTTCGATACTTTCCGTTCTTTTGGCGTGATAGAAGATGGTGGTTTATTTTCGATTGTCTTGACACCTACAAAACGTTTTGGGCAATCTCTTACAATATATTTTAGCGAAAATGACGGTGAACAAATAGTTGATATTCTCGGTGCGCATCTGCCAATGGAAGACTTGCGTCCAGATACGATGGACACTTTGTTGCGACGTTTGCGACTATAGGGTATCTCTGTTAAAATCAATCCTGTTCTCTTGAAAAGAGAAAGTACCTTTATTTAGTCGTGGCACTTTGCCACGGCACGAGCGCCCGTAGCTCAGTGGATTAGAGCACTGGTCTTCGGAACCAGGTGTCGCAAGTTCGAATCTTGCCGGGCGTACCACATAAAAACCTCAGCATTGCTGGGGTTTTTATGTGGTACTTTTGATAATTTGTACTTGCGACTTGATGGTGTAAGTAAGCGCAGTCTTGAGTTCGATCACAAGGAACTAACGCAGGTAGTTACTTCGAGCTTCATTGAAGTGGAAGGGTACAGCCAGCTATCCTAGTCGGAATATACTGAAGCGATATCACTAACAAAATATTTGCTATTTAGGCTTCTATCATAACATTAAATGATTATGCTAAAATGTAGCTACCATTTAAAGAAAGCTAAGATATGAACCCAAATCAAAATAAACAACCATCTCCGAACAACCCGAACATAGTTTCTATCCAGTCTGACCGCAAACCAAGCACACCACAAGAAACTGAAGTAACTACACCTCCCTCACAAACCGAAAGTACATCCAATTCCAATAGTGGTACAAATATCACACCTATACATTCAGACGTAAAGCCCTCAGACATTCATCTCCCAGCTACACTTCATGCGCAGCCACAGACTGATACTGTGTCGCACCAGTCTGTAAATTCAAATTCATTATCTCAGATATCAATCGACAATCCAGGTAAGATAACTGGTATTCTAAGTATTATATTTATGTTTGTATTCCCTATAATAGGAATCGTCTTCGGCATGGTGTCACGCAATAAATCAAATGCGGCCGGTGTATCAACCAGACTTGGTTCTATTGGCTTTGTAGGCAGTATCATAACAACACTGCTATTAATTACCAGCATAGTGCTATTTTTAATATTTGCCGCCAATTCAGGAAGCCTGCTAAATTCTCAGGGATCAAATTACAGTAATGGGAGTAACTCAAACGAGCCCATACCCTGGCAAGAAAAAAGACTCGTCTCCGATGCAAATAAGTTGACGAAACTTGCGGAAGCATACTATGCAACTAATGGCGACTACCCGAAGACGCTACAGGATTTTGCTACTTATCCTGAGTCGAGTATTTCAGAAGATATAAAACTTAGCGGAAATATTGTAACGGGTGGGGGAATCGCATATGGATACTGTAGTGCTGGTGCTGCGCAAATTGCCTATAGAAGCTGGGAGGGTGAAGGTTCTGACGGAAGAATCTTTTCAGGAAAAGTAGTAATAACTTCATTAGGCTCAGCTAGTTCGTCGCAGGCATGTTCTTCTCTGAATGTAGATTACCAGCCTTAGTAGTATAACTAGTAAAAGATTACCATTTGACAACCTCCTAAAAAAGCTTATATCTATAGCAGATACCAAATGAGTCAAATATCATCTGCGGGGCGTACTCGCTCTACATGGGATCGTAGCAATCCTGTTTGGGTTGGTGGCTGTATTCTGGCCAGCTCTAACAATTGTTACATTGCTGTACGTAGCAAGTGTTGTGGTGGGACTAACCAATATCGGTAATGCAAAAGTTTCTTTTCTTCCCGAGTACCAACAATTCTACTAAGTGTAGTTGAGATCGGTGTAGATGTATACTTACTACGGCATATTGGTATTGCATTTGCTGCATTCGTACTAATAGCAGGACTTGTCCTAATAGTTAGTGGGGTGCTTGCATTTGTATGAATCCTAGGGCTATACGCCTTGATTACAGGACCCATGTTTATTGCACTTGCATACGATATGAAAAATAAATAACAATACAATCAATCGGTCAAACTTGAAAAGGTTGTCGAGCAACCGCTGCTACCCACACCTCCGACGCTCCTGCTTGTCGCAGAACCGAAGCTGCTGCTGATACTGTTGAACCAGTGGTGATAATATCGTCAACAACAAGGTATATGTCGCTGCTTTTTACTTTTTGTGAGCAATAGAACGCTTTTTCGGCTTGCGCGATACGCTGAGCTCTATCAGCGGTATGCTGTACGGAATTAGTTCTTCTCTGCAGTAGTGATTTTTTTGGCAAATTCCGTAAATCGGCAAAAGATTGTGCCAGCAAATCAGCGTGATCATAGCCCCGAATCCTCCTATGTCGAGGGATTGTCGGGATCGGAACAATCACAGTATTATCTGGCAACAAGGGGAGTGTGTTATTCAGTAAAGAAGCGAGTACCAGTCGCGCTTCAAAGGCCCCATTCCATTTGTAATCATGCAGCAAACGGGCTAATTCACCCTCCCTATCAGCAACTACCCACGATTTTGAATACCCTGTCTCGCATGCATAGCAAGTGCCGTCTAGATTTGGTTTTCGACATTCAATACAGCAGTTTTTTGTATCAATTGTGATGTTATATATACAACTTTCACACAAAATACTGCTCTTTTTTTGGCATGAATAACAGTAGTGAGGAGCTATGATTTGCAAGAGTTTATCAAACATTGTGATTTTTACATTTTTGGGTGGATTTTTAGATATGCTTTAGTTATAATCATTGCTAGGACATAAATTGTCAAGCGAGTTATAAAACGACAATAAGTGGAGGAGACTATGGCAAAGAAAAATAACAATGACGACTTGCTGATCGAAGACGAATTGGCGGCGGCATTTCTAAACGACGACGAACAACCGACGGGCGGCGCAACAACAACAGTTGTTGAAGAGAGCTGGGAAGAAGACGACGCAGCAGTACCGGGACAATTGGCTGTTGATGTATATGAGACTGAAGACAAACTAATCATCAAAGCACGTACTGCTGGTGTAAACAAGCAAGATCTCGATGTAAGTATTAGCGACGGCATACTGACAATCAGCGGAACACTATCTAGTGGCGACGATTCAGCGGCCTCACAATGGCACATTCAGGAATGCTACTGGGGCGAATTCAGCCGTACACTCGCATTGCCAGTTGCAGTAAAGGAAGACGAAGTAGAAGCTGTTCTAAAAGATGGTGTGTTGACAATCAACTTTACCAAGGTAAAGGCAGAACAAGCACGCAAGATTCAAATCAACTAGTAATCTCTGTTGATATAAAAATACCCCTCAACCGAGGGGTATTTTTATTGGTAAAAACAGAAGCTAACTCGCAGTGCCACCAGTACCAACTGATAGTTGTGTGATAACAAAGTTCACACCTGCGTAGGCGAGGAACGCTACAATAATACCAATAATGGCATACATAATAGTGTTTTTTGCACCTGTGACAGCGTTTTGATCACCGTTGCTTGTGACGTAGCGCAAGCCACCGATGATCAGCATGATCACAGCTACTGCGCCGACTAGGAATAGTAGAATATTCGCGACAGTTGCAAAAATACCACCTTGACCCTCTAGGTTGCTAGCAACCTTGTCAGGCTGAGCACAATCTTTTCCTGAAACAATATTGACCCCCGTAGATATATCACAACCACCTGAACCTGTTGTTTGTGCCGCAGATACAGCTGGTGATAGGCCGATCGCACCGACAACAACAAGCGCCACGATAGAAAAGTGGGTGATCGCTAGCTGCTGAAGCTTTGCAGTTATGTTTGTTATTTTCATTGTATGTTTCTCCTTATACATTTATGGACTGTATACCAATAGTTATATCAAAACACAACCTTTTTGTGAAGAGCAATCTACCTAGTAGTTGTCCCTATTGTCAGCTGTGTCACGACAAAATTGACCGCGGCATATGCCAAAAAGGCTACGATAATACCGATAATAGCGTACATGATCGTATCTTTTGCCCCTTTTGTTGCCGCCGCATCGCCGTTACTAGCCACGTAGCGAAAACCACCGATGATCAGCATGATCACAGCTACTGCGCCGACTAGGAATAGTAGAATATTCGCGACAGTACGGAATACTTGTGTAATCGCGCCGCCAGATTCACAGCCTTGCTTGCCTCCTTGTTGCTTACATGCTTCTGTTTCTGTTACTTCTCTTGCTTTATCTATATCTACAGCTGCATATGATGTCTGAGCGAGTGGAGCTACGATCATAGCGCCGGTCATCATCATTAGTGCGATCAACATTCGTATTTTTTTCATCTGGTACTCCTTTAGCTCAAGTTGCTTAATATAAAGTTGACTATAGCATATGCCATGACAGTAATCACGAGCCCTATGAGGGCATACACTATACCGTTTTTAGCGCGCGAAGCGGCGGCGGCGTCACCGTTACTAGTCACATAGCGAAAGCCCGAAACAACAATAACAATCACCGAGATAATACCTGCAACATAGAGCAGTATACCTATTATATTCCTGATTGCTAGAGATACTGATGTCGTGTCTATAGTGCTGCCATCTTCATCTACACATTTGCCACTCTTTATTGTCCCACCTGCATCACTACACGCCTTGTCTTTATCAGTAGTGTCACCAAGTTCTTTTAGGGTAGCGTTTGTTGAAGTCTCGGCATTGCCATCTAGCGCATAGGTGGTTTGAGACATGACGACACTAGTAGCTACGAGGCTGCATACAAAAATGATCGAGAGACAAAATCGTAGCATACTATCAATCAATATTCGTTAGTATAAAGTTCACTATTGCATAGGCCATGACTGTGATGATAATACCGATAACCGCATAGATGATAGTGTTTTTGGCGCTAGATACCGTGCCTGCATCGCCGTTACTCGTCACAAAACGAAAACCGGCAATTACAATCATCAATACCGCGATCATACCTACGAGAAATGACAGTATACCTATTACGTTTCGTATGACATCAGTGACTTTTGTGCCCTTGTTGCTATTAGGATCGGAGTCTATATCTTTTACAGCATCTTGAACTTGTTTTTTTGTATCTGCAAATGCTGGTTGAGATGAAAGCCCGACTGTCGCTAGAGTCATAAGACTAAAGATACCGACTGTCGCAAGTATTGTGTGTGTTATTTTTTTGAACGTCATATATCTATCCTATCTAATATAAAGTTTACTATTGCGTAGGCCATGACTGCTACTACCAGACCAACCAATGCATATATAATGGTGTTTTTTGCCTTGCTGGCAGCCCCTGGATCGCCGTCACTAGTGATATATCGTATACCGCCAACAACTATCACGATCACTGCAATTGTTCCCGCAAAATAGAGCAGAACATTGATAACGCTTTTTAGTACACCGCCAACCAGGCTAGTATTTGCCTGACAAATAGCGGTATTAGAACCACTACTACACTGAGGCAAGGCAGCATATGCGGCGTCGCTAAATAGTAGCGGCAGTGCAGCTATAGCTAGAATGACAAGGCTGTATGTTAGTTTTGTGTATTTCATGATATCTCACCAATAATGAATGTCGTTGGACTGTTTGATGCAATATTTTGTACGACACCAGTTATTATAAACGCCGTACCGACAAAAACCAAACCAATTGCAGCATATATGATGGCATTTTTTGCAGTTGATGTCTTGCCAGGATCTCCGTCACTAGTGATATACATCAAACCTGCAGCAATAATAACTATAACGGCAGCTGCAGCTGCGATAGAGTAGACTGCATTTAGAGTGTTGGTCACTATAGCCTGACTCTCAATCTTCTTGATCTTGAGATCTTCGGCCTTGAGCGCAAATTTGTCTGGTTTTGAATCACTCACTCCAGCTGCAAAAGCCGTCTGACCAATCACAAGAACCAACAACATACACAAACCAATCATACCTGCTGTAATAATATGCACCCTACGCAATACCATATGAACCTCCTATAAACGTCACTATTGCTGCTGCTGATAGTGCAATTAACAGCCCGATGAGGGCATTTTGTATAGTTTGTTTTGCACTAGAAATTTTCCCAGAATCACCAGACGCAAGCATGTATTTGAAACCACCCCATATCACAAAACCAACTGCCACATAGCCAGCAATGATCAAAATAAAACTCAGTACATTGAGGCCAATTTTGACTGAATCTTCGGCAGGACTAGTAATTTGTATCTCATTTGTACCTTCTTTACATAGCCCCGAATACCAAGGCGTTGCTCCTGGCAAAAGCTGGACTTCGCTAGAGCATTTTCCAGCTTGTACTGGAGTTGAAACAAAGACAGCCGCGCCTAACATACTGACCAGCATACATGGCAGCACCAAAAAACTCACGAGATTTTTCATCATGGTGCAAACAACCCTCCAGGGACAATAAAGTTCAGTAGGGCATACATACCTACCCATAGCAACAATCCGATCACTGCGTTGAACACAAAACTAATACCTTTTTGTGTTTGGCCTGAATTGTCACCAGCGCTTGCATACAAAATACCACCGTATATAATACCGCCAATAGCAGCTAGAGTAACGAGACCTGTCAGCCACGAAACAATCGTGAATAATATCCTACTGATAGGATTTTCGTTGCCACTTTTTTCACTGTTTGTGCCCGAGCAGCCAAAATCAAAGAACGTAGGAGTATCGTCACATTTGTAGTTGGCGTTGGCTGCTTTGTTTTCTTTTTCGGCATCGTCAGCTTGTTTTTGGCGCAAACCTTCTATCTTGCCTTTACCGCAGGCACCATATACGGCGTTGGCGGCCGAATTTGCGCGAATATCATTGATATCATTAATACCGCTGTATTTGTTTTTGACATATTTGAAACAAAAACCACCACTGACATCACTCGCTTTGTTATATGCTTTTTTATAAGCATAAATACACGCATCTCTGTCACGCACATTGCTCGCAGTACTACCTGTGTATTGTTTTTCACAATATTCCTTTGCCTTGTCGGAGGCCGCATCGGCAAACACAGGAGCCGCAGCAAAAAAGTTAGTTGCAACTGCAACAAACATCGCAACCAGAACAAAAGAGAAAAATTTGTGTGTTATTATACGTTTCATTTGATTTAGATTATGCCTTTTTTGCCTGATAAGTGCAAATGCATTGAGCTAGTGGTTATAGGTGAGGTATACTTGAACCCAGTATGAAACGTTTCTTTAGGCAGAGATGGGCACTGGCAGTAGTAGCAATTGCAGTTATCGTATCGATTGGCGGTGTTGTTCAGGCTGCCGCAGGAATAACCAAAGCAGTCCTCTACTACGAAGAATCAAACGCCAACAAACTAAAAACTATCTTCAACGACGGAGAAAAACAAGAAGAGATCGGCGACATGCTCAAGGTTGTCGTAAAAGGTGGTCTATTTGGCGATGGTACTGTTTTTTCTTTCACACCAGAAATCAACCAGCAGCTAAACGACGGCAACAACAGTGATGATGATAGCGATGAATATTTCGCAGTTGCACAAGTGTACTGTAGCGGCACCACACTATCACTCACCGAGCCCTCTACTAGACCTTTTTACAAAATTGACTATGTACTAGGCTATGACTTCAATGATTGGAATGCAGTACAAGATGGTGACAATTACAGGACTAGAGCAGGAATAACAAAAATCACAAAAATGGGTTCAGGAGGACAAGCCGACGCCGTAGTCCACCAAAAAAACGACCGTACAGGACCAGGTAATCTTGCGGATAATGATGCAAATGAAGGTGGTGATGGAGAGGGGATCAACAGCATTTTATCCACCGAATGTAGCAACGGACTACCAAGAGCAAGCTTCGATACACCAACAAAAAACTACTACAAACTACCCGATTCTGAAAAAACCGATATAAAAACTATCGTTGACGCCGCTGGTGGTGCAGGGGGTGGCTCAGCTTCTAGCACCGACGAAGTTGACTCTTGCCGTGGAGGAGCGCTAGGCTGGGTACTTTGTCCCGTTGTTGACGGTTTCACAGAAGCTATCAAAGGAGCGGCTGCTATCGTCGAAAGCCTGATGACATTTCAAATACTGGCGGACAAAGACAACAACGACAAAATCCAGGCTATTCACACAGCATTTGTCAGTATGGCCAATATTTTGCTCATCGTAGCATTTATGACAATTGTATTTTCACAATCCACATCAGTTGGATTGTCAAACTACGGTATCAAGCGTATGTTGCCGAGACTTATCATGGGCGCAATTTTCATCAACCTGTCGTTTTTTATATGTGCGTTTTTGATAGATATTAGCAACATCGCTGGCAACTCTATCATTGGATTTATGATAGGAGCCGGAGGTGGCGAGACCAGTATTAGTGGCGCAATCAATCAAGTGGCTGGCGGACAAGATAGTGGTGGTACAAACTTTTTCTCAACTGGTGGAGATGTCACTCTCGGAACTGCATCTGTTGGTGGTTTGGTTGCAGGGGGTGCAGCGGCCTATGCTATAGGACCGATGGGCCTACTATTTTTAGTAGCTATTCTACTACTCGCCGTGGTGGTCTCGATCTTCGCAACACTTCTAGTGCTTATCGCAAGACAAGTCATATTACTTGCACTAGTATTAGTTTCGCCCTTAGCATTCGCTGCATGGCTATTACCGAACACCGAGCAGTATTTTAGAAAATGGTGGAGCTTGTTCACGCAACAACTGATACTTTTCCCGATGATCATGGCGGTATTTGGCGCGTCAATATTAGCAGCGAGTTTGGTCTAAAATGCTACAATATAGGAAAGGAAACTAGAGCACAAACATGGACGTCATTAGCTACCTACTAAAACTCGTGATCCTGGCATTGCCCCTGTTTGCAATACCAGCAATGCTCAAATCTTCAAACTCTATGTTGGGCAAAATATACGGTACCGCTCAAAATCTCGGCAACAAATTCACCGGCGGCATGAAAGAAGACCTCGGCAAAAGAGGTCAGCTGGCCAGAATGGAAACCTCGGCACGACGATCTGTGTCAGGACTAGACGCAGACGGCAATCTGATAGCGGATAACAGACGCAATCGTTTTCGTCGCTACGTCGGTGGTCGAGCAACTCGTTCACAAGCACGCATGCAGAACAAAGAAGCAGAGGCAAAGCGACTACTGGAAGATGATGTTATGAGGGATATGAATAATAATCCAGACGGCTACGCAGGTGTCGGCGCTGATAGGGGTGCGGGTGTACGAGTTAAACTGGGAGTGGAGAAAATGCAGCTAAAGCGTGAAATCGAAGAAATGGAACCAGCAAAACTCAAACTTGAGGCAAAAGATCTTAAAATCAAAGCTGCTATGCTAGAATATCAGTCCCAGGCAGCCTATGCAGCAGGTGGGCCTGGCAGAGATGATTTTTTAAGAAAATCCTTTGCAAACGCAGAAACTGATGAACAACGCGCCGCTCTAGCCGACCTCGCTATGCAGAATGGTTCGAGTGGAAGAGATATGGTTAGTGAATTTGCATCTCAACTAGCAGGGGCAAACCCTCCGGGTAGCCCTTCTGCGGAATCTCAAGCATTAGCTGCACACTTGGGCAAAAATCATTACCCAGCGCTTGAATCCTCTACCCCTGAAGTGACTGACTTTATAAATAATGCAGGTGCGCAGGCACCGGGTACGGGAGGATCAGGTACTTATAAAAAAGTTACTGCAGAGACTGTTGGTAATCTTGATGTAACTTCTCTGCAAAAAGGACTTCAAACACAAGGTGCTATTAGTGATCAAACGCTTTTGGACGCACTTTCAGAGCGTCACAGGGGTTCTTTATCACAACAACATCTTGCCGTACTAGAAAATGAAAAGTCGACAAGAGGCCTTTAATATAATTACTGGGTCTGTTTGTTGATCTGAACTATTACATCATCTCGCCAGTCGGGTTGCTTAATATTCTGAGCAGCCGCACGTGCTTCCTGAACAAGTTGGCGAGATATCTGCTCAAACTGGTCATCGTCAACAATGCCTTGGTTTCTTTGGTCAGATAGATCTTCGATAGATTCCCGCAGTATTTGTGGGATCATCATTGCATCCGCTGCTTTTGTGATACGTATTTTGTGGTAAAGTTCACGTACTTTTCCAAGTAATGGTATTGCAACGGGCTGCTCTCTAAATCTTAGGTTGATCCGATCAAGCCCTTCAAGTGCATATAGTAGTTCTGGTTCGTTCTTTGTAATAGCCAGGTAAGCTATACCTTTTCCAAAGTATTCATTGCCACCAAAACCTCGTAGTGTTCCTAGCGCATCTAGGGTATCAAAGCGCCGTTGTTCGTAATCATGATACGTCCTCTGTAATGTATCATCAAGTCTATCCCGGCTTAATTGGAGGCCCCTTAACTCTTCTTTAAGCTCTTCATTGTTAGCATCGGCCTGTATTTCCTGCTGCTTCTGAATTATCTGCTCATTGAGTTGGTCGGCCTGCGCTATCATCGTATCCATTCTATCCTCTAAACCTTTGACGACTTTGGTTTCATACCACTTGTTAGTGCGGTGTATTGTTTCGTTGCGACCAGGATAGGTCAATTTGTTCATAATATGCAGGTTGCCACCCATAGCCTTCGCTGCATGCAAGCTATACTTTTCATCTTTTTCATATGCCATCTGACTCAACTGGTAATTACTTTTTTTAGTATTTTTTACCCACAACCTACGAGGGTTCCATTTGCTACGAGTTTTACTAACGCGTATTCTTTGTGCTGCTTCTACTCCAAGCGTACCTGTATCACCCGTAAAATCTATGTCTTTGTATTTTTCGGCAAGTTCTTTTAATGCTCTCATTCTTTTATTACGATCGAATATGCGGTCTGCATCGTCTATTGCGTCTAGGATTTCGCGTTGCTTTTGCAGCTGCTCTGGGGTAAAACGAGATTCAACCTGCGGTGCCTGCATCACTAATGTTGGTGTGTCATCTGGATTTTCCGGATCATTCGGCTCATTAGGATTACCCGGTTCACCGTCGGAATTTTCTGGTGGTTCGTCTATTGGTAGTTCAATATCATCAATCTTTTTACCCTGTTTGAGCATCTCATAGAGCTTATCAACAGTTTCTGGCGAAGCTCCTTTGCCATTTGTTAGTCTATGTATATGTTCAGCGATAATATGATCACGATCAGCGTCCATGCTGCGATTTTTTTCTCGATCTGTATCGTTGGGTAAATCTTCATTTTCACCTCGATCATCGATTGTGCCGCGTATGAGATCTTGGTGTTCTCGTATCATCTCGAGTTCATCAACCGCGAGTAGTTTTCCATCTGGTCTATGTAGGGTATTTACTCCGTCGTCATTCATATCTTCGCCAACATCTATCAAATCTCGAATATCTTCGAATTTGTCTGCTGGATCTGGTGTTTCTTTTGGTTGTGGTGGGTGTTCTGACATTTCATCTGTTATATTAGCATAAAAAGTAATATTTTGCAAGTGCTTATAACGCTTATGTAGCTGTGGTAAAATAAACTGCAGTTATGGCAGTATACAAAGTACCACAAGATGTCGAGGCGGAAGACAAGCTGATTGGACCGTTTGGTTTCCGTCAATTTATATACCTAATTATAGTTGCATTCGCGTGTTTTGTGGCTTATGTGTTGTACCAAGTTTTCGTTGGATTAGTGCTAATTCCGCTGCCTTTTATTATCTTTTTTGCTGCTATTGCCTTACCTCTACGCAAAGATCAGCCAACCGAAACATACTTGGCTGCTATTTTGCAGTACCATTTGAAACCAAAGAAACGACTATGGATGCCTGATGGGGTGTTGTCAACTGTTGAAATCACAGCACCAAAAACAGTTGAGATACAGCGCACAAAAGACATCACTCAAGATGAAGCGTTAGATAGACTAGACCGCTTGTCGCAAATTATGGATACGCGCGGTTGGGCGGCAAGGGGAGTGTTCAACCCTGATATTGATAGCACAGCTAGTGTCAGTATTGCTCAAAATGTTGTGTCAGAAGCCGAAACAGCAACAGACATACTGGAAGAAACTTCTTTTGACAAATTGATAGATGAACAAAAGGCAGTTAGTCAGCAAGCCGCTAAAACAAGAATGCAGCAAGCAGCCACACAGCAGCCTGTTACACCGCCAACCCCAACCCCTGTTGCAGTCGCTCCACCACCTACGACACAACCAGTCAGCGACGATGATCTAGAAAAACAGGCAAAAGAGCTATTATCAAAGGTGAAATTTGATCCATATCCAACATCTATACACCAGACCGTGATCCAGCCGGCTGGTGCTCCGAAGCAGCCAGAAAAGACCACGACACCGCCTATTGACACATCAGATCAAAGCACTAGCGTCAAGCAGCCCTCTCCTGATATAATGAAACTCGTAGATAACAGCGAAGGGTTGAAAGTAAGTACACTAGCAAAGCAAGCTAGTCGTATCAGTAGTCAGCCCACCGAAGAGGTGGAGATAAAGTTGCATTAAAAATATCACTCCTCCACCAATCATAAGCGAGGACAAAGAAAGATGCAGCCAAAAACAGACGCGACCAACCAACCAGCTCAGGCTCAGCCTGGTTCTGCTCAGCCTGCTCAAAATACAACATCTCCAGCAAAGAAAAACCCCAATAGTTCCCAAAATGCATTGTTGATATCAGAGCTTCGCGACAATATGGTAATCATGGGTGATGGTAGTTTTCGAGCTGTTATCACCTGTAAATCGATCAATTTTGACCTAATGAGCGCTCGCGAAAGAGAGGGTATAGAGTATGCCTACCAAAGCTTTTTGAATTCGTTGACTTTTCCTGTACAAATACTCATACGCTCTCAGCGTGTTGATATTGCTCCATACCTAGACCGTCTCGACAAAATGCGCCGCGGTCAGGACAATATGTTACTAGGTGTATTGATGGACAATTACATAGATTTTATCGATCAGCTAGCCCAAGAAGCTAATATTATGGACAAAAGTTTCTTTTTGGTCATACCTTATTATCCCGCAGGCGATCTGGATAGCGCGGTAGCCTCTAGTAAAAACTTGTTCTCGAATCTTTTTAAACCTCAGCAGCAAGCACAGGTAAAAATCAACAAAGAAGCATATGAAAAAGGCAAAGACGAGCTACAAAACCGCATCAATACAGTTCTGAGTGGGTTGTTCCAGATGGGAGTACGCTCAGTACAGCTCAACACAAAAGAGCTGGGCGAACTGTACTACAATTTTTATAACCCAGATACCGCAGTACGCCAACCATTAGGCAATTTTGAACATGTTACTAACACCTATATCCAAAAGGGTCAGGGCGAAGCAACCCGACCAAATCTCAATCAGGAGAGCAACTAGTGGCTATATTTGGCGGAAAAAAGCAAGATGCAATAGATATCGCAGCACAACAGCGAGCACGTGAACAAGCTGAGATAGAACAAGAATTTCTCAAAGGTGTCCGTACATTGCGTGATCTTATTGCTCCGAGTAGTTTAGAGATCAACAGCTCATATTTTCGACTAGGTAACAAATACGGTAGAACACTGTATGTGTATGCTTACCCTAGACAGCTGTATACAGGATGGTTGAGTTCTATTATCAATGCCGACGAAGTACTAGATATCGCGATGTTTATTTATCCAGTTGAGTCTGAAGTAGTTATGAAAAATCTACGCCGAAAAGTGACTCAACTCGAAGCTTCTCAAAGTATCAATAGCGAAAAAGGCAAGGTTCGTGACCCCAGTTTAGAGGCAGCTATTAGTGACGCTGAGGAGCTACGTGACCAGCTACAGCTCGGTGCAGAGAGATTTTTCCGCTATGGTCTGTACGTCACACTCTATGCAGATAGCTTAGATGAGATGGCGTTTATGCAACACAAGATAGAAAGCACCCTAGGCCAACAGCTTGTGTTTAGTAAAGTCGCCTCGAGCCAACAAGAGCAAGGAGTTCAAAGCACCGCACCACAACTCGCTGATCAGTTGCAGATACGTCACAACATGAACACCGGCGCTATTTCTACTAGTTTCCCATTCACTTCGGCCGATCTCACACAAGAAAAAGGTGTGCTATACGGAATTAATATGCACAATAATGGATTGGTTATTTTTGATCGGTTTTCTCTGGAAAATGCCAACATGGTGGTGTTTGCAAAATCTGGTGCGGGTAAAAGTTTCGCGGTCAAACTAGAAGCGGTACGTTCTATGATGACTGGTACTGAGATTATTATCATCGATCCGGAAAATGAATATCAAAAACTTGCCGAAGCGGTGGGTGGTAGTTATGTCCAGATGAGTCTAAATTCTGATATACGGATCAACCCTTTTGACTTACCTAGAGTTGTTGACGAAGACGACGCCAATGACTCTTTGCGAGCAAACCTCATCACGTTGCACGGACTTATCAAACTAATGATCAGCAACCAGGCAGTCTCGCTCACACCCAACCAAGAGGCTGATTTGGATCAAGCTTTGATCGACACCTACGCGCGCGTCGGTATTACCAGCGATCCACTGACACATCAGTCGACACCACCTACTATTGGAGACCTGTACGATACATTACTACATATGGGCGGTTCTGGGCCAGAGCTCGCCCAGCGTCTGCGAAAATACACCGCAGGTACGTTCGCAGGTATTTTTTCGCAACAGAGCAATGTTGATATCAATAACAATATGGTGGTGTTTAATATTCAAGCACTCGAGGAGGAGCTTCGTCCTATTGCTATGCATATTATCCTAAACCATATCTGGAACAAAACACGTACTGACAAACGAAAACGCATGCTGAT
Source organism: uncultured Candidatus Saccharibacteria bacterium (assembly GCA_964348695.1). Lineage (GTDB taxonomy): Bacteria > Patescibacteriota > Saccharimonadia > Saccharimonadales > Saccharimonadaceae > JACPYF01. Next base: position 6,242 of record CAYGDI010000003.1, on the reverse strand, counting down.
CATCGATGAAGCTTGGCAGCTGATGAAATATGAAGATTCCGCAAACTTCATGTTCTCGCTCGCAAAACGTGCCCGAAAATATTACTTAGGCCTGACAACCATCACACAGGATGTAGAAGATTTTATGGCTAGTAAAATGGGTCGAGCGATTGTTGCGAATGCCAGTATGCAGCTGCTATTAAAACAAAGTTCTAGCGCGGTGGATGTTTTGGCAGATGTATTCAAGCTGACAGAAGAAGAGCGGAAGCGACTGAATAATTTTCCCGTCGGACAAGGATTGTTTTTTGCTGGACAAAACCATGTTCATATTCAGGTTGTCGCTAGTCCCACCGAGCAAACACTGGTAACAACCAATCCACAAGCGGCTCTAGATGCTCAGCGAGCAGCTGAATTAGCCAACAAAGCTGTTGAGAACGAAGAGGTTGATATTCGAAAAGGATACCTAAGCGAAGGTGAAATAAAGTAGAGGCCTTATCCTCATGGCAAACAGAACGCAAAAACCAAAAAAAGACAATTTCAACCCTAGCCGCAACACCGGACAGGACCGGTTTGATAAAATAATCGACAAAAATTTTAGTCCAGGTGATGAACGTATGATGGAAGAGAGGGCTCGTCAGGGTAGTGACGAAGACCTCGAAGGACTCGAGCAAGATGCTGCCGAAAATCAGGCTGCGGATGACGAAACTATTGAACAAAAAGAAAATCGAGGCAACGGTGCCTGGAAAAATAACACAACACCGCAACAAGAATCCAGAGCTGGCCTGTCTGTCAATTTTACAAAGAAAAAAGCAATCGCCGGAGGTATTTCTGGGCTTGTGGGCGTTGCTATCGCACTATTCGTTACTCTCGGACCTAGTGCTGCTTTGATCCACCTAAAGGAAGTGTTGCTCGACAAATTTGACTCGCGTGCGAATTCCCTCATAGACAAACGTAGTTCGAGAGTGTTGGCTTCAAAAATGAGCAAAGACATGACAAAAGGCTGCACTATCAAAGTCAAATGTCGCTTCAAGGGAATGTCAAAAAAAGAAATAGCCAAGTTTGAACGTAGAAATCCCGGCACAAAAATAGAGACAGAAAGTTGTCGTACTATCGGACCTGTCAGCAAATGTAAGGTAAAATCTATTACCTATATCGACGAAAATGGAAAGAAAAAGACAGTTAGTGCTCGTGAGTTTAAAAGCACACTGAGAAAAAGTCCAAATTTGCGCAATAACGTGCGTACTTTTAACAAATCAAAAGTAGCATACTGGCGAGATTCTGCAACGAAAAAACTCTACACCAAACTAAAGGTATATATCGGAAAAACAAAAGGTATTAGCAAGGATAGTGTGCTAGATGATCCAAATTCTAGAGGCCAAGAAACTAGGGAACGAGTAAGATCCACAGTAAGCGGGGAGTCTTTTGATATAAGTACAAGACCTTTAACTGGTGATGGTGCAGAAGATCAACTTTCAAAAAGATTGAGTGAAGACTTGGCAGAAGAGTTGGCGGAAGAAGCCGAAGAAATGGCAGAGGCAAGTGCTGATGGAAAAGTACGAATACCAAAATTTGGTAATATCTATACTGCAGCTCTAGAAGGTATTTGTATGGTAAGATCGCTCGTTAGTTATGCGGCAACCGCAGCAAAACTAAAAAACGCCACAGTATTGATACGCTATGCGGTAATGTTCTTTAGAATGGCTGACCAAACAAAAACAGGTGACTCACAAAACACTAGCGCGACTCGAGCAATGGGTCTTTTGGCTGGAATACTGCAAAAGCCAAACCCGAATAATAGTAACAAAACAGCCTTTGATTCTGCAGGGTATCAGTACGCAGCATACGGCTATGTTCCAAAAAACAACAAAGAATATAAAAAATTTGTACTCGGTGGTGGCTCTGCGGGCACTGCAGGCGCAATCGCAAAGAACAAATTTGCAAAAGCAGGCTGTAGTGTTGTGAACTTTGTAGGAGATCTTATACTAGCAATACCTGTTGTTGGCGATGCTCTTGGTGCTGCAGGTGGAGTCTTGGCAAAGCCATTTATGCCTCTATTAGAAGCTGCTGTCTCTAGTCTAACCGCTGCTCTCAGTGGCACCTTGATCACGGGTGATGAGTATGGTGATGAAGCGGGTAATGCAATTGTAGCTGGTGCCGGAGCTTTGAGTTCGATGGTCAATAGAGCACATGGATTTTTCCCACTCTCTAAACTACAAGCTATTGGCTACCAAGAAGATGTTATAAAAACACAAAACTTGGCAGCAGCTGATAGTGGGGTTATGTACCAACTCGACCCTTCCAATATCAGCTCTTTTGCGAATCGCTTTGCCTCTGCTGTTGCTCCTAGTATAAACGGTATTAGTGTGCAAAATATACCACAAAAAACATTTGGGTTTATACAAACTGCAACTTCTTCGATGTCGCTAAACGCCTACGCAAAAAGCGCAGATTATGTAGAGGGAGAGTATGACACATGTCCAGATGACGATTATGATGAGTTGAATATTGCTGCTGATATGTTCTGTAACCCCCAATATGGCCTAGATCCTAGCAAGGTTGGTGATGCAAGTTCGTCTGCTGGCTCTCAGTATGACCCCGAACAAATAGTGGCTTATATGTGTGGTCAGAGTACTGACGATGAGCTGCCGTGTTATAGATTTATTGATAGTGAAGGCACCGCAATAGCAGATAGTGAATACGCCAAATGGATAGAGAAGTGCACCGAGACGGATCAGCCTGTTTCGTCAGATGATGAAGGTTGGCCAGAAGGTCTAGATAAAAAAGCCTGCCAAGATCCTGCAAAAACTAGTGACCCGTTAAAATATGATATGTTTAGGCTATATTATTTTGATGAAACACTAGAAGACCAGTTTAGTAACGATGCTGACCCGGGTGAAGCTGAAGATGCACCAGAAGAAGTAGATGACGGAACAACAACAGAACCTACCGTCTACAAAATGTATAATCAAATAAGTAGCAATTCGGCAAAAAAATATGGTAGCATCGCAATAAAAAATAGTGTTAGTTATTTGATAGGAGTATAGGTTTTGATTAATCATACATACAAGATCGCTAAAAAAGCTTTTGTTGTTTTTTCTATATTTATACTTGCAGCGACAAACACACTACCAGTAAGCGCTTTGTCAGATTTTTGGTCAGATTCTGAGATACAGTTTTATGATCCAACAGCATGTGATCCTGGTGGATCTTCAACCGAGGGGGATGATTCGGCACCAACAGGTAGTGGTGGGTGGTCGATCCAATCCGGCACACCAACCAATATCACCCCAGCTTTTAGAAAATTCATGGACAAGGTAGCTCAATATACTTCATACGAACCAATCATAACAACCTCGACAAATGGAAATCACACAGCAGGATCTGATCATTATTCTGGTAACGCAGGTGATTTCGGATCCGTACTAAACAACTTTGGCACTAATAACGCTCAACCAGGCCAAGATGTACCGAAGGGCGACAGTTTAGCTGCAGCTGGATTGATCGCAGCCGGTGTTGGTGCATCGCAAGCAAAACAAAAAGCAAAACAAGGAGGTCTTTGGAATGAAAACACCAGAATAGATGGTAAATCATACAGGGTACAGGTTATATGGAAGTCTGATGGACACTTTGATCATGTACACATAGGTATAAAAGCTACCTCATCCTCGAGTAATGGCGGGGGACTCGAATCATTTGCGTCACTCCTAGAAACACCTACAGCATACGCAGCAGAGGACGAATCATCAACCGGTGGCTTGGTGGGTGAAACTGATGTAGAAAAAGTTTACAACCACCTGATAGAACTTGGTCTACCTGCAAAAGCAACTGCTGGTATGGTTGGTAATTTAGTTTTTGAAAGCGGAGCAAGCACAGGGTTTAGGACTTCGGAAGATTTGAACCCTCGTTCAACAAATGGTACTCATAGTGGAATTGCTCAGTGGAGTCATAGTAGTAGATGGCCTAAGATGCAAAGTTTTGCAAGCAGCTCGAATCAACAAGCTTATAGTCTAAAAGCTCAAACTGAATTTATATGGCATGAGTTAGAAAATGACGCTAGTGGCTATCCAGTACTTGATCTTATTAAAGATGCTAGTCCCTCGGAGGCTGCAAAGATTATTAATGAAAAATATGAGATAACTGCTACACAAAGCGGTAGAGCAGAAGCTGCATCGTATTTTTATAACAAATACAAAGAGGGTAGTGGTGCAGTAAGCTCTGGTGGTGAGGTTGTAGGTTGTTGTCCGAATGGAGATAGTGGAAATGTTAGTGATTTAGCACCTGGATCAGGTTCGCCTACAGGCGTGACATTTCCTCGACTCAATCCAGAATCAATGGCAGCTGGTATAGACAAATATATAAAGAAAACAAATTCTAGCAGTGAACTAAAAGGGGCTGGAGCAAAAATTGTTGCAGGTGCTGAAGCGTCTGATATAAATCCTTTCTTAGTTGTTTCCATAGCACAGATGGAATCAGGACTTGCTAGACCAGGGGATTACAATATCAAAAATGCAAATAACGCCTTTGGTCGTACGGCGACACAGAGTCAGCCTAATCACTATAGTGCAAGCGTAGGAAGGTATTGGTATAAATGGACTTCAGTACACAACAGTGTCGATCACACAGCACCTGAAAACTCGGGTAATTCCGGTGATATAGCAGAATATATCAGAAACTCGGGTTTTTATGACAAAGGTCTTGCTTCTGGAAAATTATACGACATTATGTCTGTGTACGCGCCACCGAGTGAAAATGATACTCAACAATATGTTCGTAACGTACAAAGTTGGATGAAAAGAATGGCTAAACTATCTGCTGGTGGTGATGTAAGTGGTTCAGAAGACACCACACCCGACCCAGAAACACCTGTGAACAGTTGTGGTGTGTGTACAGATCCTACAGCAGGATCCGACGGTAGTGGTGCAAATGAAAATATGAATGATTGGCACAAAATATACCAAACCAATCCGTCAATTTCGAGAGCAATGGACAAGGGTGACCTATCAAATCCGAAAGCAATTATCATACACTTTACGGCTGGCTCTAGCGAGGGATCGTCCCTATTAACAAGTATGGTAAACAGTAGTGTGGGTGTTCAGTTTAATGTCGGAAAAACAGGTAAAATATATCAATCATACCCCCTTGACGATATGAAGGTAACATACCACGTAGCAGGCAATAACAGCAGGGCTATTGGTATTGAGATTACCGGAAAAGACGGAAAAGAATTAATAAATAATGATAAGCAGTTTGATTCTGTTGTCGCACTTACTAAAAAACTTATTGAAAAATATAATATTCCGGCAAACGATCCTGTTGGTCTCATAACAGGCAGTAATGATCCCAGTAAAACACAGGGGCTTCTAGGGCACGGAGAAACTGCGGGTAATGGGCACAATCGAACCGACCCTGATAGTTATGATAAAAACGGAGCAGCATACCGTCTTACTGACGATGAGCCATGGTCTCAACCAAGAGACAACAAAGACTCTTCAAAACACGGTTATATGATAAAACTACGAAAAGCACTTGGTTTAGATCCTACCCCAGGTAGACAAGACTCGAGTGAGACAGGAAGCCCTACTGGTGAATCTGGTGACTGTACCGAATCTTCAGGATCTGAAACTAATGATCTCAACGCCAATAAGAATAAATTTAGTGCTATATTAGACCTCCCAGAAGGCGCAAAGGGAGTTTCCCAGCTTGGTTTCTTTGATCAATGTGATAGTAGGTGGGGTAGTCAACCATACCCGTATGTATCTGGGGGTAGTAATAGTATTTGTGCTTCTGCGTGTGGTCCAAGCTCTATGGCTATGATAATATCTACTATCGGTAACAAGTTCGTCACTGTTAGAGAGATAGCTAATAAATCAAAAAGATTCCACCCAGAGGGGGGAACAGCTATGAGTCGCGCCGCGCCTGCGATACTACCAGAATATGGACTAAAGGCGGAAAACCTAGGCTCCTCAGCCTCAAGTAAAGCAAAAATCATTCAAACAATAGAATCTGGGGGATTAGTTATATACAACGCTGGAGCTGCAAGTCCATTTACAAACGCAGGACATTTTGTTGTGATTAGAGCGGTTAGTAGTGATGGTAAGAAATTTTGGGTAGGTGATCCGAATAACCATAATCAAAAAAAAGGTGGTAAAAATGGTAAATCATACACATTTGACGATTTGTTTAGCGGAGGTTGGATTAATGCAGATGGTTTTTGGGGGGTTACAAAAAAATGATACTTAGTAAAAAATATATGATACCTCTTT